>NZ_NWSZ01000020.1:0-174379 GCF_002531885.1 Rhizobium sp. L9 | reverse complement strand
ATCGTTGCCGGCGCCGCCCGTGATCGTGTTGACGAGCGCATTGCCGGTGCCGGTGAAGCTGCCGGATCCCGTATAGATCAGCTTTTCGATATTGTTGCCGAGCGTATAGATCGAACGCGCCGTCTTGATCAGGTCAGTTCCTTCATTCGGCCTTTCCGTGATGACGTCGGCAAGGTTATCGACGATATAGGTATCGTCGCCCGTTCCGCCGATCAGCGTGTCTGCTCCGGCCTTCCCGTCCAGGGTATCGGCACCTGCCGCGCCCTTAATCGTGTTGGCAAGGTCATTGCCCGTCCCGGTAAAGGCTGCCGTGCCGCTATACGTGAGATTGTCGACATTGGCTGCCAGAGTATAGCTCGCCAGCGCCGCCTGCACCGTATCGATGCCCTCACCGGCGTTTTCGGTGACGACGTCGAATACGTTGTCGACCATGTAAGTGTCGTTGCCCGTCCCACCGATCAGCGTGTCGGCACCGGCCCTGCCGTTCAGCGTGTCGTCACCGGCACCGCCCGACAAGATATCGATGGCCGCGCCGCCGGTGATGGTGTTGTTGAGGTTGTTGCCAGTCCCGGCAAAGGCACCCGAGCCGATTTTAGTGAGGTTCTCGACGTTGGCGCTCAGTGTGTAGCTCGCAAGATACGTCTGAACCGTGTCAGTGCCCTCGTCGGCGTTCTCGATGATAGTGTCGCCGGCATAGTAAGCGACATAAATATCGTTGCCGGTCCCACCGATTAGCGTGTCAGCTCCCCAGCCACCGTCCAGCGTATCGTTGCCCGCCCCACCAGAGAGCGTATCGTCGCCTAACCCACTAGTGATTATATTGTCGAGGCTATTACCCGTACCAGTAAAATTGCCGCTACCTAGGAAGGATAGATTCTCGACATTGGCGATGTCCGCAAGCGAATAAGCGGCAAGATCGGTCCAGATCTTGTCAGTGCCGCCGTCGGTCGCCTCGACCATGACATCGCCGAGACTATCGACGTCATAGGTATCGTCGCCCGCACCACCGATCAGCGTATCGTCGCCGGCCTCCCCATCCAGCCAATCAGACCCCGCCCCGCCGGTGATCACATTGGCCGCCGCATTGCCATGACCGATGAACACGGCGGTGCCGGAGTAGATCAAGTTTTCGACATTGGTGCTGAGTGTATAAGAAAGCGTCGTCCGGACCGTATCCGTCCCCTCATTGGCATTCTCAATGACAGCATCGCTGGCATTGTCGACGATGTAGACGTCGTTGCCCACCCCGCCCGACATCTTGTCGATTCCGGCACCGCCGTCGAGTGTGTCATTGCCGGAATCGCCGTTAAGGGTGTCATTGCCGGCGTTGCCCCAGAGAGCATTGTCCGCCTCGTTGCCTGTGATCGAATCATTGCCGGAGCCTGCTTTAACGTTCTCAATCAACGACGCCGTATTGCCTTCATGAAGAAGGGCGTTGAAAATGTTGCCGCGGGCATAGCCGTTATTCGGACCTCCTCCCAGGTAGGACAACTGGCCTTGAGAAAAAACCGAGTACCCGCCTGCTCGCAAGTCGATCTTGAGGGCGGTGGTATAAGCGCTCAAATCATAAGTATCGATACCGCCGCCGTCCCAGATTGTCGCGAAGATGCGGTTGGCTGCGGGCGTGATGGCCGCAACGCCGTTGACATAGGTGATGCCCTGGTTCGGATTCCACTTGTAAACGGTATCGCCACTGTTGGTCGTGTAGTCTGCGCCATACATTTCCTGCAGGGCGGCGATATCGAGCATCATGAAGGTTTGTGGCGCGCCATCATGCTCGTACTTGTACCCGCTCAAACTGTCTCCGACATACGTGCGGTAAGACATGATCGTATACTCGACCGAATCGTAAGCACGCGGAACGACTGTCGTATTAGGATAACCAGCTTCGTGAGCATGTTTCAGTCCGAGAGCGTGACCCAGCTCATGCGCCACGGTATGGCCCGCATAGTTGCCGAACCTCGGGAAGCGAAGATCATCTTCGGTGCCGGCGTACCCCGTCCCAAACCAGACATCGCCGCCATGGCCGCCGATATTTGGAGTGTAGGCCCATGCCGTCGGAGGCTGCGACGATTGAGCGAACCGCACAGTTGCGTTAGCCGCGCTTCCGGCCTCAAAGTTGGCGTTCGTGAACCCCTCTACGGAGAAGCCGTCATTTGCCGCACTCCCATAGGATTGCTCCATGAAGAACGAGGCAAAAGACCGCTGTTGCGACGAAATCGAAGAGAATGAATAGTCTTTCTCGCCGCTATAGGCATAAGACGACGAGGTCGTAGGAAAGGCATAGGTTATCGTTCCGTCCCAGGCAGTGCCGTTGACGAGCCCGTCAACTTTCTGATCACCGGTCAATGTGACGTTCTTCGTCGGAGTAATGAGATTCGTCATAAAATTCCCGTTTACCTATTCCATTTCGACCGCGTCTTACGCCGATTTCCCTCTGCTGCATTTGGAGAGGAAATTCAACCAAAAGCTTTATTTCTATTCGGGAAAATTTTTGATCTTGGCGACTTGCGCTTATGAAGCTTTTCCTCCGCAACCTCTAACATTGGCCAGAAGACATATTTCCAAGATCCTGCCCGTCCGAACCTTCGCAATTGCTGGCATGACGGCACTTAAATTGAAGTTACGGTTATCTGCTGAAATTTAGTAAGTGTCCGGGCTCATCGGGAGCGGGGTCCGGCTTTTTCGGCACCAAAGTTGACTGTACCTCTGCTGCCGCGGGTGGGCTAGGCAGTTCGCATCTTCCGCAATTTTCCTTGCGTGGTCGGATCGTTCATAATCGAGTGCCGGACTATTGCGATTGGAAACCCCCAGCTACTGCGTGCCGCACATGCAGCGCACCCGGTGGCATCGCACCATACGGACGGGTTGTACTTCCTGAATGTTCGATTTGGTGTGGCAAATAAGCAGCAAAGTCGCCTTCGGAAGCGTATATTCTCTTCGGCACCGCTTAATCAGGCTTCAGCACGCTCCAGTCGACAGGAGGCGCGCCTCGTCAGCCATTCCACGCGTCAAACCCGCGGCTTTCTGGCAGGACACGACAACACCCGTGCAGGATCATTACGGATACAGTTTAACATTTCTATCGAGATGCTCGGTCGAGATGAGATTATCTAGAAGGAGCGATCTGATGGGGACTGAAGTGGGGAGATGGTACGGTTGAGTGGGGTCGAACCACTGACCTCAGGTGCCACAAACCTGCGCTCTAACCAACTGAGCTACAACCGCATAAATCACGTTTGGCGCGACGGGGGTCACATACGAGGACTTGGCGATGAATTCAAGTCCCATTCCTTATCAATATACAAAAAGGCTGGACGCGAGGTCCAGCCTTTTGTTTGCGATAGGCCGGAGCCGATCAAGCGACCTTGAAGGATGCCATGGCCTTTTCGGCGGCTTCCTTGGAGGGCTTTGCGAGCTTTTCGGCAACCTGCTTGGTGGTTTCCTGGATCGACTTCGCCTGATCGACGGCAAGCTCGGCCTGCTTGCGCAGGAACGAGGTCTGCAGCTCGACGAATTCGGCGACGGACTTGACGCCGAGCAGTGCTTCCATGTGCGAGAGGGAGGTTTCGGCGTTGACGCGCAGGACGTCGATCGCCTTCAGGCCGATCTCGACGGTGCCGGCCTGTGCCGTCTGGACGGTCGCCTCGAGTGTCTTGCCGGCTTCTTCGCCAGCGCTCTTCAGCTTGGCGTAGGCGTCTTTCGACTGCTGTGCGCCCTTTTCAGCGAATTCGCGGAAGGATTCAGCCAGCTTGGAGGGGTCGAAAGAAGCGATTGAAAAAACGTCATCGGTCTTTATGGTAGCCATGGGTCGCATTCCTTTGGGTTAAGGCAGTTGCTGCCTGTGGTCATTGAATGACGTCTATATAGGGCATCTCATTGTGCATTGCAACATAATTTGTGCAACGCACAAGTCGTTAACCCTTTCGGCTGAAAGCACCCCGCTGTTCTGGACCGGCATGCGACCTACAGTTATTAATAAGCCGTTAATTTAGAAGGCCGACAGCGACAAGGTTTGATCATGCCCGCAGTCCAGTATCCGTTCATCGATATCGCCGTGCATGCGCGGGTGCGGGAGCGCTTTTCGCGCGGCGAAGCCATGGTGCTGTTTTCATCAGATCTTGCCCGCCTGCTCTGGGCAAACGGCGCAGGTGCGGAGCTTTTCGGCCATTCGGCGATCTACGACCTGCTCGATCAGGGCGTCGATCGCACCGACATCACCTTTCGGCAGCTGGAAACGGCGGCGCGTCAGCTCGCCGATATCGGTGACAACAGAAGCCTGATGATCCGCGTCGCCAAGGGCTTTCAGCGCGTGCAGGTGCAGGCGGCGGCCGAACTGATCCGGCTTTCATCAGGCGAGAAGGCCATTCTGTTTTCCGTGCCGGTATCGGCAAGGCCGCTGACGGCTGGCGCTGCGGCGGCCCAGATGCTGCAGGGTCTCGATGATCCCGATACGCATATGGCCGTCATCGGCGCCAATGGCGAGGTCATCGCAGCCTCGCCGGGCTTTGCCTCGCTCGCAATATCAGGCGAGACCGCAAAGGCCTTGATCAACCTTGCCGGCGCGCATCCCGATCGCCTGGTGAAGCGCCCGGTCGCCACCGGCAGGGGCTATCTTCCGGCTGCGGTCGGCAGGCTCAGCGACGAGCCGGCGCTCAATCTGCTCTTTGCCGTGGAAACCGCGATCGGGCATCTTGATCCGGTCGACGCGCCCATGCTCGATGCAGTCGATGGACCGCCGCAGGCGGCTGACGCGCCGACGGGGGAAGAAGGCACGTCGTCATCCGAACTTCCCTCGCAAGCGGCGGCTGCGGCGACCGGGATCGGCGAGATCGTCGATGCGGTCTCGGAGATCGAAGAGGTCGAGGAGACGCTGGAGGAGTTCGCCGACGACCGGGAACAGCCGGCAGAGGCGGCCCTCACATCCGCAGAGGCGGCGGTTGCCGACGAGAATCCGGCCGCAGACGAAGCCCCGGAGAACCAAGACGCGACCGAGAGCCGCATGGATGAGGTCGACGAGCCCGTGGTGCCCGTTGATGACGCCGCGAGCCATTCCGCGGACGAGACGGCGGAAGCGACTGTGATGGCGGAAACACCCGCCGAAGCCGGCCAGCTGCCGCTCGATGTGGCGCCGGAAGCCGCCCGCGAAGAGCCGGCCATCGCAACAACCGCAGCTTCCGACGCGCCCCCTGCCCCGTCGCTTGCGGCCGAGCCCGGTTTCGTCTTCAGGCCGAACAGCCGTGCCACCCGCTTCGTCTGGAAGATCGATGCGGAAGGCCGGTTCAACGAGGTCAGCCACGAATTTGCCGAGGCCGTCGGTCCGCATGCATCCGCCATCATCGGCTCCGCCTTCAGCGATATCGCCGCTCTCTTCAATCTCGATCCCGAGGGCAAGATTTCCGAGGCGCTTGCGCGTCGCGACACATGGTCGGGCAAGACGATCCTCTGGCCGGTCGAAGGCACCAGCCTCGTCGTTCCGGTCGATCTCGCCGCTCTGCCGACCTATACCCGCAACCGCGACTTCGACGGTTTCCGCGGCTTCGGCGTCGTCCGGCTTTCCGATGCGCAGGAGGATCCGCTGGCGCTCGGCCTGACGCTCGGCCCGGACGGCATCGGCCATGATGCCGCAAGCCTCGGCCTGGCAGCCTACCCCTCTGTCACCGAGTCGGCACACGACATTCACGTCGGGCCCGAAGCGGCCCCGTCGGAAACGATCGCAGCGGACGCGATCGAGGACCACCCGCAGACCGAAGAGACGCCTTTCGAAGCGACCGGAGAAGAGGCCGGCTTCGAGCCGCCCGCCCGGGAGAGCGCCGCCGAAGAGATGCAGGAGGGCGCCAGTGAAGCGCCAGCGGCCGAAGCCGCAGACGAACCCCCGGCGCTTCGCATCGTGGAAATGCCCAATCGCCATTCGACCGACAAGGTCGTGCAGCTTCACAGCACAGGCGCCGCATTGACGGCCGCCGAACAGGCAAACTTCCGCGAAATCGCCAAGCGCCTGGAAGCCTTCGGCGCCCGCAGGCAAGAGCCTGACGCCCCGCCGACGGGCACTACCGCTACGGAATCAGCATCCTTCGAAGAAAGAGCGGAAGCCATCACCGGCGAAACGCCCGCCGCCGATACGGCCGACGCCGCTTCGGTCGAGCAGACGGCGCCGCAGGAGGCAATCTTCGAGCACGCGGTCGACCCGCTGCGCGAAGACGCCGCTGAAGAACCCGACGCCATCGCCGAGGACGAGCCGACGGAAGGGCTTGAGGAGACGGTCAGCCAGATCGAGGTTCTCACAAGTTTCATCCCGCCGCGCGTGAAGATGATTGACGGACTTTCGGCCGGTACGGTCGACCAATTGCCGGTCGCAGTGCTTATCCATGTCGGCGATCAACTGATCCATGCCAATCCCGAATTCATGCGGCTGACGGGCTACCACTCGCTCGACGCGCTGCGTGAGGTCGGCGGTATCGAAGCACTGCTGCAGCGCCGCGAACTTGAGGAAAAGGCAGCCGGTTCCGGCACCATGATGCTCGTCAAGGCCGACGACACGCTGACGCCGGTGACTGCCCGGCTGCAATCGGTGCGGTGGGAAGATGCCAATGCTCTGATGCTGGCGCTGATGCCGGTGGAAGGCAAGGAAGATGGCCGCGGCGACGGCAACCGCTCCGAAGCGCGTCCCGAGCGGATGGTCGAGAAGGTCGCCAAGCTTCAGGTCGAGGTCGAGGAATTGCGCTCGATCCTCGAAACGGCGACCGACGGTGTCGTCGTCATCGGCACGGAGGGTGACATCCGTTCGATGAACCGGTCGGCAAGCGCGCTCTTCAATTACGACGAGCAGGAGACGCGCGGCAAACCCTTCGTCATGTTGTTTGCCCATGAGAGCCAGAAAGCCGTCCTCGACTATCTGAACGGCCTTTCCGGCCACGGCGTGGCAAGTGTGCTGAACGACGGGCGTGAGGTGATCGGCCGCGAGGCCGGCGGCGGCTTCGTGCCGCTGTTCATGACGATGGGCCGGCTGACCTCCTCGAACGGCTATTGCGCCGTCATCCGCGATATCACGCAGTGGAAACGCACCGAGGACGAGCTGCGCAACGCCAAGGGCGCGGCCGAAACTGCCAACGCCCACAAGACCGATTTCCTCGCGCGCGTCAGTCATGAAATCCGCACGCCGCTCAATGCCATCATCGGCTTTTCCGACATGATGGCCGGCGAGCGCTTCGGTCCGATTGGCCATCCCCGTTATATCGAGTATGCCAACGATATCGGCCGCTCCGGCCGGCACGTCCTCGATATCGTCAATGATCTCCTCGACATTTCGAAAATCGAGGCGGGCGAGATGGATCTTGACTTCGCCGCCGTCGGCCTCAACGAGGCAGTCTCGGAGGCCGTCGCCCTCGTCCAGCCGCAGGCAAACGGCCAGCGCGTCATCATCCGCACGGCGCTGTCGCATTCAGTCCCGGAGGTCGTAGCGGATCTGCGCTCGATCAAGCAGATCGCGCTCAACATCCTGTCGAACGCCATCCGCTTTACCCCGTCTGGCGGACAGATCGTCGTTTCCACCTCCTACGAGGCGAATGGCAGCGTGGTGTTGAGGGTCCGCGATACGGGCATCGGTATGACGCGCGCCGAACTCGACCATGCGATGAAGCCATTCCGCCAGGTCTCCTCGACCCAGTCACGCCATCGCGGCGACGGCACAGGGCTCGGCCTGCCGCTGACCAAGGCGATGGTGGATGCCAACCGAGCGACATTCTCGATCAATTCGGCGCCGAACGAAGGCACGCTCGTCGAGATCACCTTCCCGTCGCAACGCGTGCTGGCTGGCTGATCTCTATCTACGGGGCGGAGCCGCCGGAACGCTGCACGGGCAAGCAAAAAAGAGGCAGCCCGGAGGCTGCCTTCAAATAGGTGCTGTTCAACAAGAGCTCAGTCGATCAACGTCATGTTTCGTAAGCCCGGAGGCTTCAGGCCGCCTCGTTCATGTGCGGCCCCCAAGTTGTTTCACCTTTGACAAAGGTTTCTTAACGAAAGGTTTCCATGACAGGTCATTGCTGAATGGTGAAAGCTTGTGGTTTACCCTTCCTTATCAGTCCCTCAGTTCGCTCAAATCAGCGAAGAGGCGCAATGCTTCGGGGTTGGCGAGCGCCTCCTGGTTTTTCACCGGCCTGCCGTGAACGACCTCGCGCACCGCAAGCTCGACGATCTTGCCTGACTTGGTGCGGGGAATATCGGCAACCGCGATGACCTTTGCGGGCACGTGCCGCGGCGAGGCGCCTGTGCGAATGCGCGCCTTGATCGCCTTGATGAGATCCTCGGTCAGCGTCACACCAGGGGCAAGGCGGACGAAGAGGATGACACGCACGTCGTCATCCCACTCCTGGCCGATGCACAGTGCCTCGGCCACCTCGTCCATCTGTTCCACCTGGTTGTAGATTTCGGCCGTGCCGATGCGCACACCGCCGGGGTTGAGCGTCGCATCCGAACGGCCATGGATGACGAGACCGCCATGCTTGGTCCATTCGGCAAAATCGCCGTGGCACCAGACATTGTCGAACCGGTCGAAATAGGCGGCGCGATATTTGGCGCCATCAGGGTCGTTCCAGAACATGACAGGCATGGAGGGGAAGGCCTTGGTGCAGACGAGTTCGCCCTTCTCGCCGCGCACCGGCTTGCCGTCATCATCCCAGACGTCGACCGCAAGACCGAGGCCCGGCCCCTGGATCTCGCCGCGCCAGACCGGCTGCAGCGGGTTGCCGAGCACGAAACAGGAAACGATGTCGGTGCCGCCCGAGATCGAGGCGAGCTGTACATCTTCCTTGATGCCCTCATAGACGAAGGTGAAACCCTCGGGCGACAGCGGCGAACCGGTGGAGGTCATCAGCCGGAGGCTGGAGAGATCGTGGCTTTTGCGCGGCGTCAACCCGCCCTTGCGCACCGCATCGATATATTTTGCCGAGGTGCCGAAAATCGCGAATCTTTCCGCCTCGGCATAGTCGAACAACACATTGCCGTCAGGTGCAAAGGGCGAGCCGTCGAACAGGCAGAGCGTGGCTCCGCTGGCGAGCCCGCTGACCAGCCAGTTCCACATCATCCAGCCGCAGGTGGTGAAGTAAAAGAGCTTCTCGCCTGCCTCCAGGCCGCAATGCAGCCGGTGCTCCTTGAGATGCTGCAGCAGTGTGCCGCCGGCCGAATGCACGATGCATTTCGGCACCCCGGTTGTGCCTGAGGAAAAGAGGATGTAGAGCGGATGACCGAAAGCAAGCGCCGTGAAGGCGATCTCCTTGGCCTCGTAAGGAGCAATGAAGGCGTCCAGCGTCGAAGCCCCGGGCGTGCTGCCCGCCGCCGCTTCGGCATCGCCGGCATAGTGAACGACGATCGTGGGAACACCGAGGCTTTTGGCCACCGCGGCAACCTTCTGGCCTACGTCCTGCAGCTTGCCGGAATACCAATAGGCGTCGCAGGCGATGAACAGCCGGGGGCCGATCTGGCCGAAGCGGTCGAGCACGCCCTGCTCGCCGAAATCGGGAGAGCAGGATGACCAGATGGCGCCGATCGAGGCGGCGGCAAGCATGGCGGCGACGGTCTCGGGCATGTTCGGCATCATAGCGGCAATGCGGTCGCCCTTGCCGATGCCGAGTGCCGCGAAGGCCTGCTGCAGCTTGGAGACCAGTGCGCGCAACCGATCCCACGACCAACGGTCTTCGGCCTTGTCCTCGCCGCGGAAGATGATTGCGTCGGCCTCACCGCGGCCAGGCAACAGGTTTTCGGCAAAATTCAGCGTCGTGTCGGGAAAGAAGCGGGCGCCGAGCATGCTGTCGCCGTCGACGAGCACCTCTGCACCGCGCTCTCCCTTCACGCCGCAGAAATCCCAAACGGTCGACCAGAATTTCTCCCGCTCGGCGACCGACCATGCATGCAGATCATCGAAGCCTGAAAGGGAAAGCCCGAACTCGGCGTTACAGCGCTCGATGAAGGCGTGGATCGGGCTTTTGGCGACCGCCTCCGCCGAGGGCACCCAAAGTGGCTTATTATCCTGCATTCATTCCTCCTCCCCAACGCCGTCTTTATATCATGCTGCGTTGCATTATAAAGGGCGCGACCGCCCGATCCCAAGCCTAAACGCGTCGCATAAATCGGATTCATGCGACGCGTTTCGGCTCTTCGTTTTATGATGTCATTGTCCCGGAACCGCTGCACGCTTCCGGGCGACATGCATTGGATTTGCATAGGCCTGATATTTCATATATCGGGCGAAATCAGCGCTTGACCGGTAAGCGGGCGGAGATCATGAGTACGTCTAGACATCACAGGTGGCGCAGGAAGATCGGGCCGGTTTCGCGCTGGCTTCCGGCCTTTGCCCGCATGTCGACACTGCTTCTGCTGGTTGCGCTTGCGCTGTTCGTGGCCCTCAGGGTCGCAGCACCCTATCTCATCACGACCGGTTTCGTGCGCTCCGGCATCGAGGATGCGCTGTCGAAATGGACGGGCTACCATGCCGAAATCAAGGGTGATCCGGTTCTCGAATTCTGGCCGACGCCGCGCATCACGCTGAACCAGGTCACCATCCGCCGGCCGCGCGAAAGCGGCGACAAGCTGCTCGGCAGTATTGAAAGCCTGTCGGCGGATTTCAGCCTCATCGATGCGCTGAGAGGCCGGACGAGTTTCCACGAATTCCATCTGCTGCGGCCCAACCTAGCGCTGACGCGTGACGAGAACGGCCTGATCGACTGGAGTTACGCCGGCCTGCTTGCGCGCGCGATCAGCGGCGTGCGCTACGAAAACGGGGCTGAGGTGCTCGATCCCGCTCTCGATGCCGAGATCGGTGCGGTCACCGTCGAGGACGGCACGCTTGCCGTCACCGACCTCAAGAGCGCCAAGACTTACAATTTTGACAGCGTCACGGCCGACATTGGCTGGCCACGGCTCTCGGGCGCGATCTCGGCTGTCGTGATCGCCCGTATCAACGGCGTGGACCTGAAGGTGGATTTCGCCTCGCGCCAGCCGCTGCTTGCCTTTGCCGGCAAGAGCGCGGAGACGCGGACATCGCTGACGTCAAACCTGCTGACGGCCCATTTTCAAGGGATCGCCAGCATCGCCAGCCTTTCGGCGCTGTCCGGCAATATCGCCGTCAGCATTCCCGATGTGCCGGCGTTTCTGACATGGTCGGGCAGATCGCTCCCCGGCGTCGGCACTCTGAAGAGCGCCTCGCTGGAATCCGACATCATGTCGTCGGGCAGCGGGCTGCGTTTCAACGATCTCAGTCTATCGCTGAACGAGGCGAGCGCCACTGGCGTGATGGACCTTTCGACCACGGCCGGCAGACGGCCGAAGATCGGCGGCACGCTCGCCTTCGACCAGATGAACCTGAAGCCGTTCCTTGATGCTTTCGCCCTGAGATTGGCGGCCGGTGAGGCGGAGGACATCTCCGCCGGCATCAGCGAACCGCTGCAACTGCTCGACGTCGACGTCAGGCTTTCGGCGCGGCGCGCCGAGATGGGCCGCTTCGAGCTTTCCGATGTCGGCGCCAGCATGATCGTCACCGGCGGCGAGGCGAAATTCGATATCGGCGACAGCGGCTTCGAAGGCGGCGAAATGACGGCGCATCTGGAGGCGACACGGCGTGACTTCGACGGTGGCGGCAAGCTGCAGCTGTCGATCCGCGACGCCGACTTCGCTGGCCTTGCCGAGCGTCTGCAGCTCAAAGGGCCGCTGCCGCTTGCGACGGGATCGCTCGATCTCGACCTGCAGTCGTCGAAAGCGATCTGGACGGCCGGTCTTGCCGACGTCACCGGCAGACTGCATTTCTGGACAAGGGAGGGCACGATTCCCGGAATCGACGTAGGAGCGCTCAGGACACAGGCGGCCCAAAAGCCGTTCTTTCCGCTGAGTGCCGCAGCGGGCGGCGCTTTCGCCTTCAACCAATTGGACCTTCAAGCCGATTTCGCCAACGGCTCCGCCGAAATCCATGACGCCAACATCGTCGGGCCGACGCAGACGCTGGCGCTTTCCGGCGTGGTCACCTATCAGTCCAACGGTCTGGCGCTTTCCGGTTCGCTGGAGACAACCGATCCGGCCAAGGCAGCCGAGCTGCCGCTTCTGCCGTTCTTCGTCGGCGGCTCATGGCCGAACCCGGTGATCTCGCCGGTTCCACTTCTGAACACCGCGCCCCACGCGCAATAGCCTTCGGGACGCCCGATTTGCCGTCGTTTCAAACAAATTCCATTGAGCAGAGCGAATTGCTATTTGGCGGCAACCCAACGCTGCGGCCTTCTTAAAGGGCGAGCGTACCAGCCTCTCGCCGAGAAAAGGCCTGGCGGTCATCGGCCAGAGCATTCCGACCAAGAGCAGCCTGCGCCGGGGACGATCGGTTAATTGCCAATCGTATGGCGGCGGTAGATCGACCGTGCTCCTTCATACTATTCAAGCGCCATGAGCGCCACGCCAGCCTGCAGATAATCGCCTTCCTTTACAAGAAGGTGGACCTTGCCCGCCTTCGGGGCAGCGATCTGTGTTTCCATCTTCATGGCCTCCATCACCGCCAGGAGATCACCTTCGGCAACAGTAGCGCCATCCTCTACCTTGAAGGATTGCAGCGTTCCGGAAACTGGTGCCACAACGCCTTCTTCCTTTTTTTGACCGTTCGCATCGGCTGCGGCGGTGTCGATCTGACCGGCCGTGCTAAGACCGGATAACAATATGTTTGGCAGTCCAACTTTTACGCGCTTGCCGTCAATCTCCAGCCATGTGTGGGTCATGGATGGGTCGTTTGCCGGTTCGGGACGTTCCATCGCGTCTGGCATGGCGGCAAAGTCAGTCTCGATCCATCGCGTATGGACCTTGAAACCATCGCTGCCGATGAAGTCTTTGGTTTCGATGGCCGCACGGTGGAACGGCAGGACGGTTGCCACGCCCTCGATGCGGAATTCTTTCAAGGCGCGGCGGGCACGGCGCAGCACTTCGTCTCGGTCTGAGCCGCTTACGATGAGCTTCGCCATCAGCGAATCGAACACGCCCGGAATGCTTGAACCGCCAACGACGCCGCTGTCCACACGGATTCCAGGGCCGGAAGGCGCGTCGAAAACCGAGATGGAGCCGGGCGTCGGCAGGAAACCCCGGCCGGGGTCTTCGGCGTTGATGCGAAACTCCATGGAATGGCCACGCGGTTCCGGCGTATCGAGGACACGCAGCTTATGGCCCTCTGCGATGCGAAATTGTTCGATGACCAGATCGATGCCAGTCGTTTCCTCGGTTACGGGATGTTCCACCTGAAGCCGAGTATTGACTTCGAGGAAGGAAATCGTCCCGTCAACGCCGAGCAGGAATTCAACGGTACCGGCACCTGAATAACCTGCAGCCGCGCAGATTGATTTCGCCGCCTCGTGGATCTTGCGCCGCTGCTCCTTGGACAAGAAAGGTGCCGGCGCTTCTTCGATCAGTTTCTGGTTCCGGCGCTGTAGCGAGCAATCTCGCGTTCCAAGAACGAGGACATTGCCGTGCTTGTCCGCAACGACCTGCGCTTCGATGTGGCGGGGTCGATCGAGGAAACGTTCGAGGAAACATTCGCCGCGACCAAAGGCGGCGGTTGCTTCACGAACGGCGGAGTCGTAGAGATCTGTGATCTCCTCCATTTTCCACGCGACCTTCAGGCCGCGACCGCCGCCGCCGTGAGCCGCCTTGATGGCAACAGGAAGGCCATATTCCTCGGCAAAGGCGATGACTTCTGCGGCGGAGGAGACTGGACCATCGCTTCCCGCGACCAACGGTGCACCTACGCTGGTGGCAATGCGTCGCGCCTCCACCTTGTCGCCGAGCGCTTCAATGACCTGGGGGTCCGGGCCGATCCAGGTCAAACCGGCATCCATTACCGCTTGCGCAAATTCGGCGCGCTCGGAGAGAAAACCATAACCGGGGTGTACGGCGTCTGCGCCGGCGCGTTTTGCGATGGCGATCAGCTTGGAAATGTCAAGATAGGTTTCCGCAGGGCGGATACCTTCAAGTGCATAAGCCTCATCCGCCAGGCGCACAAATAGTGCGTCTTGATCAGAGTCGGCATAAACGGCGACGGACTGGATACCGTAGTCGCAGCAAGCGCGGATGATGCGCACCGCGATCTCGCCCCGATTGGCAATCAGTACTTTCTTCATCGCTGTTCTCCTCGGAATTCTGGGTTCTCGCCCGCCGATATTTCGGCGAACGGGCCAATTGGCCGGAACCTGATTTTTGCGTTCACCGGAATCTGACCCGCAAGATCAAGGTGATAATTGGCGACTGCGCCGATAACCGGATAACCGCCGGTCAACGGGTGATCGTTAAGGAACAGGACCGGCTGGCCGCTGTGAGGTATCTGGATGGCGCCTGTCGCAGTACCTTCGCTTGCCAGTTCGGCGCTATCCTTCCGTTCGACCGGAATGTCGCCAGCCAGCCGGATGCCGACGCGGTTCGACTGTGGCGTCACCTGCCATAGCTGGCCTGTCAGGGTCTCGAGTCCCCTTTGCGTGAACCAGTCCGTGCGAGGACCCAGAACCACATCGAGTGTTACCACATCGCCAGGCCGCGGTGGGTCGAACGCCGGTACCTCGTCGATCGAAACGCTCGAAAGGCCTGAGTTCACGAGATTTAAAAAGAGGGTTGAGCCAGCAGTGACCGGCTGCGGGCCGACAATCGCCAACGTATCGGTTGCAACGCTGCCAAGAACAGGTTCGACCTTGAAACCGCCGCGCACAGCAAGATAGCTGCGCATGCCCTTCAGCGGTTGGCCAAAGGTCACCACATCGCCGGGCTCCAGGGATACCGGGGCATAAGCTTCGGCAGTGAATGTGCGTCCGGCTGCGGTTTTGATCGTGATCGAGCCGAGCGCTCCGGCAGCACCAATAACGGTCCGGCTTGAGCTTTTGAAGGAAAAACCGCCGAGCGTCAGTTCAAGACAGGGTGTGTTGGCGGGATTGCCGACAATGCGGTTAGCGGCATTGAAAGCACTGCGATCAAGCGCTCCGGCTGCCGAGATGCCCTGCCCGGTTTGGCCGAAGCGTCCGAGATCCTGAAACAGCGCCGGCATCGGTGCCGCAAGAACCTCGAAGTGTGGTGCGGTCCTGCCTGTTTTCGCCTTATCTTTACGCGGCGTCGTGGAGGCAACAGAAACGGTGTTGCCTGCCATATTGAGGAAGCGGACGCGATAACCGGGCTGGAGAAGCGCGCCTGGATCGCGATCGATATCCCACATCTTCAATGGCGTTGTGCCGATGATCTGCCAGCCACCGGGGCTGTTTTGCGGGTAGACGCCGCTGAAAGCGCCGGCAAGCCCGACGGAGCCAGCGGGTATACGGGTACGCGGGCTTTGGCGGCGTGGTACGTGAAGCGCGGGGTCGCCACCGACGAGATAACCGAAACCGGGCGCAAAACCACAAAAGGCGACAATGAACTCGCTTTCGGTGTGCCGACGGATGACCTCTTCAACACTCAGGCCGGTCAATTCAGCGACGTCGCCGAGATCTTCACCGTCGTAACGAACGGGAATTTCGACGAGATTTTCCGAGACGGCGATTTTGGCCGAGAGATCGCGGGTCGCAAGCCTGCTTGCCAGTGTCTCGCCGCTAATTCTCTCTGGGCGAAAACGGATCATCAGCGTCCGGGCCGCCGGAACTGTTTCTTCGATACCTTCGATCGGATCGGCTTGAAGGGAGGCGAACAAAGCAAGCGTCTGGTCAAGATCGGCCAGTTCGACAAGCAGGGTGGTGAGGCTGACCGGAAGAAAACGCATTCTGTTCTCACACGTGATCGGCAGAATCGGAAATATCGGCTACGGACATGTGGCTCGGTGCACGGGTTATGGCGAAGCGAACGCCGGAGGCCATGATGGCTGCCATGGCTTGCCTAAGGCAAGAGGCGGGAATGATCATGCGCTGTTCCTCAAATGGCGGGCGTGAACGAACGGATTTCGACGCCTTCCAGTTCGAAACGGCGGCGGACTTCCTGTGCTATGGCAACGGCGTCGGGGCTGTCGCCATGAACACAGATGGATTGCGCTTCGATCTTGATGGTGCTGCCGTCGATGGCCTCAAGCGTACCTTCACGGGCAAGCTGCAACATGCGCTCGGCGATATGGGTGGCGTCGTGCAGCACCGCACCGGCTTGGCGACGGGAGACCAATTGTCCCTGCGGAGTATAGGCTCGGTCGGCAAAGGCTTCTGCGACAACAACGAGCCCCTCCTTGCGGGCGAGATCAAGAATGGGTGCGCCGGCAAGGCCCACTAGGATTAAGGAAGGATCGACGGCCTTTATGGCGTCGATGACGGCTCGTCCCTGTTTTGAGTCGTTCGCGATACGATTATAGAGTGCGCCGTGTGGCTTCACGTAACGAACGGTCGTGCGAGCGGCTGCGGCAACGCCCTTCAGCGCGCCGATCTGATATATGACGTCGGCAATCAGTTCTTCAGAGGTGGCATCGAGATCGCGGCGGCCGAAGCCGACGCGATCCGGGTAGGAGACATGCGCGCCGACCGCGACGCCCTTCTCAGCAGCACCCTTGACTGTGCGGTAGATCCCGGCCGGATCACCGGCATGAAAACCGCAGGCAATGTTGGCGCTGGAAACAACGGCGAGCATTGCGGCATCATCCCCCATGCTCCAAGCGCCGTAACCTTCGCCAAGATCGCTGTTGAGATCGATAACGGCCATCATGATATTCCTCCTGAAGCAGTGGACTTGCGTGGCCACACCAATATGGCCGGCTAAAATTTGGGTGGATGATTTTAATAGCCGAGCAGCGCGAAGATAGAGCCAACGGACTTGTAGGCCATGTACCAGGTCAGGCAGCAGGCGAGTGCACCAAGGCCCAGGAGCCAACGAGGATATTGGTATCCATGCATCAGGTCTGCGCGCTTCCAGGCTGCGAACAACAGCATCGAAAGACCGATGGGCAACACGAGACCGTTCAGACCGCCGACGAACACAAGCATAGCGGCTGGCGGGGTGGTGACAAGCATATAGGCGATCAGCGAGATGCAGATAAAACCAACTGTCGACAAGTTACGTTGCCGCTCGCTCATATTCGGCTTGAAGGCCGTGAGGAACGAGACCGACGTGTACGCTGCGCCGATAATGCTGGTTAGCGCAGAAGCAAGGAAGACTGCGCCGAACAGGCGGAAGCCGATGTCGCCGGCCGCGGCATGGAAGGCCTGGCCTGCCGGATTTGCTGCTTTGCCGGACAGGTCGATGACCGCTCCAGAGGCAACGACGCCGAGAACGGCCAGGAACAGGATATAGCGCAACACTCCGGTGATAGCGATGCCGCTCAGCGCCGCACGATTGACCGCGCCGATGTTTTCGACTCCGACCGTTCCCTTGTCGAGCAGGCGATGTGCACCGGCATACGTAATGTAGCCGCCGATCGTGCCGCCCACGATCGTGGTGATGGTGGCTAAGTCAATTGTGGATGGCAGGAACGTCTGGTGGAAAGCATCAGCGACCGGGGGACCGGAAACGACTGCAGCATAAAGAATAAGTGCAAGTTTGACGAAGGCGGCGACGAAGACCACGCGATCCATCGCCACACCGGCACGGCGCGAAACGAAGATGCCGATGGCAACAAGGGCGCCGATCGCGCCGCCGATCTTCGGATCGAGACCGATCATGGCATTGAGGCCAAGCCCTGCCCCTCCGATGTTGCCAATATTGAAGAACAGGCCACCGATAATCACCAGAACGGCCAGCAGATAACCCGAACCCGGAATTGCCGCGTTGGCAACTGCCGGCGCCCGCATGCGGGTCACCGTTACAATACGCCAGACATTTGCCTGGACGACGAAGTCGATCAAGATGGAAACGATGATCGCGAAGGCAAAGGCTGCTCCGAGCTTAACGGTGAAATTGGCCGTCTGTGTGATGAAGCCCGGTCCTACGGCTGCCATCGACATCAGGAACATTGCGGAAAGTAAGGCGTGGCGCTGCGCTTTGGCGCTTTGCACAGCCGCAACCTGGCGGCCGTGCGCGAGCTCGGTCTGCTGCATGGAAGTTTCTCCGTTTATCGTCACCCACCCCTCGCGGATGCTTTTAGCACTCCCATCATGATCCGCTCTGCAACGTTGTCAAGATTGTTCAACGATAATTATTTATCGTTCTGCCAAAACATGTAAAAATGGAGCGTATCTCTCATAATTGTTGATCGATACACAAATATCTTAATCAGAGACATCTTCAGCGCGATGGGAGCAGGCGAAGACGTAGCTAACAGATTGTTCAACGATCAAATTGCATCGTTTACTGAAACCGTACTGATTTCCCCATTAAATGGATTTTCCGTTCTCACATTGGTGCTTCCGGTCGCCCATTTTAGTGGTATGCAATGGCCGAGTATTCCCTTGCGGCAGAAGAGGTTTCGGTGACCGAAAAAGCTGAGAGTCAGCCCTTGGCAGACCGATTGGCGAAGCGCATCCGCGCTTTGTTGATCTCCGGTGAATTGTTACCTGGGCAGCGGGTGTCTGAAGCAGGCTTCAGTGATCGGTTTGAAGTGTCGCGTAACTCACTCCGCGAGGCCTTTCGGCTGCTTACCAAGGACGGATTGCTCCGCCACGAGACCAATCGGGGTGTATTTGTAGCAACACCGAATGTGGCCTCTATCATGGACATCTACCGAGTTCGCCGGATGTTGGAGTGCGGCGCGCTTCGGCAAGCCTGGCGACTTCATCCTGCGGTCAAAGCGATGCGCGAGGCTGTGGAGGAGGCGGAGACCAAGCGTGAAGAGCAGGACTGGCATGCAGTAGGAAGTGCGAACATGAAATTTCACAGCGCGATCGTGGACCTGGCAGACAGCGCACGGCTTAGCGATTTCTACGAACGCGTTGCAGCAGAGTTGCGCCTTGGGTTCGGGCTTCTGGATAATCTGGAGCAACTTCACGCACCGTTCATTGATATGAACAACACTATCGTTACCCTGACAGAAAAAGGTGAGAACAGTCAGGCGTGTCACGAGATGGAGACCTACCTCAATCTGTCCGAGCGAGCACTTTTAAAGGCGTTCGAGCGGGCATCCTATCTCGGCTGAGATTTCACAACGATGCGCTCTCGGCGACATCGGTGAACGAAGTCAAACGTTCATGTCGTCAGCGACCGCCAGCCAGCCCTGCTGGAGTTCTTCGTTTTCGTTGGATCACGCGCCGGCAGCAGCCGCCCACTCATCGCGCTCGCGCTGCACTTGGCGGCGCTTGGTGACGATCGATGCGCAGATAACGCCGACCGCGACGATGGCGATCAGGATCGTGCAGATCGCGTTGATCTCGGGCGTCACCCCAAGGCGCACCTGGCTATAGATCTTCATCGGCAGTGTGGTTGCGCCGGGGCCGGAGGTGAAGCTTGCAATCACGAGGTCGTCAAGCGACAGCGTGAAAGCCAGGATCCAGCCCGAAAACACCGCCGGCGAGATGATCGGCAGCGTGATCTCGAAGAAGGTCCGCACCGGCGGCGCACCCAGATCCTGGGCGGCTTCCTCAATGGACTGGTCGAAGCTTAAGAGCCGTGACTGCACGACAACGGCGACGAAGCACATGGTCAGCGTCGTATGCGCCAGCGTGATCGTCCAGAAGCCGCGGTCGAAGCCGATCGCCACGAAGAGCAGCAGCAGCGACAGACCGGTGATGACTTCCGGCATGACGAGCGGCGCATAGACCATTCCCGAAAAGAGCATGCGGCCGCGGAAGCGGCTATAGCGCACCAGCGTCAGCGCCGCCATCGTGCCGAGGACGGTCGCGAAGGTGGCCGACAGCAGACCGACGCGGATCGTCACCCAGGCGGCGTCGAGCAGGGCCTGGTTCGAGAGCAGCGAGACATACCATTTGGTGGAGAAGCCGCCCCAGACGGTGACGAGTTTCGATTCGTTGAAGGAAAAGACCACCAGCAGCACGATCGGCAGATAGAGGAAGGCAAAGCCGAGCACGACGGAGATGATGTTGAAACGGGTCCATCTCAGCATGGCTTACTTCCCCCGCTCTTCGGCCTTGGCCTGGAGATTCTGGAAGAAAACGATCGGGATCACCAGGATCATCAGCAGGATGGTTGCGACCGCCGAGGAGACCGGCCAGTCTCTGTTCGCGTTGAATTCGTTCCAGAGCGTCTTGCCGATCATCAGCGTCTGCGAACCGCCGAGAAGATCGGGAATGACGAACTCGCCGACGGCAGGGATGAAGACCAGCATGCAGCCGGCAACCACACCGGGGATCGACAGTGGGAAGGTGACGCGCCAGAAGGCCTGGATCGGCGTGCAGCCGAGATCCTGCGCTGCCTCGATCAGCGTGCCGTCCATCTTTTCGAGCGCCGAATAGAGCGGCAGCACCATGAAGGGCAGATAGGAATAGACGATGCCGATATAGACGGCGGTGGTGGTGTTGAGGATGATCAATGGGCTGTCGATCACATGCAGCGACAGGAGAAGCTGGTTCAGCAGCCCTTCGGGCTTCAGGATAGCGATCCAGGCGTAAACGCGGATCAGGAAGCTCGTCCAGAACGGCAGGATGACGAGCATCAAAAGCGTCGGCCGGATGCGGCGCGGGGCCTGCGCCATGCCATAGGCGATCGGATAGGCGATCAGCAGCATCAGCAAGGTCGAGACCGCCGCGATGATGACGCTCGAGAGATAAGCGTTGAAATAGAGCGGATCGTCGGTGAGATAGCCGTAATTATCGAAGGAGAAGGTCGCGACCTTGCTCCAGAAACCACCCCAGCCATCGGCAAAGGAGAAGACCGGCTCGTAGGGTGGGATGGCGATTGCCGTCGTCGAGAGGGAAATACGGAAGACGATGAAGAACGGCGCCAGAAAGAAGAGCAGCAGCCAAGCATATGGGATGATGATGACGAGACGGTTGTAAAGGCGAGATGCGAAAGTTTCCATAGCCTCAGTCCTTCAGCAGCACGCCGCCATTCTCGTCGAACGAAACCCAGACCTCCTGATCATAGGTGAAAGGGTCTTCGACGGAACGCTGCGCGTTGAGGGAAGAGGCTCTGACGAATTTGCCGCCCGGCAGCTTGATGTGGAAGACGGTCATGTCGCCGAGATAGGCGATATCCCAGATCTCGCCCTTGGCGGCATTGACCGAGGCGTTCGCGGGGGCCGTGCGCGTCACGCGAATCTTTTCCGGGCGGATAGCAAAACCGACCGTGCCGCCGGTCGCCGGCGCCTCCGTGGCGGCAGTCCGGATCGTCAGGCCGCTTTCGACTGATATCTCGACCGACCCGCTTCCTGACGTCGTCACCTTGCCGTCAAAGATATTCACGTCGCCGATGAAGTCCGCGACGAAGCGGCAATTCGGCGCCTCGTAGATTTCGCCCGGCGTTGCCACCTGCACGACCTGGCCGCGACTCATGACCGCGATGCGGTCGGCCATGGTCATCGCCTCTTCCTGATCATGGGTGACCACAACGAAGGTGAGGCCGAGCGTCTGCTGCAGGTCCATCAGTTCGAACTGGGTTTCCTCGCGCAGCTTCTTGTCGAGCGCGCCGAGCGGTTCATCGAGCAGCAGCACTTTCGGGCGTTTGGCGAGCGAGCGGGCGAGCGCGACGCGTTGGCGCTGACCGCCGGAGAGCTGATTCGGTTTGCGTGAGGCAAACTGCTCCAGCTTTACGAGCTTCAGCATCTGCGTCACGCGCTCGACCATTTCGTCCTTAGGCATGCCGTCCTGCTTGAGGCCGAAGGCGATATTCCTCTCGACGGTCATATGCGGAAAAAGCGCGTAGGACTGGAACATCATATTGACCGGCCGCTTGTAGGGCGGCGTGCCGGCGAGATCGGTGCCATCGAGGATGATTTCGCCCGAGGTCGGCTGCTCGAAGCCGGCGAGCATGCGCAGAAGCGTCGACTTGCCGCAGCCGGAGGCGCCGAGCAGCGCGAAGAACTCGCGGTGATAAATGTTCAGCGACAGATCATCGACGGCGGTGAAATTGCCGAAGCGCTTGGTGACATTCTTGAAGGCTATGAAAGGTTTTGCAGAAGGATCGGTCCAGGGTGCGAAGGCGCGGCGGATATTGCCCAAAGATTTCATCATATTCCCCGAGAATAAGTTTTCAGCCGGCCTCCACCCCGGCCCGGTAATTGAAAGGCCCGGACGTTTCCGTCCGGGCCTGGCATCGACTTACTGGCCGGTCACGACCTTCGTCCAGATCCGTGTGGCCGTGCGCTGCGTCTTCGGATCCCACGGCTTGACCGTGAAGAGGTTCTTCATCACCTCGTCGGTCGGATAGACGGCCGGATCTTCCAGCACTTCCTTGCTGACGAACTGCTGCGAGGCCTTGTTGCCGTTGGCATAGAAGGTGTGGTCGCTCGCCTTGGCGATGACCTCGGGCTTCATGAGGTAGTTCAGGAATTCGTGCGCCTCGGCCACATGCTTGGCATCGGCGGGGATTGCCATCATGTCGAACCACATCTGGGCGCCCTGCACGGGGATCGAATAGTTGACCTCGACGCCGTTCTTGGCCTCGGCCGCGCGGTCGCGGGCCTGCAGCATGTCGCCGGAATAGCCGAAGGCGATGCAGATATCGCCATTGGCAAGGGCGTTGATATATTCGGAGGAGTGGAACTTGCGGATATAAGGGCGCACCGCCGTCAGCAATTCCTCGACCTTCTTGAAATCTTCGGGCTTGGTCGAGTTCGGATCGAGGCCGAGATAACGCAGCGCCGTGGTCATCACGTCCTTCGGCGTGTCGAGCACGTAGATGCCGCAATCCTTGAACTTCTCGGCCACCTTCGGGTCGAAGATTACTTCGAGACCTGGCTTGGCATCAGGCCCGAGGATTTCTGCGACCTTCTTGACGTTATAGCCGATCCCGTCGGTGCCCCACATGTAGTCGACAGCGTATTCGTTGCCCGGATCGTAGGCAGCGGTGCGCTCCTGGATCACATCCCACATGTTGGAAAGGTTCGGCAGCTTGGATTTGTCGAGTTTCTGGAAGACGCCCGCCTGGATCTGACGCTGCAGGAAGTCGGCCGTGGGAACGACGACGTCATAACCGGTGCCGCCGGCAAGCAGCTTGGTTTCGACGGTCTCATTGGAATCGAAAGTGTCGTAGACGACCTTGATGCCGGTTTCCTTGGTGAAATCGGCAAGGATGCTGTCGTCGATATAATCCGACCAGTTGTAGACGTTAACGACGCGTTCCTGCGCAACGGCCGGCGCGGCGGCAAGGAGCGCGGCAATGGCTGCGGCCGTCACGGTTGCGATGGTTGACCTCATGATTTCTCCTGTTTGTTCGAAGAGCCCGCATCCCGCGAACATCTTTTCCCTCTGGTTTTGTCCGCAGACTAAGAAGGAATTTCTAAGCCCACAAGCGCAAAAACTACGCCTTCAATCATTTCACAATCACTGGAAGTCGAAGGCGCTGAGACCCGCCACCATCTCGTCGAGCCCGAGCGGCCGCGTTACCGGCGGCTCGGCGCGGGAAAGGCAGCCGCGCCGCTCGCAGAGACGACAGGCCGGGCCGATTGCAACCGGATCGAGCGCCGCCGCCTGCCCGTAGACCACGCCGTCTGCAAGAGCGGCATCGCAGCCGACCAGGATCGCGGTGCGTCTGATTCTTTCGCCGAATTCGACGCTCGGCCCCTCCAGGGTGCGCGCGACCGTCAGGAAGGACGCGCCATCCGGCATGACGACCGTCTCGGCAAGAATCTGGCCCGGCTGCAGGAAGGCGGCGTGGATATTGAGCTTCGGACAGCCGCCGCCGAAACGGGCCTGCGGAAAGCCTTGGGCGCCAGCTCGCCGCAGCCGATGGCCGGCCGCATCGATTTCGATCAGGAAGAAGGGGATTGCTGCCGCGCCGGGTCGCTGCAGCATCGTCAGACGCGTTGCCGCATGGCCGAAGGAGACGCCGAAACGCGCCCGAAGAATATCGATGTCGTAACGCGTCGCCTTGGCCGCCGAAAGGAAGGCTTCATAGGGCATGGCCAGCGCCAGTGCCGCAATGCGGGCAAGCTCGAAGCGGGCGATGCGGCGCGCCTCGGCGGAGGAAAGTTGGAGATCGTCCAGCTCGGCATCGATGGCCGGCAGCAAGGCAAGGGTCGCTGCCTCCACCGCTATCTCGTGCGCACGATCGGCCGGCGACAGGCGTTCCGAAATGAAAAGCCGCATCGAATGGCGATCGAAACGGCGGCGCAGATCCGGCATGACGTGCACGGGTAAGACGCGCACCGCAATGCCGCGTTCGGCGCGCAGCCAGTCCTTCAGTCCCGCCGCAAGATCGAGGCCGCCGGGCACCGTCGCAGCAAAGGCTTCCGCCGCTGCCTCGATCCGTCCGAAATAGCCGGATCGGCGCTCCAGCGCCTCGCGCAGCTCGTCCAGCGGCAGTCGGCCGGCGGCGACCGGCGCGTGCCCTTCGGCCGCCATCAGCGCCGTCAGATCGGACAGCCGCGCGGCCTGTTCGCGGTAGGCACGATAAAGCTTGATCATGCCGCTTGCGGCATTCGGCGCCGCTTCAGCCACCTCCACCAGTTCCTGGTCACCGGGCAGTTCGCCTGATAGCAACGGGTCGGCGAAGACCTCCTTCAGCTGACCGAGACTGCCGCCGGTCTGTCCCCGCAACTCCTCCAGATCGATCCGGTAGACGGCCGCAAGCTTCAGGAGCAGCTGAACCGTCAACGGCCGCTGGTTGCGTTCGATCAGGTTCAGGTAGGAAGGCGAAATCTCCAGCGCCTCGGCCATGGCGGTCTGCGTCAGCGCCAGCGCATTGCGAATGCGCCGCAGTTTAGGGCCTGCGAAGATCTTCCGTTCCGCCATGTCACACCTTTGACAAAGAACAGGGCCGCTTAATTTACAAAATTTTACAACTTCACAGCGCCCCTCTGTCAATACTCGTCATCTTAACCTCTTTCCGGTCCGAAAATCAAAGGTTTTTCTGGCTATAACGGCGCAAATTGTCAATCTTGTCATTCATTCACGCAATGACGATTTTCAGTGAGGAAAGCCCGCATGACCGATTTTTACAAGCTTGTCCGAAATGCGCCAGCAGGCCGCTTTGACGGTATCGAACGGCCCTATTCCGCCGCTGACGTGGAGCGGCTGAGAGGCTCGGTGGCGCTCAGCCATACGCTCGCCGAAATGGGGGCGGATCGCTTGTGGCAGCTCATTCATCAGGAAGACTTCGTCAATGCGCTCGGCGCGCTCTCCGGCAACCAGGCCATGCAGATGGTGCGCGCCGGGCTGAAGGCGATCTATCTCTCCGGCTGGCAGGTGGCGGCCGACGCCAATACCGCATCGGCGATGTATCCCGACCAGTCGCTTTATCCCGCCAATGCCGGGCCGGAACTCGCCAAGCGCATCAATCGCACGCTGCAGCGCGCCGATCAGATCGAGACCGCAGAGGGCAACGGCCTTTCCGTCGAGACCTGGTTTGCACCGATCGTTGCCGATGCGGAAGCCGGTTTCGGTGGGCCGCTCAACGCCTTCGAGATCATGAAGGCCTATATCGAGGCGGGTGCGGCAGGCGTCCATTTCGAGGACCAACTCGCTTCGGAGAAGAAATGCGGCCATCTCGGCGGCAAGGTGCTGATCCCGACGGCCGCCCATATCCGCAATCTCGACGCCGCCCGGCTTGCTGCCGACGTCATGGGCGTGGCGACCCTGGTCATCGCCCGCACCGATGCGGAAGCAGCAAAACTGCTGACGTCTGACATCGATGAGCGCGACCAGCCCTTCGTCGACTATGATGCCGGGCGCACAGTCGAAGGCTTCTATCAGGTGAGAAACGGCATCGAGCCCTGCATCGCCCGTGCTGTCGCCTATGCGCCGCATTGCGACCTGATCTGGTGCGAGACCTCGAAGCCGGATCTGGAGCAGGCGCGCCGTTTTGCCGAGGGTGTGCACAGGGTCCATCCGGGCAAGCTGCTTGCCTATAATTGCTCGCCATCGTTCAACTGGAAGAAGAACCTCGACGAGGCGACGATCGCCAAGTTCCAGCGCGAGCTGGGCGCGGTGGGCTACAAATTTCAGTTCATCACGCTCGCCGGCTTCCACCAGCTGAACTATGGCATGTACGAGCTGGCGCGCGGTTACAAGCAGCGGCAGATGTCGGCCTATTCCGAATTGCAGCAGGCCGAATTCGCCGCGGAGGTGAACGGCTATACCGCCACCAAACATCAACGCGAGGTCGGAACCGGCTATTTCGACGCCGTGTCGCTCGCCATCACCGGCGGCCGGTCTTCGACCACGGCGATGCACGATTCAACCGAACATGCGCAGTTCAAACCGGCTGCGGAATGACCCGAAGAGGAGGATAGATCATGGCATCCATCGCACGCGTCCGCGAACGGGCCGAAGAGCAGGCATCGAGCATGAGCGAGGATCAGCAAACGACGATCCGCATGCTCGCCAATGACCTGCATCGGCTGAACCAATCCGTCATGAAGGCCGTCGAGGCCGGCGTTTCTGTCGAACTGGTGCGCTCGGCCCGTCACCACGGCGGCGACGGCAACTGGGGCGACCTGTTGATCCCGGTCGTCGTCACCAACCGGCACTGACGAAATAGGCGGCAGCCCTGGCACGTCGCTCGGATTGCGCTCGATCAGAGCGTCCGCGCCGCGAAAGAATGCGCGGACGCCCTATCGTCTTCCAGTCTTCCGCGGGCCGGGCATCAGCCGCGGCTCGGACGCTTGCCGGCGAAAAGGTCGGCATAGCTTCTAACGAGCTTCGTCATGCGGTCGGCGACCGTGCGGATCTCCGGGCGATGGCGATCCTCGGCATTCATGACGATCCATTGACGGTGACGCAATTCCGGCAATTCGCCGCCTTGGCGCTGCAATTCGGGATGAAGATCGCCGACGAAACAGGGAAGCACCGTCTTGCCGGCGCCGGCGCGCACCAGATCCGGCAGCGAACGCGGCCGGTTGACGGTGGCGACGATATCAGCCGCGGCATGGGAATGCGGCCAGCGCAGATAGGCCGAGATCGCCTCCTCCTCGCCGACGGCAATCCAGCGCTCGTCGGTCTCGACTGCGTTTCGCCTGACATAGACGGCGTATGCCACCTCTCCAAGCTGGCGGGCGGCCAGATTGGGTTCCTCCGGCTCGAAAGCGCGAATGCCAATGTCGCTCTCGCGATAGGCAAGGCTTGCCCGCGCCTCGCCGATGGTGAGCGCAATGGCGAAGGCATCGCCCGGCATGCGGATGGCAGCGAAATTCTCCGTCAGAAGCCAGGCGACCCAGGTGCCTGCAGTGATCCTGACTGTCGTGCCGCCCTCCCCGGACTGCCGCCAGGCTTCGACCTTGCGGGCGGCGGCCTCCATTTCCTGAAGGTGATCGAGCAGCGCCTGGCCATCCCGCGTCAGCCGATAACCTGTCTGGCTGCGGGAAAACAGGGTGCGGCCGACCTCCTGTTCTAGATCGAGCATGCGTCGGCCGATGGTCGCGGGGCTAAGACCGCTTGCGGAACTCGCCCCCGTCAGGCCGCCGAGCCGGGCCACCTGTAGGAAAAGCTGATAGGAATCCCAATTCGCGTTTTTCATCAGTGAAAAACATAGCGTGGATTTCCCTGTTTATGAAGAGAAATTCGATGCTTAAATCAAGAGATGTCTTTGAGTAGGAAAGGACATCCCATGATCGACATGATCACCATCGCAGGCGTGCATGGATTTCGCCACCATCGCCCGCCGAGCAACAGCAAGGCGGATGAGGATCGATTCTATGACGAGTTCGGAGACAGCGGCACCATTCGCTTCGCCGCCTGGCTGACCTCGCTCGACCTCATCATCAGGCGCGTGGTCTCAAAGCGCAGCAAAGCTGCGGCGCAGTCTTGCGGCAGTCGCGGCCGGGTTCCTCAGGCGACTTTCCTTGCGCCGAGGTGAGCGGCCGCGGGCTCGGCGCCAATGCGGAAGCCTTCGATCAGCGCCATCAGCGTATCGGCCTCGCTGGCAAGCAGGCGGCTTGCCTGCGTTGTCTCGGCAACCATCGAGGCGTTCTTCTGGGTCATCTGGTCCATGGCGTTGACGGAGCCGTTGACCTCCTGCAGCGCGGCCGACTGATCACGGCTGGCAGTGGCGATAGTCTCGACATGGCCGCTGATCGCGATGATCTCCTGGCTGATCGAGGCAAGAACGCCGCCGGTCTTCTGGACGAGTTCCGAGCCTGCCGTCACTTCCCGGCTCGACGTTTCGATCAACGACTTGATCTCGCGCGCCGCATCGGCCGAACGCTGGGCGAGTTCGCGGACTTCCTGGGCGACGACGGCAAAGCCTTTGCCCGCCTCGCCGGCCCGCGCCGCTTCGATGCCGGCATTCAGCGCCAGAAGGTTGGTCTGGAAGGCGATATCGTCGATCACCTCGATGATCTGCTCGATACGCTTCGAGGCCCCTTCGATACGCTCCATGGCGGCGACGGCATCGCCAACCACGGTGCCGGAATTGTCGGCCGTCTTCTTGGTCGCGGCCACGACGCTGTTGGCTTCGCGGGCACGCTCGGCGGAGGAGCGAACTGTAACTGTGATCTCCTCAACCGCGGCGGCGGTCTCCTCCAGGCTCGCCGCCTGCGCCTCGGTGCGCTTCGAAAGCTCGCCGGCGGAGGCCGAAACGGCGCTGCTGTTGCGCTGGATCGTCGAGGCGCTGTCGCGGATACCGGAGAGCGTATCCTGAAGCCGCAGCAGCGACGCGTTGAAATCCATGCGCAGTTGTTCCAGTCGGCCGACGAAGGGCGTGCCGATCGTCTGCGAGACATCGCCCTGGGACAGGCGCCCGAGGCCGGCCGCAAGCTGGCTGACGGCAAAATCGATCTGGCTGTCGAGCGAGCGCTTGTCCGCGTCGTTGCGGGCGCGTTCCGCGTCGCTCAAGGCGCGCTGTTCGACTGCTTCGGTTTCCAGATCGCGCCTGGCGCGGGCGCTGTCGCGGAAAAGCGCCAGGGCTCGGCCGATATCGCCGAACTCGTTCTTCTTCTCAAGACAAGGGATCGTCCCTTCGAGATCGCCCGAGGAGATCGAGTGGACGCTGGCGGTCAGCGCCTGCAAAGGCTTCACCGACAGGCGGATCGCATAAAAGGCGAGAACACCGACGAGCAGCATGACGATGGCGCCGATGCCGAGAATCAGGATCTGCAGCTCATTCATGCGTTGGTAATAGAATTCCATCGGAATGCCGATGAAGAGAATACCGACATTGGCATTCGATGCGTTCTTGATCGGGAAATAGCCGGTCATGAACTTGCGGCCGAATAGCTCGGCCGGGCCGTAATAGGCCTCACCCCTGGCAAGAACCGGCTGGGCCGGGTGCTCGGCTGCGAGCTTTGTGCCGACGGCGCGCTCGCCGTTTTCTTTCTTGACGTTCGTGGAGATGCGGACGTAGTCGCTGCCCTGCTTCTGGAAAATGGTCGCTACGCCGGCGATCGACTGCGCGGTGCGATCGACAAGCGAATGATCGGCAAGGGCCGGAACCCCATCCTCGGTGACGGCGGAGAGCTGATTGTCCTTCACGGCAATCTTCGCCGCCGGATCAGTTGCGCCGTAAAGGACAGCCATGGCGCGGGCGGCATCCCTGGCGTCGGAGACGGCCCCGTCCATCACGTGACGGCTGAGATTGTAATAGGTTGCGCCGACGATGGCGGCCGTGCTGGTCGCCAGCAGAAACAGCGTGATCGCAACGATCTGTCGCACGATAGACGTAGAAAAAAGGCGCAGCATCGTAACCCCCGGCCGGCATGACAAATGCTAAATTAAGCCAAAAGCGTTAAGGAAAAATTTTCCGTAAATCAGAGCGGCGGGAAGCGCGATTCTGCACACAAAAGAAAACGGCCCCGGGAAGAGCCGGGGCCGTTTGGATGAGAAGGATCGCGATCAGGCGGCGCGATAAACCTCGGCTTCGGCCGCCTCGCCGTGGATCTTGAACTGCTGGACCAGACGGCGCAGCGCGTCAGCCTCGTCGGCCAGTTCGCGGCTGGCGGCCGTCGTCTCCTCGACCATCGCGGCGTTCTTCTGCGTCATCTGGTCCATCTGATTGACCGTCGAGTTGACGCTCTGCAGCGCGTTGGACTGGTCGTGGCTGGCGCGGGCGATCATCTCGACATGCTGGCTGATCGTGACGATCTGGGCGCTGATCTTCGCAAGCACTGTGCCGGTTTCCTGGACGAACTGCGAGCCGGAGCTGACCTCGCTGGTCGACTTGTTGATCAGGCCCTTGATCTCCTGCGCAGCCGCCGCCGAGCGCTGGGCAAGTTCGCGGACTTCCATGGCGACGACGGCGAAGCCCTTGCCGGCCTCGCCGGCGCGGGCGGCCTCGATGCCGGCGTTGAGCGCCAGCAAATTGGTCTGGAAGGCGATCTCGTCGATGACGCCGATGATCTGCTCGATCTGACGCGAGGCCTCCTCGATGCGGCCCATGGCGTCAATCGCATTGCTGACGACGACCGCGGAATCGTCGGCGCTGCGCTTGGCCTGGCGGACGATCTGGTCCGCGTCCTTGGCGCGTTCGGCCGACGAACGGACCGTGACGGTGATCTGATCGACGGCTGCGGCGGTCTCTTCCAGCGAGGCAGCCTGCTGTTCCGTGCGCTTGGAGAGATCCTCGGCCGAGTGGGCCATCTGGTTGCCGTTGCCCTGGATCAATTCGACGTTGTCGCGGATCTGGCTCATTGTTGCCTGCAGGCGCAGCATCGAACCGTTGAAATCCTGACGAAGTTGTTCGAGTCGGCCGATGAAGGGGGTATCGATCGTCGTCGAGATATCGCCCTGCGACATGCGCTCGAGGCCGGCCGCAAGTGCGTTGACCGCGAACTCGATCTGACGGTCCATCTCGCGCTTTTCGGCATCGTTGCGCTGGCGCTCGTGCTCGGCGGCAGCGCGCTCCTCGTCGCTCTGTTCCTCGATGCGGATCTTCGAGATGGCATTTTCCTTGAAGATGCCGAGCGCCCGGGCCATGTCGCCGATTTCGTCATAGCGCTGCTCGCCCGATATGCTGGTATCCAGGGCTCCGTCGGCAATGCGGCGCATGGCGGCGGTGATCTGGCTGATCGGGCGCTGCAGCGTCAGAACCAGGGCGATGCCGCCGAGGATCGACAGAAGAATGCCGAGGCCAGTGGTCATGACGGAGATGCTGTTTGCCTGGGTGCGCTCGGTTCCGGCCGTCTGCTTCTGCAGTTCGGCGAAATCAGTGAGCTTCCTCCAGATCCCGTCGAGTTCCTGGCGCGCTGCGGCATAGGCCGTCACGCGCTCGCCGATCGTATCGACAATCTTCGAACCGCCGCCCGATATGACGTCAAGCGCCGGCTTGATCGCGTCCGATATGCCTTCGGCAAAGCCCATTCCCTTGGCGCTGGTGGCCAGCACCTCCATGTCCTTGCCGAGCGTGCCGGTCTGCTGCTGCAGACGGACCAGATTGTCCTTGCTTGAATTGGCGAGGAAATCGGAAAGGACGATCTGCAGCGCATAGACCGAATTTTCCAGGCGCCGCGTATCCTGAAGAACGGAATTGGTCTGGCCAATGCGGCCCTCGAGTTCAGCAAAACTCTGTGTCGCCTGACGCATCATTTGCGTCGCGGTCAACTGTGTATAAGTCGAGGTCTGACGGAAGCGCGAAATGAGGCGGCCGAGTTCGGTGATGTTCTCGTCGGTCGGGCTGGGCATCTGGGCGATCGCCTTAATGCCGTCGATGGTCGCTGCCAGCGCGTCGATGACATTCTTCTGATTGGCCGGAACCGAAATGGCGATCAAGCGCTGCGACTTAATGATCGCGGGCATCTGTTCGTTGATGAAGGCGATCTTTTCCTCAGGCGTCTGCGGCTTAGCGTAGCCGCTGGCCACGGTGCCGAAGAAATCGCCGCCCTTCAATAGGCGGTCGGCCGTGCGCAGCGTTATGGTGGCAGCGCCTTCATCGCGCTGGAGCGCGGTCTGCAATTCCTCGGCCTGATAGGAGACCGTGAAACGGGTGCTGATCAGGCTCTTCTGCGCCGCATCGATCTGCTCATGCAGCGCCTGTTCCTGCTCGTGCAACGCCCAGAGCTTGTCGACGACGCCCGAAATCTCCTTGGTGCGGCTCGAAGCTTCCGCGAGGCTGTCCCGGCCGGCAGCCTGTTCACCGACCTGGTCGAGCGTCTGATCGAGCACGCCCTGCTGCATCTTCAGATCCGACAGCAGCTTATCACGCGCCTCGGGGCTGGTGACGCGCAGGAAATCGTCCATCGAACCGTAGAGATCCTTGAACCCGCTCAGCGACTGCAGCACGCTATTGGATATTTCCATGCGGCCCTGAAGAAGGCCGGATGCGTAAAGGCCGGTCAATCCCACCGCCGAAATGGTAACGACAAAGGGCAGAACGAAGATCAAAACCTTGGTCTTGATCCTGAAACGGGAAAGAATCTTGTCAATCAACATGGCGTTCCGGGCCTTTCATACACTACTCCTCCCGCCGGCAGCCATAAGGCGCGCCAGCCGAGTGCACATCGAATTATTCTATTTCCATCGGGGGACCTGGAGGCCAGGCGGCAGTCATTGCCAGTTCATGTCCAAGCAAACTTGGAAACGCCCAAATAATCGCGGGCGATTGTGTCAGATTAGATATTAATTTTCAGATAAGCGGTAATGGTGACTTAAGCCAAGACGGTGAAATAATTGCAGATTATGCGCCACGCGGCCGCAGCGTCGTGATCGGAGTCCGGCAAGTTTGCTTTCAGCCGGGCGGGTAGGATCAGATGAGGTTGGCTAGCAGCAGCGCCAGGCTGGCGGCGGTCGCGCCGGCTGCGAGCATCAGGTATCGCAGGGTGGCGATGCGGGCGTCGGGTTTTGCCTGGGCGATTGCGATGGCGCGGGCGCGTCGTGCGTTTCTGTTCATGCTCGAAACCTCACTCTTGTGACACAACAGTCCAACAAAAAGGCCTGCCGGTAAAGCTTAATTTGGGAAAAGCTTTCAGAGCCGGCAATTGAGACAGGATGGCGCACCTCTCTTAAGAAGTCTTGAATCGTTATTGCGGATATTTCTAAGCAGATTCGCCGGCGGCAAAACCGGAAGCCCAGGCCCATTGGAAATTATAGCCGCCGAGCCAGCCGGTGACGTCAACACATTCACCGACGAAATAAAGGCCGGGAACGGTCTTTGCTTCCATGCTGCGGGAATCGAGGCCCGCGGTGTCGATGCCGCCGAGCGTCACCTCGGCAGTGCGATATCCTTCCGAGCCGGATGGTTTGATGATCCAGTTCTGGGCGCTGGCGGCCAGCCGCTGCAGCGCCTTGTCCGGCAGGTCGGCCATATTACCGGCGATCTTTTCCCGCTCGACGAGAAACTGGGCCAGCCGCTTCGGCAGGATATCGCCGAGAGCTGTCTGGGCCGACTGGCGGCCATTAAGCCGCTTCGCCGTCTTCAAATGCGCCGATATGTCGACATCCGGTTCGACTGCAACGACGATTTCATCGCCCTCCCGCCAGTAGGAGGAAATCTGCAGGATGGCGGGGCCGCTTAAACCCCGGTGGGTAAACAGCAGCGCTTCACGGAAGGCAGTGCGGCCGTGGCGGATTTCGGCGGGGGCCGAGATGCCGGCAAGCGGCGCAATGCTTGCAATCATGCCTGGATCCAGCGTCAGCGGCACGAGAGCCGGGCGGGTTTCGAGCACGGTGAGGCCGAACTGTTCGGCAAGGCGATAGGCAAAGCCGGTGGCACCCATCTTCGGGATCGATTTGCCGCCGGTCGCCACGATGAGAGAGGATGCCTCGAAGACGCCTTCGCCCGTGGAGACGCGGAAGCCTGCCTCCCTCCTCTCGACGCCGAATATTTCGGTGCCGAGATGCAGGCCCGCGCCGACCGCGCGCATCTCGTCCAGCAGCATACGGATGATGTCCTTGGCGCTGTCATCGCAGAACAACTGGCCGAGCGTCTTTTCATGCCATGCAATGCCGTGCCGATCGACCATGGCGATGAAATCGGCGGGCGTGAAACGGGCAAGCGCCGACTTGCAGAAATGCGGATTGGCGGAAAGGAAATTCCTCGGTCCGGCATGGATATTGGTGAAATTGCAGCGGCCGCCGCCCGATATGCGGATCTTCTCGCCAGGCGCCTTCGCATGGTCGATGACCACGACCGAGCGGCCGCGTTTGCCCGCGCGAATGGCCGCCATCATGCCGGCGGCTCCGGCGCCGATGACGATGACGTCGCTTTTGTGCTGCAAACCTTTTTCCCCGATCCAACCGGCGTCTTCTTTTCCATCAAAGGACGAAAGTCAACGTTCTCAACCCCTCGCCAATTGGCAAACTCCGGCTATGATGGCGCCACGATCAACCAAACCGGTGTGTCATGTCCCCAAAAAAGACGACGCTGAAGCCTGCCAGAAACGTACCCGCCTCGACCAAAACACCCCCGGACCCCGGATCCCTGCGCGGCGTTGCGAACTGGAAGGAAGCGGCGCAGTGGCTGAGGGCTAGGAGCATCGAAGACATTGAATGCATCACGCCGGATCTTGCCGGCGTTCCGCGCGGCAAGATGATGCCGAGTTCCAAATTCACCTCCAACACCTCACTGGCCCTGCCTTCGGCGATCTACCGACATACGATTTCAGGTGAGTATCCGGAGGAGACGGAGAGCTTCCGATACGAGCCGCGCGACAGCGATCTGAAGCTGATGCCGGATCTGTCGACGCTATCGGTCGTGCCCTGGGAGACCGACCCGACGGCGCAGGTGATCTGCGATATCGTCGATTCGGATGGCGGGGAAGTGCCCTATACGCCCCGCAACGTCTTGAAGCGGATCATGAGCCTTTATCATGATCGCGGCTGGAAGCCGATCGTCGCACCCGAGATCGAGTTCTACCTGGTCGCCAAGAATGACGACCCCGACTATCCGCTCCATCCTCCGAAAGGCCGCTCCGGCCGCTCGATCCTCGGCGGCCAAGGCTATTCGATCGCCGGCATCAACGAGTTCGACGAGCTAATCGACGACATCTACCATTTCTCCGAGAAGCAGGGGCTGGAGATCGATACGCTGATCCACGAAGAGGGACCAGCGCAACTCGAGATCAACCTGCGCCACGGCAATCCGATCGAGCTTGCCGACCAGGTGTTCCTGTTCAAGCGCACGATCCGTGAAGCGGCGCTGAAGCACGACATCTATGCGACCTTCATGGCCAAGCCGATGCAGGGCCAGCCGGGATCGGCGATGCACATCCACCAGTCGGTGGTCAATGTCGAGACAGGCAGAAACGTCTTCTCCAATGCGGATGGATCGGCCTCGAAGGAATTCTTCCATTTCATCGGCGGCATGCAGAAATTTGTGCCGAGCGCGATGGCGATGCTGGCGCCCTATGTGAATTCCTATCGGCGCCTGCAGCCCGACATGTCCTGCCCGGTCAACAACGCCTGGGGCTACGACAACCGGACGACCGCCTTCCGCGTTCCGGTTTCCGATCCGCAGGCGCGGCGGGTGGAAAACCGGCTGCCGAGCTCGGACGCCAATCCCTATCTGGCGCTCGCCGCCTCGCTTGCCGCCGGCCTGCTCGGCATCATGAGGCAGATCGAGCCGACGGCGCCGACCGAGGATTCGGCCAATGAGGGTTCGATCGACCTGCCGCGCGGCCTGCTGGAAGCCGTGGCGCTGATGGAGGACGAGCCCGCCTTCGGAGAGGTGTTCGGCAAGCAGTTCATCGGCCTTTACGCCGGCGTCAAGCGCGGCGAATTCGAGACCTTCATGCAGGTGATCAGTCCCTGGGAGCGGGAGTTTCTTCTGCTCAACGTGTGAGCGATATCATGGCATCGCAGGCGATGTGGCAGAGCCCGATTGCGCCCGGGCTATCCTGGTATCAGGCAACTGTCGGGGAGCGGCCGACCTACTCCGCTCTCGACGGCCCGAGAACATGCGACGTCGCAATTGTCGGCGGCGGCTATACCGGCCTGCAGGCCGCCTACAACCTCGCCAAGTCAGGCGTTTCCGTCGTGCTGATCGAGGCCTGGCGCTTCGGAGACGGAGCGTCGGGGCGCAATGGCGGCCAGCTCGGCACCGGCCAGCGATGGTGGCCGGAAGAGCTTGAGGAAAAGATCGGCTACGAACGCTCGAAAGCCCTGTTCGATGTCGCCGAGGCGGCCAAGCGCCATCTTCTCGATTTCGCCCGGGAACATCAGATCGAGATCGATTATGTGCCCGGGCAGCTCAACGTCGCGCACAAGGCAAGCTACGAACGTGACTACCGTGAGAATGCCGAAATCGCCGCTGAGCGCTATGGCTACCCGCATTTGAGCTTCATGGATGAGAAGGAAACGCAGGAGCGGCTCGGCTCGAAGCGTTTCCACTGCGGCGTGCGCGATGTCGGGACCGGCCATATTCATCCGCTCAAGCTGCTCATCGGGCTCGCCCGGGTGGCCGCCAATGCCGGCGCGTCCATTTTCGAGATGACCCAGGCAAAGGCGATCCGCCAAAGCGGCGGCAAGGTGACGATCGAAACCGAAAAGGGCACGATCACCGCCGACCGGGCGCTGATCGCCTGCAACGGCCATATCGGCAATCTTGAGCCGGTGACGGCCAGTCATGTTATGCCGATCCGCTCCTTCATCGGCGCCACTGTTCCGCTCGACGGCTACCCCGATGTGCTGCCGGGGGGCGAGGCCGTCGCCGATTCGCGCTTCGTCGTGCGCTATTTCCGCAGATTCGAAGGCCGCCTGCTGTTCGGTGGGCGCGAGGCCTATACGGCGGACAATCCGCGGGACATATCGGAGCATATCCGCCGGCAGATCGCCGAGATCTATCCCGACCTGAAGGATATCGAGATCACCCATGCCTGGGGAGGCAGCGTCGGCATCACCATGCCACGCCAACTTTTCGTGCGCGAGGTGATGCCCGGCGTCACCTCGATTGGCGGTTATTCCGGCCATGGCGTCATGCTGTCAAACTACTGTGGCAAGCTCTACGCGGAAGCGGTGCTCGGAAAATCCGGCGATCTTGATCTGTTCAAATCGCTCGACATTCCCGCCTTTCCCGGCGGAGCCCGGATGCGGGCGCCGTTGCTTTTCCTCGCCTTGTCGTGGTTTGCGCTTCGCGACAAGTTTTAGTCCGATTGCGGATTTCCTCTTTGCGGAATTCGCTCTAAAACCGGTGCCTGACAGATTCATTGCACTGCACACTGGCTTTTTTAAATCGATTAGATTAAAAGGGCCGCCAACCAGCCTGATTGAGAGACAAGCTCATGAGCAGCCAGATCATTCCCGTTGAGCCTTTTGATTATGTCGTCTTCGGTGGCAGCGGCGACCTTGCCGAACGTAAGCTTCTGCCTGCGCTCTACCATCGCCAGATCGAAGGTCAGTTCACGGAACCGACGCGTATCATCGGCGCCTCGCGCAGCCCGCTTTCGCATGAGGAATATCGCAAGTTCGCCAAGGATGCGCTGAAGGAACACCTGAAGAAAGGCGAATACGACGACGCGGAGGTCGAAAAGTTCTGTGCCCGCCTCTACTATGTTTCGGTCGACGCCCGCACTGACACGGGCTGGGATCAGCTGAAGAAACTGCTCGACGAAAGCAGGGACCGGGTGCGCGCCTTCTATCTGGCGGTTGCGCCCGGCATCTTCGGCGATATTTCCCAGAAGATCCATGACCACAAGCTGATCACCAAATCGACCCGCATCGTCGTCGAGAAGCCGATCGGCCGTGATCTGGCCTCGGCGCTGCAACTCAACGACACGATCGGCCGCGTCTTCAAGGAAGAGCAGATCTTCCGTATCGACCACTATCTCGGCAAGGAGACGGTGCAGAACCTGATGGCCTTGCGTTTCGCCAATGCGCTCTACGAGCCGCTGTGGAACGCGAACTATATCGATCATGTGCAGATCACCGTGGCGGAATCGGTCGGTCTCGAAGGCCGCGCCGGCTATTACGATACGGCCGGCGCGCTGCGCGACATGGTGCAGAACCACATTCTGCAGTTGCTCTGCCTGACGGCGATGGAAGTACCATCGTCGATGGATTCGGAAGCCGTTCGCGACGAGAAGCTGAAGGTGCTGCGCGCCCTGAAGCCGCTCGATGCCTCCAATGTCGAGCAGGCGACGGTCCGCGGCCAGTATCGCGCCGGCGCTTCGGGAAGCGGCCCGGTCAAGGGTTATCTCGAAGAGCTGGAAGGCGGCGTCTCGAACACCGAGACTTTCGTCGCCATCAAGGCCGAGATCAATAACTGGCGCTGGGCGGGCGTTCCCTTCTACATCAGAACCGGCAAGCGGCTTACCGGACGCATGTCGGAAATCGTCATCACCTTCAAGCCGATCCCGCATGCGATCTTCGACCAGGCGGCCGGACGCATCGTCGCCAACCAGCTGATCATCCGCCTGCAGCCGGATGAGGGCGTCAAGCAGTCGCTGATGATCAAGGATCCGGGTCCGGGCGGCATGCGGTTGCGCAACGTATCGCTCGACATGAGCTTCGCCCAGGCGTTCAATGTCCGCAATCCGGACGCTTACGAGCGCCTGCTGATGGACGTGATCCGTTCCAACCAGACCCTGTTCATGCGCCGCGACGAAGTCGAAGCCGCCTGGAAATGGGTGGATCCGATCCTCAAGGGTTGGGAAACGACCGGCCAGCAGGTGCAGGGCTATACAGCTGGCACCTGGGGCCCGAGCCAGGCCATCGCGCTGATCGAGCGCGACGGCCGCACCTGGCATGACGACATCTAGGACGACATCGATGGCCTCAACCCTGCATTCCTTCGCCAGTGCCGCCGAACTCGCCGGCAGCCTCGCCGATAAGGTTGCCGATACGCTCTCGGCGTCCATCTCCGCTCGAGGTGCGGCGTCCATGGCCGTTTCCGGCGGTTCGACGCCGAAGGCCTTCTTCCAGGCGCTTTCGACACGCGACATTGCGTGGGACAAGGTGACGATCACGCTGGTGGACGAACGCTTCGTACCGGCCGACAATCCGCGCTCGAATCATCTGCTGGTCGATGCCAATCTCTTGCAGAACAAGGCGAAGGCGGCGCGTTTCGTGCCGCTTTACCAGCCGGCAGCTTCGGTCGAAGAGGCCGCAAGGCTTGCGACGGAAAAGAGCGCCGAAATAGGCATCCCCTTCGACGTGGTGATCCTCGGCATGGGCGGCGATGGCCACACGGCCTCGTTCTTTCCGGGCGGCAGCAATCTTGCCCAGGCGCTCGACGCATCGACGCCGCGCGGCGTCATCCCGATGGAAGCGGAAGGAGCCGGCGAGCCGCGCCTGACCTTCACCTTCTCCAGTCTTCAGGATGCCGCACTCCTGGTGCTCCATATCGAGGGCGAAGGCAAAAAAGACGTTCTCGCCAAGGCGGAAGGCAGCGGTGACGAGGCAGAAATGCCGATCCGCGCCGTTCTGCGCCGGGCCACTTCCCCGGTCGAGATCTACTGGGCTCCCTGATCGGCCCCAGACCCGGATCCGGATTCAGGCCGGAGCCGCCGAGAGAGTTAGAGACAACGAATAAGGCAGGGATTTTCCATGTCCGCTCATGCACGCATTTCTGCGATCACGGATCGCATCGTCGAACGCTCGAAGCCGACCCGCGAGCGCTACCTGGACCGCCTGCGCGCCGCAGCTTCAAAGGGCGTGCAGCGCTCGGTGCTCGGTTGCGCCAACCTCGCCCACGGCTTCGCCATCTGTTCCCCCGCCGATAAGGACGCGCTCGCCGGCGACCATGTCCCCAACCTCGGCATCATCACCGCCTATAATGACATGCTCTCGGCCCACCAGCCGTTCGAGACCTATCCGGCAATCATCCGCGAGGCGGCCGCCGAGGCTGGCGGTGTCGCCCAGGTGGCCGGCGGCGTGCCCGCCATGTGCGACGGCGTCACCCAAGGACAGCCTGGCATGGAGCTCTCGCTCTTCTCGCGAGACCTGATCGCCATGGCCGCGGGCGTCGGCCTATCCCACAACATGTTCGATGCCGCCCTCTTCCTCGGCGTCTGCGACAAGATCGTGCCGGGCCTTGTCATCGCGGCCCTGTCCTTCGGTCATTTGCCGTCGATCTTCGTTCCGGCCGGTCCGATGACGACGGGATTGCCGAATGACGAGAAGTCGCGCGTGCGCCAGCTCTTTGCCGAGGGCAAGGTCGGCCGCGCCGAGCTGCTGGAGGCGGAATCGAAGTCCTATCATGGTCCCGGCACCTGCACCTTCTACGGCACCGCCAATTCCAACCAGATGCTGATGGAGATCATGGGTTTCCACATGCCGGGATCCTCTTTCATCAACCCCGGCACGCCGCTGCGCGAAGCACTGACGCGCGAAGCCGCCAAGCGGGCGCTGGCGATCACGGCACTCGGCAACGAATTCACGCCGGCCGGCGAGATGATCGATGAGCGCTCCGTCGTCAACGGCGTCGTCGGCCTGCATGCGACCGGCGGCTCGACCAATCACACGCTGCACCTCGTCGCCATGGCGCGGGCAGCCGGCATTCAGCTGACCTGGCAGGACATCGCCGAGCTTTCCGAAATCGTGCCGCTGCTTGCCCGCGTCTATCCGAACGGCCTTGCCGACGTGAACCATTTCCAGGCGGCCGGCGGCATGGGTTTCCTCATCAAGGAACTCTTGAAGCACGGGCTGGTGCATGACGACGTTCGCACCGTCTTCGGCCAGGGCCTCGAAGCTTATACGGTCGATGCCCGCCTCGGCGAGAACCGCACCGTGCTGCGCGAACCGTCGCCGGACAAGAGCCACGATCCGAAGGTGCTTGCCAACATCGAGACGCCCTTCCAGGCGAATGGCGGGCTGAAGATGCTGCGCGGCAACCTCGGCAAGGCGGTTATCAAAATCTCGGCCGTCAAGCCGGAGCGCCACGTCATCGAGGCGCCGGCGATCATCTTCCACAGCCAGCAGGAACTGCAGGACGCCTTCAAGGAAGGCAAGCTCAACCGCGATTTCGTCGCCGTCGTGCGCTTCCAGGGGCCGAAGGCGAACGGCATGCCGGAACTGCACAAGCTGACGCCGCCGCTCGGCGTGCTGCAGGATCGCGGCTTCCGCGTGGCGCTCCTAACCGACGGGCGCATGTCCGGCGCATCCGGAAAGGTACCGGCGGCGATCCACGTCACCCCGGAAGCCGTCGACGGCGGCCCGATTGCCCGCATCCGGGACGGCGACATCATTCGCCTCGACGCAATCAAGGGCACGCTCGAAGTGCTGGTCGACGCAGCCGACATGGCCGAGCGCGAGCCGGTGAGCATCGATCTCTCCGACAATGAATTCGGCATGGGCCGTGAACTCTTCGCCCCCTTCCGCCGCGCCGTCGGCGCTTCCGATCAGGGTGCGAGCGTGCTTTTCCACTGAGCACGAACGCCCGGAGCAAACAAAAACCCGCGGGGTGCGCACGAAGCACCCCGCGGGTTTTCTGTATCAGGTCCGGTGATATCCTTAGGCGCGGATATCGAGAACGTAATCCTTGTGCGCCGGGTGCGTGCTGTAGACGAAGATCTTGTTGAGTTCCTTCTGGGTCAGCAGTCGCAGGAAACGCACCTCGATCGTGTTGTTGGCATTCACCTTCATCAGCAGGCAACCGACCTTGGTGATGCGGGCATCCGGAATATCCAGATAGAACTGCTTCGGCAGGTTGAACTGGGTCAGGATGGCGAGCGTCGCGCTGCTCATCGAGATGCGGACGATATCGCAGCGGCGCGAAGCCGCGTGCATGACGCCCTTTTCCGTATATTCGATGCGCGCGGCATTCATTGTGTCCTCCATCTTGAACCGCGCCTCGCGGTCATACATGAAGGATTCTTCCTTGCTCAGGAAGTGAGGTCTTGGCTGTGATGGATTGGAAGCGGCCACGTGCTTGTCCCCCTCGTAAATCGACTGGGAAAAGGTAGCAGCCGATCTTTAACAGAAAGTGAGAATTCGGCCCGTCCCGCACAATTTCTGGTGTTATTACCCCAAAAATGGCTTCCTCATTTCCGATAGGTGTGGCCGGTCGCGTCAAAGAGATGCAGCTTCTGCCGATCGGCGGCAAAGCGCATCTTCTGGCCCTTATGGACATCGTAAATGCCCGGCAACTTGACAACGATCGGCTCACCGGGAACCAGGCCCTCGATATAAAGCAGCGTCACTTCGCCGAGCGCCTCGACGATCGAGACTTCGCCCTCGAAAACATAGTCGCTCCCGTCGGCGATCCTCAGATCTTCGGGACGAACGCCGAAGCTCGCCTGCTTGCCTTTCTCGGAAGCTTCGGTCGCCACATCTAATGTCACCGACATGCCGCCGGTCAGCGTTACGGTCGTCTGGCTGCCGGCCCCGGCAATCGTCGCGGGAATGATGTTCATGGCGGGCGAGCCGATGAATTTCGCGACGAAGAGGTTGGCCGGGCGTTCGTAGAGTTCCAGCGGCGCGCCGACCTGCTCGATATTGCCGGCCGAGAGGACGACGATACGGTCGGCGAGCGTCATCGCCTCGACCTGGTCGTGGGTGACGTAGATCATCGTCGTATCGGCCATCTGCTCGTTAAGGCGGGCAATTTCGATACGGGTGGCAACGCGCAGCGCTGCATCGAGGTTGGACAGCGGCTCGTCGAACAGGAAGACCTTGGGATCGCGGCAGATGGCGCGGCCGATCGCCACGCGCTGGCGTTGGCCGCCCGACAACGCCTTCGGCAGGCGGTCGAGATATTTGGTCAGTTGCAGGCTCTCGGCCGCCGCGCGGACACGGCGGTCGATCTCCTGTTTGCTTTCGCCGGCGATCTTCATGCCGAAGGCCATATTGTCGTAGACGGTCATGTGGGGATAGAGCGCGTAGGACTGGAAGACCATTGCGATGCCGCGCTTCGATGGCGGCACGTCATTGACGAGCTGGCCGTCGATATACATCTCGCCGCCGGTAATCGCCTCGAGACCGGCAATCATGCGCAGAAGCGTGGACTTGCCGCAACCGGACGGACCGACGAAGACGATGAATTCGCCCTGCTTGATATCGAGGTCGATACCATGGAGAACATCCACGGAACCGTAGGATTTGCGGATGTCCTTCAGTGTCAGTCCAGTCATTTGTCACTCCCCTCCTGATCCTTAAGCGAGACGGGCGAAATACGCCCCCCAGGCCGGAATATCGATCTTGTCGCCATAGTTGTTGCTGGTAAAGCCATGGCCCGTCAATGCCTGCCATTCTCCCGCAGGCAGAGTGACGCCGGTCTCGGCCGGGCTCATGTTGAAAATGCAGAGCAGCTTTTCATCGCCGTATTCGCGGGTGAAGACCAGGCTGTCGCCCTGCGCCTCCTCGAATTCGATTTCACCCTTGGCAAAGGCCGGATGCAACTTGCGAAAGGCAATGAAGCGGCGATAGTGCTCCAGCACCGAAGTCTCGTCGCCCTGCTGGACGTTGACCGCGCGCAGGATGTGCTCGACCGGCACCGGCAGCCAGGGCTTGACGGTTGAAAAACCGCCCTGGGCGACGTGGCTGTCCCAGACCATCGGCGTGCGGCAGCCGTCGCGGCCTTTGAACTCAGGCCAGAACTGAATGCCATAAGGATCCTGCAGATCCTGATAGGCGAGATCGGCTTCCGTCAGCGCCAGCTCCTCGCCCTGGTAGAGGCAGACGGAGCCGCGCAGCGTCAAGAGCAGCGAGGCATAGAGTTTGGCGAAGGCGTCGTGATCGGCGACCAGCCCGCCCCAGCGGCTGACGTGACGCATGACGTCATGATTGGAGAAGGCCCAGCAGGCCCAGCCATCGGGTGCGGCAGCTTCGAAATCCTCCATCACCTCCTCGACGCGCTCCGGCGTCAGCGGATCGGGCGCCAGGAACTCGAAGGCATAACACATGTGCATCTTGTCATTGCCGGAGGTATATTCGCCAACGATTTCGAGGCCGCGCTGGCTGTCACCCACCTCGCCGACGGCGGCGATTGCCGGGAACTCTTCGAGCACGGCGCGGAAACGCTTCAGGAAGGCAAGGTTCTCCGGCCGGTTCTTGTCGTAGATATGCTCCTGGAAGTTATAGGGATTGACCGCCGGCGCCGTCGAGGCGTTGCGCCGCTCGGGCGCAAGCGCCGGATTGTCGCGCAAGAGCGGGTCGTGGAAATAGAAATTGATGGTATCGAGGCGGAAACCGTCGACGCCGCGATTGAGCCAGAAGCGCACGACATCGAGCAGACGATCCTGCACTTCCGGGTTATGCAGGTTCATATCCGGCTGCGAGGTCAGGAAATTGTGCAGGTAATACTGCATGCGCGTCGGGTCCCACGCCCATGCGGAGCCGCCGAAGATCGACAGCCAGTTATTCGGCGGCGAGCCATCGGGTTTTGCGTCGGCCCAGACATACCAATCAGCCTTGGCATTGGTCTTGCTGGAACGGCTCTGCACGAACCAGGGGTGCTGGTCCGAGCTGTGGGAGATGACGAGATCGATCATCACGCGGATTCCGAGGCGATGGGCCTCTGATATCATCGTGTCGAAATCCACCAGCGTGCCGAAGATCGAATCGACATTCTCGTAATCGGAAACGTCGTAACCGAAATCGCGCATCGGCGAGGTGAAGAAGGGCGAGATCCAGATCGCGTCGACGCCGAGGCTCGCCACATGCGGCAGGCGGGCGGTGATGCCCTTCAGATCGCCGATGCCGTCGCCGTTCGAATCCTGGTAGGAGCGCGGATAGATCTGATAGATCACCGCGCCGCGCCACCAGTCCTTGTCGGCGGTCAAGATCGATTGGGAAGCCACGTTCATAAGATATCCTGTTCGTCACATTTCGGTGGATTGTCAGCCGCCCTTGACCGAACCCGCCAGCAGACCACGCACCAGATAACGCTGCAGTCCGAAGAAGACGAGCAGCGGCACGACGATAGTGACGAAGGCCGACGCCGTCAAAATCTCCCAATTGCCGCCGCGCGAGCCGAGCAGCGCGTTCAGCCTGCCGGTCAGCACGAGGTGATCCTGATCGGTGCCGAGGAAGACCATGGCGACGAGCAGGTCGTTCCATACCCACAGGAACTGGAAGATGGCGAAGGAGGCGAGTGCCGGGAAGGACAAGGGCAAAACGATACGGGTGAAAATCTCGAAGTCGCTCGCGCCGTCGACGCGGGCGGATTCGATGATCTCCTTCGGCAGGCCGGCAATATAGGCCCGCAGGAGAAAGATGGCGAGCGGCATGCCGAAGGCGGTGTGCGCGAACCAGATACCGGGATAGGTCTTCGACGGCTGGCCGAGCATATTGCCGATCTCGTTGTAGAGGCGAAGCAGCGGAATGAGCGACATCTGCAGCGGCACGACGATGAGGCCGACGACGAGCGCAATCAGCAGCGCGCGGCCGGGAAACTCCATCCAGCTCAGGGCATAGGCGGCAAAAGCGGCAATCAGGATCGGGATGATCGTCGCCGGGATCGTCACCGTCAGCGAATTGATGAAGGACTGGCCGATGCCTTCGCCGGTCAGAACCGTCCTGTAGTTCTGCAGCGTGAATTGCGGCGGCGCCGAGACGGACACGTAGATGCGCCGCGGCCGCTCGTCAGGTGAAAAGGCCGTGTTCTTGGTATAGCGATAGCCGCCGTCGCTGTTGATCTGCAGCATTTCGCCATCACCGAGATCGGCGGTCTCGCCGGCTTCGAAAGCGGCCGGCTGCTGCACGCGGTTGCCGAAGGCTTTTACCGAGCGGCCGGTCTGCCCTTCCAGCACATTGCCTGAAATGACGTAAGTGGCGCCTTCCTGCTTTTGCTGATCGGGCGTGCCCAGGCGGACGGCGACGGTCTGCGTCGAGCCGACAAAGGCCGTCCACCATCCGGAGACGACGATCTGGTCCTTGTCGCGCAGGGCGCTGACGAAGATGCCGAGCGTCGGGATCAGCCAGATGATGACGATCAGCAGAACGGCGAGGTGAACGAAGAGACGGGCGGGACCGATCTTGAAATAGCTTCCGACAGCGGTCATCTCAATGGCCCTTCAGTTCGCGGTTGGCACGGCGCACGTTCCAAATCATGATCGGCGTGACGGCAAGCATGATGATGATGGCGATGACGGCGCTTCGGCCGGAATCGCCGCCGCCGCGGAACATCCAGTCGAACATCAGGTTCGCCAGCACCATTGTCTGCCACTGGCCGTTCGTCATGGTCAGCACGATGTCGAAGACCTTGAGGACGAGGATGGTGATCGTCGTCCAAACCACGGCGATGGTGCCCCAGACCTGCGGCACCATGATGCGCCAGAAGATCTGCCAGCCATTGGCGCCGTCGATGACGGCGGCCTCGATCGTCTCTTCCGGGATGCCGCGCAGCGCCGCCGACAGGATGACCATGGCGAAACCGGTCTGGATCCAGATCAGGATGATCATCAGGAAGAAATTGTTCCAGAAAGGAACCGAGATCCAGACTTCCGGCGTGCCGCCGAAGAGCTGGACGATGGCGTTCAGCAAGCCGATCTGGACGTCGTTACCGCCGCGATATTCATAGATGAATTTCCAGATGACCGATGCGCCGACGAAAGAGATCGCCATCGGCATGAAGACGATGCTCTTGGCGATATTGCCCCACCAGATGCGGTCTGTCATCACGGCGATGACAAGGCCGAAGAAGGTGCAGGCGGCCGGCACGACGGCAAGCCAGAGGATGTTGTTGAAGATCGACTGGCGGAATTCGCGGTCCCCAATCGCCCATTTGTAGTTGGCAAGGCCGACGAACTGCAGACCGGTGCGGTCGTAGAAGGAGAGGATGAAGGTCGCGACGACGGGATAAACGAGGTAGACGAAAAGCAGGAACAGCGCCGGCCCGATGAACAACCACGGCCGGATCAGTGCGCGCCGGTTGAGGTTGCGCGATGCGGCGCGGATGTCGCCATCCTTCACCGGCAGAGCCAGATCCAGAATCTTGTTCGAAAAATAGAAATAGGCCGAGCACGCGACAACGGCCACGACCACGACGCCCAACGCGGACACTATCTGCAACAGCATTTCGCCCTCCCCTGCTTCCCCTGATTTCATTCCGACCGGATTTTATTCTGACGGATCAAGGCCGGCCACCGTCAATCTGTTTGATTGCCCAGTCACAATATATCCCGCGAAGGCCGGGCTCTTTGAGAACCCGGCCAGTCACGCAGGCCACGCCGCCGGCAAACCGGCGGCATCGTATTAACGATTATTTGATGCCGTCCCAGGCGCTCTGGATTTCGCCGGCCGCCTCTTCGGCAGTCTTGCCGCCGACGAAATCGACCATGCCCGTCCAGAAGGCGCCTGCGCCGATCTTGCCCGGCATCAGGTCGGAACCGTCAAAGCGGAAGGTGGTGGCCGACGTCAGGATCTCGCCTTCCTTCTTCATCTGCGGATTGGCATAGGCCTCCGTGCTGACGCCCTTGTAGGGTGTCAGGAAGCTCGACTGCGCCATCCAGACCTCGTGTGCGATCGGGGTCTTCAGGAAATCGATGAAGGCGCGGGCCGTCTTCGAGTCCTTAGTGATCGAGACGAGCGTGCCGGCGCCGAGCACCGGTTTGCCGAGTTCGGGATGCGAAGCATAGGTCGGCATATAGAAGAAGTCGGCGTCCTGTCCGAGCTTCGTGCCCTCAGGGAAGAAGGAGGGTATGAACGAGGCCTGATGGTGCAGGTAGCACTTCGGCGGAACGGTAAAGAGGCCCTTCGGGCTGTCGCGGAAATCGGTCGAGGCCACGGCTGCGACACCACCGTTTACATATTTCTCGTTCTTGGCGAACTTGCCGAATTCGTCGATCGCGGCAACCACGGCCGGATCGGTGAACTTCAGCTCGTTGGTCGTCCACTTGTCGTAGGCTTCCGGCGGCTGCATGCGCAGCATGATGTCCTCGACCCAATCGGTCGCCGGCCAGCCGGTCGCGCCGCCGGAACCGAGACCGATGCACCAGGGAACGCCGCCATCCTTGACGATCTGGTCGGTCAGGGCATGGAGCTCTTCCATGGTCGTCGGGATCTTATAGCCGGCTTCCTCGAAATTCTCCGGCACGTACCAGACGAGCGACTTGACGTCGGCCTTATAAGGGAAGGCGTAGAAGGCTTCCTTGCCGTCCTTGCCCTTGTAGGTGCCATAACCGACCCAGCTGTCGCCGGCGCCGTAATTGTCCTTGATCCACTTGGAATTGTCGTCGCCGAGCGGCGTCAGGAAGCCCTTGCCGGCGAGATCGGCCAGCAGCCCCGGCTGCGGCAGAACAGCGATGTTCGGCGGCGAGCCTGCCTGCGTGTCGATGACGATCTGTTGTTCGTAGTTTTCGGAAGAGGAATATTTGACGTCGATTCCGGTCGCTTCGGTGAAATAGGCGAGAACGCTCCGGAAGAACGCCTCGTCCTCACCGCGCCACGGGCCGAAGATCGTCAGCGGCTGCCCCTTCAGGTCGGCATGAGCGGCCTTGAATTCGTCATAGCTCTTCCAGTTGAACTTGGCATCTTGTCCCGGCGCAAACTTCAGATCGGCCGCGGACGCAGCACCGGCAAAAAGCGCCGCCACGGCAACGCTCATCAAAAATGACTTTTTCATGTGATCAACCTCCCATCACAAACTCAACAGCGCCAAACTTCTTCAACGGAAATTTTCAAAGCGCTTTGGCACCCAACTCATTCCACTTTCGGTGGAGCGAAGTCAAGTCATTTCGCGAAAAGTCGCCGCAGACATGCGGAATGGCGCCGTCCACCGGTTTCTCCTGGGCAATATGGAGCGATTTTTCTTGAGTCAAGCGCGCCAAATGAATACATAATTGAAAGCGCTTTGGATGTCGCTGGGAGGCGGCTTGCCTGTCGAGGCGCCAAGCGGGCCGGGAGGAAGCATAGCAGGTGAATCTCAAACAGCTATCGGAATTGCTGGGGCTTTCGCAGACGACAGTGAGCCGAGCCCTCAACGGCTATCCCGAGGTCAACGAAGCGACCCGGGAGCGCGTGCTCCAGGCTGTCAAGGAAACCGGATACCGGCCGAACAAGGCTGCCCAGCGGCTTGCGACCGGCAAGGCGGGCTCGATCGGCCTTGTCATGCCGACGGCGCCGGGCCATCAGTCCGACGTGCATTTCGGCGAATTTCTGGCCGGGCTCGGCGAAGAGGCCGTGCGCCACGATTTTCACTTCGTCATCATGCCATCCGACCCGGACGACGAGGTGGCGGCGCTCCGGCGCCTTGCGATCAGCGGCAATGTCGATGCGCTGTTCGTCGCCTATATGCGCGGCCACGACCCGCGGCTTCCCATGCTGAAATCCCTCTCCATGCCCTATGTCGTGCATGGCCGCTCCTTCGGGACGGATCCGGACTATCCCTATCTCGACATCGATAATGAGGGCGCCTTCTACGATGCGACGCGGCTCCTGCTGCAGCTCGGTCATACGCGCTTTGCGCTGATGAACGGGCCAATGCATCTGGATTTCGCGATTCGCAGGAGGAATGGCGTGACAGTCGCTCTTGCCGAGCGCGGGCTCACTCTCGACGAGGATTGCATCAGCCATGCGTTGATGACCGATGAGCAGGGCCTGCTTTCGATGGAGCGCTTCCTGCAGCTGCCGAACCGCCCGACGGCAATCCTCTGCTCCAGCACGGTACTGGCACTCGGGGCGATCCGCGCAGTGAACCAGGCCGGATTGCGGCTCGGCGAAGACATCTCGCTGATCGCCCATGACGACGTGCTGCCGCTGTTGAAGCCCGAGAGCTTTTCGGTGCCGCTAACGACGACACGCTCCTCGCTGCGGGCCGCAGGCGTTCGCATCGCGCAGCGGCTGATCGGCACGGTGAAACAGGCAGGCCCCTTTCCCGAACAGGAGCTCTGGAAAACCGAACTGATCGTCAGGGCCTCGACCGGCCCTGCACCGCAGCAGCCATAATCAGAACTGCGGCGGTGTCTGCCCTGCAGCGCGATGAGCGGCGATGACTGTGTTGGCCATCAGCATGGCAATGGTCATCGGCCCGACGCCGCCGGGCACGGGCGTGATGGTGCTGGCAATCTCGGAGACTTCGCGGAAGGCGACGTCGCCGACGAGCCGGGTCTTGCCCCCGCCTTTCTCAGGAGCCGGGACGCGATTGATGCCGACGTCGATCACCGTCGCGCCCGGCTTGACCCAATCGGCCTTGACCATCTCCGGCCGGCCGACGGCGGCGACCAGAATATCGGCATTGCGGCAGACCTCGGCGAGGTTCGTGGTTCTGGAGTGAGCGATCGTCACCGTCGCATTGGCGTTGAGCAGCAATTGCGCCATCGGCTTGCCGAACAGGTTGGAACGGCCGATGACGACAGCATTGAGCCCGGAGAGATCCTCGCCATGGGTGCGGCGGACGAAGACCATGGCGCCGGCCGGCGTGCAGGAGACCAGCCCGGTCTTCAGGTCGCCGGTGGCGAGCTTGCCGGCATTGACGACGCTGAGGCCATCGACATCTTTTTCCGGCAGGATTGACTGGATGATCGGTTCACTGTCGAGCGGTTTCGGCAACGGCAACTGCACCAGGATGCCGTGGATCGACGGATCGGCATTAAGCGTGGCGACAAGCGCTGCGAGCTCTTCCTGCTTCGTGTCCGCCGGCAGCGTGTGCTGAACGGACTTGAAGCCACATTCCTTGGCCATGCGGCTCTTGGAGCCGACATAGGCATGGCTTGCCGGATCGTCGCCGACGATGATGACCGCAAGGCCTGTCGTGACGCCGCTCATTTTTTCCAGCGCTGCCGTCGCACTCTTGACCGTCTGAATGACCGATGCAGCTACGTTCTTGCCGTCGATTACTGTCGTCACGCGTATCTCCGCCCTGTTTTGCGTCAATCTAGGAATAGTTGACGAGCGTCAAATGCCCGCTAACGCCCTATCCTGTCGGAAAGCGGCAAGGCAATATCAAATTTGCAAGGAAATGGGTGCTTCAGCGCCGCGGTTGCCGCGTTTCCATCACATGAACCCGAAGCCGGTCCCGCAGGCCTGAGATTTCGGAGCGCAGCAGCGCGATCTCGTCGACCGCCGCCGGGGCTGGCAGGGGCAATGGCGGCGGAGAAGCAACGGGCGGAGATGCCGGCAACTCCGTTGCAGGAGACGCGACGGATTTGCGCAAGGACAGCAGGAAAGCCAGGGCAAGACCGATTGCCAGGCCCGTGGCGGCGCCGGCCAGAGCGCGGCCGGTCAGACCACTCTTTGCCGATATCGCCGATGTCAGCGGCGGTTTCAAAACGGTGACATGGCCGTCGCCGGCTGTCGCCGATGCGGACGTCGCATCATCCAGGCGCGAGCGGGCGGCATTCGCCTTCTCTCGCAGCTCGGTCAGCCGCGACAGATCGACGCCGGTATCCCGGCTCTGGGCGATCAGCGTGTTGCGGCGGTCGTTCAGGCCCTTGCGTGCATCGACCGCAGCCTTGGCGGCGGCATTGGCGACCTGTGCGAGCCGGGCAAGCTCCCTGCCCATGTTCTCCTTGAGGCCGTCGGTTTCGGCCTGCTGTTGCAACAGGCGCGGATGACGCGGGCCAAGCTCAGCCGAAAGCTGCGCAAGCGTCGTCCTGGCGACCGCATATTTGTCGCGCCAGTCCTGCATCGCCGGCGAGAGCATGTCGGAGGGCACGGAACCGTCCAGCACGCCGGCAAGCTTCGCCGCCTTCAGCCGGTCGGCCTGCGCCTTGGCCGCGAGAATGTTCTGGTCTGCCTCTTTCAGATCGGCATCAAGCCGGTCGATCTGGCGGCGAAGATCGATCGCCACCTTGACGTTGCCTTCGCCGCTCTTTGCCGTGAAGGCGGCAAGCTCCGCCCGAGCCTCGTCATAGGCCTTGCGCAAAACCGCGTCGGTTTCGGTGTTGCCGCCGCGTGCGTCGCCGCCCGCTGCCTCGGCAAGCCTTGCGGCGATGCGGGTGGATTTGGCGCCGTCGCCGGTCGTCACCCGCACCCGGATCGTGCCGGCGGCGGCATCGGGCACAATCTCGACTGCACGTCTCAGCGCGACCTCGGCGCGCGAGGCCGGATCGGCGGCAGCACCGGTCGCCGAGAGAAGATCGAGCGCAACGGCGAACGCATTGGCGCCCGTGCCGACGAATTCGGGATCGTGATCGAGCTTCAGGGTGGCGACCGTCGACGCAGCCACGCGCGCCGACAGCAGTCCCTTCGCCGCAGCCTGCGTGAAAGCGGCGCGGCTTGCGGCATCCGTTTTCACAGCAAGCGTCGCTTCGGCGCGGTAGAGGACGGGCGCAGCCGGCATCAGCATCGGCAGGCCGGCGCCCAGGATCGTTGCGGCAGCGACCGTTACCGCAAAGCCGGCCCTGTCCGAGCGGCGTTGCGGTGCTGCCTGGCGGGGCTCGAGCGTTTCCTGATGAATTGCGGCCAGCGGTTCGACCGAAATCGCCGGCTCTCCGGCGGAAGCCACCGGCTCCTCATATCGAGCTAGTTCCGGCGGAAGTCGATGGCCGACATCATTGGCAGCCCGGAGGCGGTTGCCGAGAATTGTTTCGATGCGGTCGACGAGCGGCGCCTCGGGCGCCGCCCTCATGCGCTGCTCTTCCAGCACGCGGCCGATGGCGCGCAGCAGGTCGGCTTCGGGCGGGGCGATATCCGGTCCGTTTGATCCGGGCGGCCGATAGGGATCCTCATGGGCGCGCGGCCTTGCGGCTGCGTGATCGAGAAAACTACTTCTGGCCCTGCTATCGTACATTTGCGCCACATCTCATGCACATGATGGCCGAGTTTACTCATCCGCATGCGAAGCAGATGATTAAGTCACTCTAAATATTCATGGCAAAGAAATGGTTAACCGCAGCCGGCAAGAATTGCGGTCCGATTCTCGATAGCGCTGCTGCGCGTCAAACGCGCGGACACTCCAGGCTCAGCTCGCCTTCTTGCGATCGGCCGCCGGCTGCACGACGTTGCGGGCCTCTTCCGGATGGCTGAGCATTCTTTCGCGCCGGCGGAAGCGGTAGCGCAGGACATGAAAGAGGAAGACCGGAATGCCGACGATGTAGCGCCGCCACAGGCGCGCGGGCTCCTGTATCAGGCGATAGGACCATTCCAGACGCATCATCCGTACGGTCTTTGGCGCTCGCGGCACGGCGCCGGAGACGAAGTCGAAGAGCGCGCCCACCGTCAGCACCAGGCGCGCATGGTCGGCACGGATATTGTCATGAACCCATTTCTCCTGCAGCGGCGTCCCCATGCCGACGATCAGAATATCGAGTTTCTGGCGCTCGACCTCCTCGATGACATCCGTGGAGTCGACCTTGTCGAAAAATCCATCGGAAATAACTACAAACTCATGCCAGGGCGTGTGCTTGCGGAAATTTTCCGCCGCCGCCTCGACGACCGAGCGCTTGCCTCCGATGAGACCGATGCGGCGCGGGGTCTCCATGAAGGTGAGCAGGGCCGGCACGAAGTCGGTGCCGTTCAGATTGGCGGGAAATGGCCCACCGTGGGCGATCTGCGATGCTATATTGAGGCCGATACCATCCGGCAGCACCAAGTTGTGCGACATGATCCGGTAATATTCATCGTCGCGCAGCGCCGTCAGCATGTTATGGGCGTTGACGAAGCAAACCACGGTCTGGCCGACGGGAATGGACGCCAGCTCGTTGATAAAAACGAGGGCATCGTCCCAGCCGAGATCGCAGACCGGCAGATCGAAGATCGTCCGCCGCGACGCAAGCACCGCGAAGTTTGCAATCAAATTCATTCCTACCTCCTGCCGAGGGTGCGTCATGCGCCCGAAATCCCGGAAAACAAGCCCATATTTCCGCACCCCGGAGGTCTCGAAAGAACCGGTCGCGTCACGCATGGACGGCGTCGCCCCGATCGCGGAAAACGGCGCATGCCAAGCTGTGCCACCTGATATAGCAGGACGGTTTCAAACAACCCTTAGGAAAATTCCTTGGATTTTGATGCTCGCATAAGTAGTTTGTTAACCAAAGGCGGCCCAACGACAAACGGCGCCCGAAGGCGCCGTTTGTGCATCGATGATCGGTTGCTTCAATGTGCGGGGGCCGATGCTTCCTCGGCTGGGGCGCCCTCGACGATCTTGACCGGTGCGCCGAGCTTCTTCGGTTGACCGGCCGAATTTTCCTTGACCTCTTCCTTGGAGAGATAATCGAGCTGCTCCAGCATCACGTCAGCGACATACTCGCCGCCCAGGCGCTCGTTCATGCCCTTCCTGATCTCCTCGCGAAAGGCTTTCGGGTCGAAGGATTTGATGTGGGCAAGATCGACCATCTTGTTGCCGACGAGCAGGCTGAAAAGTTCGTCGGTCGTCATCTCGGTGAGCGGCAAGGTCACGCCCTTCAGCATGTCCTTGTTCATCATGAAGGAAATGCGGCCGAGAAAATAACCGATGATCGCACCGTCGCCGATGACCGGCACAGTGATCGTTTCACCTTTCACCAGTTCGAGCGCGCTCTGCTTGGAATCCGTTGCCGCGGGTGCCGGCGCCGTCGCCAGGTACACCGAAAAATAGACCGAGGCCAAGGTGATGGCGCAAACCCAGATACCGGTAAGGACGAGCTTGACCATCAGTTTCCACGCGCGGCGAATTGTTCCTGGGAATAGGTGCCGTCGGCGTCGGCGTCCTGAACCGCATTCTTCAGGAGGTCGGCCACGGCACGAACCGCTTCGAGATGCGCCTCGACACGCCTGGCGTTCAGAACCAGTTTCTTTTTCAGGCCGTGCAGCTGATCGAGATGGGCAGCGGCAAGCTCGGCCGGATCGGTATCGCGGAAAAGCATCGACAGCTCGTAGAGGCAACGGCTCTTATGCGCGTTGGAGACCTTGAGATCAAATTGCGGATCGTTGCCGATCCGGGTGTTCTCATTGTCGATGATCATCTCGAGGCGTCCGAGAACGGATTTGATCCTGTATTCGTTCGAAACTATTTCCATTGTGTCCTCGATTATGTGTCGCTTGCTGTCTTGGAGTCGGCGGTCGGCGTGCCGAAGGTCCTGCGCTGGAAGTCGTCGATCATGCTGAGCGCTGTGTTGCGGTCGCGATCATCGGTCGAAGCGTTGACGATCTTGCCTTCCTGGCGGCGCAGCTGCTCGCTGTACATCTGCTTGGCGATGCCGATGCCATCGCCCTTGGCCATGGTGTTGCCGAGCTGCTCGGCCATCATGCCCTTCCAGATATCGCCGGTCGCGCCCTTGCCGTAAACGTCTTCGCTCTCGCTCGGCAGCATCGACTTGACGAAGTTCTGCAGCACCATGGCCTCGAACTTCCGGTAGCTTTCCGGAACCTCCTCGGTCTTGGTGCGGTTCTGGATGTTGGAGAGGCCGCTCTTCTGGCCGATGTGATCGAGAACGTCGACCGTATTGGAGAAGCCCTTGCCGTTCTCGGCGAGGCTCGTCGCGGCAAAAGCCGCACGGTTTGCCTTCAATTTTTCCTGGGCTGCCTGAACCTCCATGGGGTCGGCAGCTTTGACCACGTCCAGGACCAGATCACTGGGGGGCGAAATAGCCACGTTACAATCCTCTGAATTAAGATCGCAACGATTATGGTTTTTGAAGCTTGCTGGAGGCTGGCGTTGCGAATTGCTGATCGATTACATCGTAAACGGCATTGTCGTCGGCCTCGCGGCGCTCATTGTCCAAGGCCTCTTTCATGCCCTCTTCGAGCCGATCGGCCTTGGCGCGCTCGCGCGACAGCCGCATCTCGTGGATCTGCTGCATGCCGGTCAGCTGCTGATCCTTGATGGTGAGCCTGCCGAATCGATCGGCATAATTCTGCGAGAAAGCGTGGTGGACGGGATCCATCGAGCCAAGCGCGACGATGACATCGTCCATCGCCGCATTGACCTCGATGCGTTGACGGCTGGTTTCGGCCAGATCGTTTTCCGCCATCCTTTCGATATGCCGCTGCACCGACAGGAGACGCTTGAGCTTCTGGGAGCGGCTCTTCTCGATCATGACAGCCTCATCGCCCGATATAGATCGAACTGAAGGCTTGGCCGAACTGGCTGACCAGCGCCGCAATCGAGATGTAAAGAAGGAAGAGCCCGCCCATCAGGAGATAGGGCGTGGAAATGAAATAGACCGGGATCTGCGGCGCCAGCTTGTTGATGAAGCCGATCGAGACGTTGAAGATCATGCCGTAGATCAGAAAGGGGCTCGACAGCCGCAGCATGATGTAGGTCGTCTGCTCGAGCGTGTCGGTGAAGGAGATCAGCGTCGCGCGCATCTGCACCAGGCCGCCGAAAGGCATGGTCGTGTAGGAATCGATCAGGGCGCGGAAGACGATGTGGTGGAAATCCATGATGAAGAGAATCATGATGCCGGCAAAGGTGATGAAGGCGGAAAGGCTGGTCTCGGGAGTGTCTTCGATGACATCGGCCGAACCCGGCTGGGTATAGCCGACCATCATGGCGAGGATCGTCGCAGCGAATTGCATGCCGAGCGTATAGAGTCTGGCCAGCATGCCGTACATCACGCCGATCAGTGATTCGCTGAAGATCAGGCCGATATAGGTCGCGGATCCCGTATGAACGGCGGGATAAACGGTATCCCAGAGCAGCGGCATGACGGCGATCGACAGCGCGAGAGCAATGAAGACGCGCAGCTGCTCAGGCACGCGCGCCGAGGAAAAACCCGGAAGAACCAGCACACAGCCGCCGATCCGGCAGAAAACCAGAAACAGCGCAAGAACCGTCCCTTGCGGGTCTGTTATCATGAAATCGAGCCCAAAATCTTTATCTCGATGCCCTTGGCCAATTCGACATGCGACAGGACCGGGAGCGTGGCGAACAGCCGTTCGATGATCATGCGCACATAGGATCGTGTTTCCGGCGACGTGACAAGGGCGAATGGCAGGCCGCGATCCATGAACTCACGGATAACTTTGCTGGCCTGCTCGCTGAACTCCTCCAGGCTGCGCGGATCGATGTCGAATTCGATCACCTCGCCCTTGGCATCGCGCTTCAGCGCCTGGTGGAAGGCGAGATCCCATTTGCTGCCGAGGCGCAACACACGCAAGACGCCATTATCGGCGAGATCGCCGCAGAGCTGCTGGGCCATGCGGATGCGGACATGCTCGACGATCTGCTCGGTCTTCCTGACATGCGGGGCAAGCTCGGCCACCGCTTCGAGAATGAGATGCAGGTTGCGGATTGAAACGCGCTCGGCAAGCAGGAGCTTGAGCACCGCCTGCAGGCCGGAATAGGACATGTGCGACGAGCAGATCTCATCGGCAAGCTTCTTGTATTCCGGGTCGAGGCGGTCGATCAGCACCTTGACGTCCTTGTAGGATAGAAGTTGCGGCAGGTTGTTGCGGATGACCTCGCTCATGTGCGTGAGCACGACGGAGACGTTGTCGATCGGCTGGAAGCCTTCGCGTTTCAGATCGTCGGCGAAGTTTTCGAGGATCGAGACAGCCGGCATGCCGAAAGCGGGTTCGCGGATTTCGTCGCCGGGAATGCTCGGCTTGCGACCGGCGCCGGTGACGACCAGGACTTCACCTACGCGCAGCAGGTTAGATGCGACCGTCGTGCCATGGATGCGGATCTGATAGGACTTCTCGGGAATGGCGATGTCGTCCGTGACCTTGATTTCCGGCACGACGAAACCGTATTGAGTGGCGAACTTCTTGCGCATCTTGCCGACGCGGAACGCCAGCTCCTGGTGAGCGCCGAGCAGGCGGGTCGACACCATCTTGCCGAGCGCGAGCTCGATCTCGGAGGTGCGGAGCACCGACTTGACCGAATCCTTCTCCAGTTCCTTGCTCTGAACGACCTTCTTTTCCTCCTGTTCGCGGCGAAGCTTGTTTTCAGCCTCGACCTGCCGCGGAATGAACCAGGCGCCGAAGGCGAGAAGACCGCCGAGGACGGTGAAGGGAATGGTCGGCAGGCCCGGCATCAGGCCGAGAACGAACATCAAGACGGCCGAGACGGAGAGCGCGCGGGGATAGCCGCTCAGCTGGTTGACGACAGCCTGGTCCGTGGAGCCGGTCGTACCGCCGCGTGACACGAGAAGGCCGGCTGCGAGCGAAACGATGAGGGCCGGCATCTGCGAGACGAGGCCGTCGCCGACGGAGAGCTTGACGAAGACGTCGGCCGCTTCGCCGATCGGCATGCCGTGGCGGAAATAGCCGATGATGATGCCGCCGAAGACGTTGATCGCGGTGATGATGAGGCCGGCGACGGCATCGCCGCGCACGAATTTCGACGCACCATCCATCGCCCCGAAGAAGGAGCTCTCCTCTTCGAGCTCCCTGCGCCGGCGCTGGGCTTCCTTTTCGTCGATGATGCCGGCCGAGAGATCGGCGTCGATCGACATCTGCTTGCCGGGGATGGCGTCCAGGGTGAAACGCGCGCCGACTTCGGCGATACGCGTGGCACCCTTGGTGATGACGATGAAGTTGATGGTGATGAGGATCAGGAAGACGATCAGACCGATGACGAAGTCGCCGGACATGACGAGACTGGCGAAACCGGCAATGACGCCGCCGGCCGCATCGTGGCCTTCATTGCCGTGGGACAGGATGACGCGGGTCGTCGCGATGTTCAGCGCCAATCGTGTCATCGTTGCGATCAGCAGAATGGTCGGAAAAGACGAGAAATCGAGCGGCTTCTGGATCCATAGCGCGACCATCAGGATCAGCACCGAGAAAGCAATCGAGAAGGCCAGCCCCATATCGATCAGGAACGGCGGGATCGGCAGGAAGAGAATGCAGATGATGCCGATGATGCCGAGGGCAAAACCGATATCGCGCAGGCTCGGGGCGACTTTCGGAAGGGGGAGTGCAGGTGGTTGCGCCATGACGATTCCGTCTCTTCATGAGAGGAGGCGGACATGAGTCCGCCCAATTCGGATCGAGAATTAAATGGCGAAGCTTGCGCGAAGGTGGCTCAGAAACCCGACTGAATGCGCGAAAAGACCAGATTGGTGAAAATGGAGATCTGCGAGCCGACGAAGGGGGCGGTGATTCCGACCACGACCAGCACCGCGACAATCTTCGGCACGAAGGTCAGTGTCGCTTCCTGTACCTGGGTCAGCGCCTGGATCAGCGCGATGACGAGACCCACCACCATCGCAGCGAGAACCGCCGGACCGGAGGCAATCAGGACCGTCCAGATTGCGGCCTGGAACAGATCCAATGCATCAGCTTCATTCATCTGAAGGCAACCTCATATCGCCTCGAAGCAGCCCCGTATGACAGGGCTGCGATTGATCGGCATTGTCAGGCGCGCTGACACCCCTTTGCGTCAGGAGCTGCTGCTCGGCGCCTCGTCGGCGACAGTGATTCCCGCCTGCACGAGTATCTTATCGCCATCCGTGGTCGTCGCAATGATGCCGTCGGAATAAACCTTGACGGAATCGATGACGCCTTTGACGGTGCCGTCGGCGCTTTCCATATATTTGCCGACATAGCTGCTGGCCTGGGTCAGGCTCGAGCTTGCCAGGAGCGTATCCAGCTTGGTGTTGGTCTGGATCGTCTGCTCGACCTGCGAGAAGGTGGCAAGCTGAGCGACCTGTTCGCTTGCATCCATCGGATCGGTCGGATCCTGGTTCTTCATCTGCGCGATGAGCAGCTGAAGGAAGTTGTCGTAGTTCAGCGTCGCCTTGCTCTGAGTTGAGCTCGAGCTCGTCGTGGTCGAACTCGTCACGCTTGACGTTGCGTCTACCGCCATGGTGCGATCTCCCTGCGAATCTGCTCGACCATCGTCGGCGGCAGCTCGTGATTGTTGAGGATATTGTCTTCGATCGCGTAGAGACCGCGGATCGCCTTCAAGGCGTCGAAGGCGCGGCCGGTCGACACAAGCGCATCGATCCGCTTCAGCTCAGCGAGGATCTCTTCGTTCTTGAAGCAGGTGAGCAGCATGGTGATCGACTTGCGGAACATCGCCGTCGAGTGGTCCTTGCCCTCGGGATTGATGAGGATCATCTGCGCGATGAAATAGAGCTGGCGCAGGGGCGTCGTTGCGCCTTCAGGCTGGAGGACGTGATTCTCGAGAAGGAACGTCACATCGTTCAGGAATTCCAGCGCGACCTTGCGGTCGACACGCAGGACGGCGCCGTTGATGAAGATTCTTTCTCCGGCCTTCAGAGAAATGCGAAGTGTACTTTTCATTTAAGTCCATCCCTGATGATGGTGGTAACGTCGATGATGCCCTGGTAGTTATTAGACAGACGTTTTCTGATCCTGTCGCATTCCTTCAATATCCAGATCGCAATCGAGATGAGGTTAGCCCTGAGCTGGATATCCAGCTGGTTTTCCGGATGTTTCAGATCCTCGATAAAGCTGATCCAAACCCGGCGCGTATAAAACAGGGCTTCGATGGCTTCCCGACCGTATTTTTCCTTGTCGCGCGCCAAGGCCAGCAGTTCTATGGACCGGTCAAGAACCTGCCATTCCCGCTCTTTCGCGTCGGCCACCGAGTCCTGCATGACTTCGGCATATGAGAACTGATACATTCATGCATCCTTCTGTGCGCGCCTTTGATCATCAAAGGTAGTTTACGAGACTCAACTGCTGGATCTTCGAGACGATCGTGTAAGCGGTTTCAAGCTGCGTTTCCAAAGTCTTGACGAGGGTCGAGGCTTCGTAGGGATCGACGCCCTGGAGATCGACCAGCTTGTTCTTGATGATGTTCGACTGAGCGTCGAGAGCGTCGTTGGACTTCTTGACGCGCTCCTGGGAGAGGCCAAGCTGACTTGCCTGCGTCACGAGGCCGCTTGTGGCCTTGGCCGTGTAGCTGATGGCCTGCTTTGACACCGTCGTCATTGCATCGGTGCTGAGGTTCTGGCCGAGCAGGGCGGTGGTCATGACCGAAGCAAGCGCCAAATAACGCATGCCTTCGGAATTGGCATTGGTCGAAGATTCGATCACTTCCGAGTTGCTGATGCGGCTCGTCATGTTCTGGCTCGACGCCTGCGACCAGCCGGTCCCTGCAGCCGTCCAGTTCGCTTCGCTGAACATCGGCTCGACCGTCGACGTGATGAAGGTCTCCATTTCAGCGCCGGTGAGGTCGCTGACCGCTTTCGGCGGAACGAGGCCGGCCGCATAAGTGTTGAGCGCAGTGACGATGGCGGCGCTCGTGGCCGTCGTCTTGTCGGTCAGCGGCTGCACGTCCGTGTTGATGCCGGAGAACAGATATTCCCCGTTCACCATGGTGTTGGCCGTATCCATCATGGTCGAAAGTGCGCTGGTGGCCGACTGAATGGCGACGGTTATGCTGCCCGGATCATGGCTACCCTGCAGCGCCGTCAGTTTCGAAACGAGGCCATCGCCGACATCCTTCATCTTGGAAAGACCGAGCTGCGAGGATTCCATGCGTGCGCTGACAAGCGAATTGCTTGATTTGATTGAATCGATTCTGTCAGTCTCGCGGGTGAAATCTACGCTTCTGGCTGCATTGCCGCCGAGCGAGACGCCGATATCCGCATAGACCCCCGTCGTCGCTTCCATCGTCGCCTTCGTCATCTGGTTCTGCGCCTGACGGATCGTCAACCGCATTGCATTCTGAATGGCCGAACTTGAAATAAATGAGCTCTTCATGGCTTAACTCGCAATATCCAGCAATGACTTCAGCATTTCGTCTACGGCGTTCAGAATCTTGGTCGCCGCTTTGTAGGACTGCTCGATATCAAGGAGCAGCGTCAGTTCCTCATCGAGGTTGACGCCGGTCTCATTGGAATAGGCTTCGTCGGAGCGCGACAGTGCCGCCGAAGTGTTTTCGGCCGCCGTCGTCGCGTTGCTGCGGTACTGCTCGAGCCAGCCGAGGGAATTCGTGGCATATTCCATGATGCTGACGTTTGAATCGATGCCCGTCGTGGCGTCGAAGCCGACCGGCGCTCCAGCTGCCGGGTCGAAATCCATGTCGGATGTCATCGCCGTATAAAGGCGGTCGAGTTCAGCTGTATAACCGCTGACGCCTGACGTGTTCAGGACGACGCCGGCGGCGTTGACGCCACCATCGCGCAGACGCATCGGATCGCCGCCCTGCGAGGTGATTACGCGGGTGCTGACCGTGATGGTCGACGCCATCCCGGCGACCGCGGTGGCGCCAGTATCGACCGTGCCGCCGCTCCAGGTGAAGAGGCCCGGCACATAGGCCGGGGGCCCTGCCGTGTTCTGCTCCTTGAAGAGCGAGACGAGGCCACGGGCGATTTCGTCGAGCTGCTTCTGGAAGTTGGGGGCAATCTCGTCGCGAATCTGCAGGAGCGACTGGAGGCTTCCCTGCCCCGTCGTCGTCGAACCCTTGCCGAGCGGCAGCGCAACACCGTCGATATAGACAGAATTGCCGATCGTGGTGGCCGTATAGATATCCTGGGACTTGAACGTCACCTTGCGCGGGATCGTCTCGAAGAGGATCGTTCCATCCGGCGTGCTCAGCACCATGTCGTTGTTGTCGCGCGTCGTCGCACTGACGCCGACGATTTGCGAAATCTGCTTTAGAACTTTTTCGCGTTCATCGAGAGCGCCGGATGCATCCGTACCGGAGGCAGTGGCGGTCTTGACCGCATTGTTAGCCTTCTCGAACTGGCCGAGGAGCGTATTCAGCGTATCGACGGCGGTGGTGATTTCCTTGTCGGCGTTGGCGCGAACGTCCTGAACGGACTGCGAGGCATTGTTCAGCGAGTTGGCGACGTCCTGGGCGGCGGTGATGGCCCCCTGAGCGGCGACGGTGCTGCCCGGCGAGGTTCTGAAAGCCTGCAGTTTCTGTTGGAAAACACCGAGATAAGTCGACGGCGAGGTTTCGTAGTCGTTGCCACCCATGATCGATTTGAGATCTTCGAGGCCGCCCAGCAGGGTCTGCTGAGCGCTGTCCTGAGAGGATGTCTTCAGATACTGGCGCAGCAGGGCGTCTTCCTGTGCCCGGTTGATCTGGACGACCTGCGCGCCATTCAGGGACGTGGTGAGCATCGCCTGCCGGCGCACATAATCTTTATTGCCCGCATTCGAGATATTGTTCGATACGACACTGCTCTGCGTGCCGGTATTGTTGAATATGTTCTGCGCGGTATTAAGTGCGGACGTGAGCGACATGGCTTACCCGTTACCCTACTTATCTCTTGAGGTTGACGAGGACGTCCATGATGTCGGACCCCGTCTGGAACACTTTCGAATTGGCGGTGTAGCTGCGCTGCGCTTCGATCATCTCGGTCAGTTCGCCGGCAAGATCGACGTTCGAACCTTCCAGAGCGCCTGACTTGATCGTGCCGAGGCCGTTGGTTTGAGGGAAGCCGGTGACGGTAACGCCCGACTGGCCATTGGCACTGTAGACGTTGCCGCTCATCAGCGTCAGCTTGTCCGGGCTTGCGACATTGGCGAGCGGAATACGATAGAGCGGCTTGGTGCTGCCGTCTTCGTACTTGGCGTAGACGATGCCATCGCCATCGATCGTGACATCCTTGACCGGGCTCGCCGCCTGGCCGTTCGGTGTACCGGTGCCGGCAAAGGCGGCACCCAGCTGCGTGAAGCCGGAGAGATCCATGTTGATCGATAGAGCATTCGTCGTATCGGCAATGGTGAGGGCGCCGCCGGTCAGCATCTTGCCGTTGCGGTCGAATGTAAGGTTTCCGGAGGCGACAACGGCGCCGGCGCCGCCGGTGTAAGGGAAGGAGGTCGTACCGCCCGACGCCGCATCGGCGTTGCGGAAGACCGCGACCTCCCAAGTGCTCGCCGTACCGGTTGCCGGCGGCGGTGTCACGACCGAGGTCTTGGTGAAGTAGAAGTCGTACATCACCTTGTTGCCGAGATGGTCGTAGGCGACCATCGAAAACTTCTTGGTGTCGGCCGTCGTGGTGGCGGCGTTCGCGCTCGGCAGCGTCGCCGGAGCGACCGGAGCGATATTGGCGCCGGAATCGAGATTGCCCTTGAAGACACCCGATGTCGAGGCGATCGCGGTCAGCCCCTCCTGATTGACGTTGACGGGAACGAGGCCGTCGAAGCCGTTGACTACGACGGCGGGAGCGCCGGAGTCGTAGGAATAACCCATCAGCTGGAAGCCGGCGGCATTGACGAGATTGCCTTCATCGTCCTTCTGGAAGTCGCCGGCTCGGGTCAGAACCGGGGTGCCGTCGGGACCCTGGACGATGAAGAAGCCGTCGCCCGAAATCGCAAGATCGGTGGTGGAGGTCGTGTAAGAAATATCACCCTGATCGGAGACGGCCTGGCGCACGGAGGTCTGAACGCCGCCGGAATTGTAGTTGCCGCCCGAGGAGGGAAGAACCAACGAGGAGAAGCTCGTCGATACGGCCTTGTAACCGGTGGTGTTCACGTTGGCGATGTTGTCGGAGACGGTGCTGAGGCGGTTGGCCTGCGCGTTCATGCCCGACACTGCCGTCTTCATGCTGCCGAAAATGCTCATCTGAAAACCTCGTTTTACCTGTTAAACTCGAGAGTATTTGTCGGGCCTTGCGTGAAGCTGTCTGTCATGGCGAGCAGCAAGGCCAATATCGAGGTTCAGCCGGGCGCCGCCACCCGGCCGGAAAAATCAGGCCCAATCGATGCAGTAGCCGAGGAAGCGCTTGGAATCGACCGGATCGACGCCGAGCTTCTTGCGCAGCTTCTTGCGCAGCTTCGAGATGTGGCTTTCGACGACGTTCTCCTCGACCTCCTCATCGAAGATGCCGTAGATGGCGTTGAAGATCTGGGTCTTGGTGACCCGGCGACCGCGGTTGGCGATCAAATATTCGAGGATGCGGCGCTCGCGCCGGGGAAGCGCAAAGACCTCGCCGTTGATTTCGGGGTCACGGCCATCCGAGAAGACGCGGATGCCACCGATATCGGTGTAGTTGGCGATCGCCTTCAGCCGGCGCCGGATCGCGGCCGCTCTGGCAAGAATTTCGCGCGGATGGACCGGTTTGCGCACCACGTCGTCGACGCCGCAATCGAAAAGCGCAAGGGTGTTTTCAAGCGAGGGCTGGTCGCTGACCGCGATCACCGGCGCCATCGAACGGTCCCGGATCGCCCGGGGCAATTCGAAGCTGCGCTGGCCCTGACCGATCAGGAAGGCCTCGACCGCCGCAATATCCGAATCGGCGGCGGTCTGCACCCACTCGCCGAATTCCGATGGATCAAAGCCGGTGGAGGGAATGCCCTCCCGGCCAAACAGGGATGTGTATCCGTCTTTTACGAGCTCACGCTCATCAACCACTACGATCATTCGTCCGCCTCCGAATCAGTGTGGCACTTCGATGATCTATGGGTACGAATCGCACGAATCGGCGACAACTCGTTAAAGTGAATGGCGGAAATTAATAATTGATTAAGACCTGCATGGCGATTTGATCTACATCTAGTGGCTATGCCTGGATATCCCCACAAAAGTTTCGTGGAAAAGTTAACGCTCGGTTAATTGTGACTTGCGTACCGATTTGGTGCCGGATTCCTGCCACATTGCGACACAGTTCGGTCACAATTTGTCAACTCTCTCTCTGGTTGAATTAATTCTGGCAGAAGTTACTCGCATTGGGAGTCCACTTGCCATAGCCGGTGGCCACCAAATTGGCGATAACGCGGCAGACATATTGCTTCTGCGCGGGATTGTTATTTGGACCCGCGTGGTATCTTGCTACCGCCATCGTCCAGGTCTCATGACGGTCACGCAGGTTGCGGAGAAACTTCGCCGCATATTCCACATTGCGATGCGGATCGAACATATCTTCGGCGGAGGGGAAATTCTCGCCGTGATAATAGTGATTGATCTGCATGCATCCGATGTCGATGAGCTTCGCCCCGCTTCTGCGGGCCACATCGAACTGCCTCATCGCATCCTGTTCCGAGGGCGGGAAAATCGCCTTGCCTTCGACGTTCATGGCATAGGGATAGAGTGAGCCCCTGCGGCCGGTCTCCGTCAGGCCGACCGAATAGAGGATGCCTTCCGGGATACCGTATTTGACCGCAGCCGACTGGATTTCGCGTTCGCAGGCACCGGTGGAAGCGGCTGCCTCAGAGGTAAACGCCGCCAGCGCCGCTGCTGCGAGCACCGCCAGCAGCGACGTCTTCGATACCGGTCTCGCCTGCGCCATTGAAACCTCCATTCGTCCGCTGCGCCATCTGATTGTGGCGCTCGCGCGCCTCGCCGCCCTGCCCTTGCTGAGGCAGCGACTGCTGCTGGGAGGCCTGCCCCTGGCTGCCGGCCTGGTTGCCGGCGTCGGATCGCTCGACGGGGGCCATGCTGATGGTGACGTTGTCGACCGCATAGCCCTGGCTGCGCAGCGCTTCGAGAATCTTGCCGTGATCTTCCTTCAGCTGCCGGTAGGCGGCGCCGGTTTCGACCTTCAGGTCGACGTTCAGGGCGTCGCCGGCCAGGCGCATGGTCGCCGTCACCAGGCCGAGATCGATCGGGTTCATCTGGATCTTCAGCGTATTGACCACCTTGCCGGTGCTCGTCCATTCCGCCGCGTTGGAGAGCGCCGAACTCGGCTGCATGGCGCGCGCCCATTCGGAATCACCGGAGAGAGCGGCGGTGACCGCAGCGGAATTGGTATTCTGCGCCAGGCCGATATAGCGGCGCGATTCGAGGACCGAGACATTCTCGACATCGGTCTTCTTCGCACCGTCCTTGGACCCGGCCTGTTCCGCGCCGAGGTGAACGTCCATCGAAACGCCGCGGCCATCGGCGCGGCTGATCCGGAACGTCCGGCCGTCGGCGGCTTCGGTATTCTCGGCGCCGGGAACCTTGATATCATCAGACTTGACGCTTTCGACATTGCCGCTGACAACCGCCAGGGCGTCGGATGCGTGCCCGCTCGTTTTGGCGACGATACCGGCGGCCGACTTCTCGGCAGATCCGGCCTCGCCGGTCTTGGTGACGGCTTGATGGGCGGCTGCGGCGGCCGGCAAAGCGACCGTGCCATCAGCGGGCTCCTGCTGCAGCAGGCCGAGCACATCGGAAACGCCGCCGTCCTCGGCCTCACCGTCCGTATCCGCATCTGTTTTCGAGACGTCCGTCTTGACGCGCTTGACGCCTTTGGCCACCTGCGCGGCCTCGTCGGCGGACTGATCCTTGGGATCGGGCTTGCCGACGCCTGCCGGCAATTTGAGCCCATCCTTCGCCGGCTTTGCGGCGACCTTTTCGGCATTGGCGACCGTTTCTGGCTGCACTTCGGCCTGTGCCTTCAGTGCGGCGTCGCTGAGATCGATCAGCGGTCTGGCGCCGCTGCGGCTGCGGATCGTCCGCGCCACCTTTCCCGGATCGCCATTGGCGACACTCTGATCCGGCTGTGCATCGTCCGGCGCGCCGTCGACGGCGCTGCCGCCTGTCTCAGCAAGCACATCGGAGAAGCCGCCCTGCTGACCGGCGGCATCCCCCTTTGCAGCCTTTGCAGATTTCGCGGCCGCAGCCGCCTCCGCACCAGAGGCTCCGCCCGAGACGCTCAAGTCCATCATTGTTCGTTGCCTTCCTGCGCCAGAAGACCATCGATCTCGTCGAGCTTGGATCGGCTGGTCGTCACAAATGCGTTGAATGAGGTGTCGGTATCCTGGCTCTGGCCAGTCGATGCCACACCTCCTGGAACAGGCTCGGGAGGCGCGCCTGGCGTCCCCGGTTGCGTGGCTATCGCCGCAGCCTTTTCAGAAGTGATTTCTTGATGAGAAGTGTTAGGATTCGATGCTTGCGTCAAGCTTGCCGGATCCGGCGCACGCAGGATCTGCTCGGCGACGGACCGCGCCGCCGCCTGCAGCGCCTGATCCCGCGGCGAAAGCGTTTCGCCGTCGATGCCGCTGACATTCTTTGCCGCCTGGTCGATATCCTCCGTGGGAAGGCCGGCCATGCCGCCATAAAAATTGGCGAGCGGGCCGAAAGCGTTGTCGGTGCCCGCGCCAAGCAACTGCACATGTTCGACCGCCATGCGCGCCAGCTCGGGCTTGCCCGCTATCGCGGCAGCGCGGGCGATGCGCAGATAGACCTCGCGCTGGCGCGGGGCATCCATGAATGAGAGGATATCGACGACATCCTGCGGTTTGACGTCGTGATCATGGGCGACGACGAGCTTGACGAAAAGATCGGCGAACTGACTGGCATAGGGCGAATGCAGGAAGCGCCTGGCATAACGCTGCGAATAGGCGAGCCCCTTGTCGAGCATTCGCTTGTCGACGCAGATGGCGAGGGAACGGCGCAAGGCTGCCTCCTCGACGATCGTGCCCGGCGCGGCAAGGCGTGCCTGGTCGTAGAGATCAAGCGCATCTTTCGGTTTCGTGGCGATCAGCACGTTGCCACCGATCAGCGCCAGGTAGGGACCGATCTTCTTGTCGCGATATTCCCTGGCGGTTTCCTCCAGCGTCTTGGCGACGAGCAGCCCCTTGCCGGTCAGATATTTGCGCAGCACATCGGTGACGCGGTTATCGAAATAACCGTCGACGTCATGGGCAATCAGATATTCGAGCGTCTGGGGATTGCCGCCGCTCATTGTATAGATCAGCGCCGCATCGACATTGCGGTCATCATCGAAAATCTTTGTATTGGCGGTTCGCAGCCGCTCGTCGATGGTGCCCAGCATGAAGCGCTGCATTTCGCCGGCCGAATGATCGCCGGCGACGACGGAATCCTGCACGAACTGCAGCGACCGCAGCATCTTGTACGGCGCAAGATCGTCCGGATCCTGCGCTTTGCCTGCGGCAGGCGAAAGCATCGCCAGGCCGAGGGCCATAAATCCGACGTAGCGATGCTGCCGACGCGCCATTCGACTATCCCTATTCCGCCTGCACCAGGATCTCGATCCGGCGGTTGGCCGCATTGAACGGGTCGGCGGGGAGCTTCAGCCGGCGGTCGGCGAAACCGGAGACCTGGGAAACGCGCGTCTCCTCCAACCCGCCGCGCACGAGCATGTAATAGGCGCTCTGGGCGCGATCCATCGAAAGCCGCCAGTTCTCGTTCTGCCCGCCCTTGTATTGGCGCCCGTCGGTGTGGCCGCGGATGGCGACTGCGCCACCCCTCTCCTTCAGGATCGTCCCGATCTTTTCCATGGCGAGCACCATCTCCTGGCGCGGAACAGCCGAACCGATATTGAACATCGAATCATCGTTCTGGTCGGAGATGCTGACCAGCAGGCCGCCTTCGGCCGCCGTCACTGTCAGGCCTTCCGCGAGCTTGCCGGCAACACCGCCGATCTGTTGGGAGATCTGCGCTTGAAGCTGTTCAGCTTCCTTCTTCTGCTGCTCCAGCTCAGCCGCGCTCTGGTCGGCTTCCTTCTGATGCTCGGCGTCCTTCCGAGCTTCCGCCTTCTTCTCCTCAGGCGCCTTGCCCTCCGTCACCTTGCCGTCCTTGGCCTCTGCGGCGCCCTTCATTTCCTTGGTTTCCTTAGCGGGGGCTTCCTTAGCGGGCTTCTGATCGGTCGCCAAAGGCACCGGCTTCATATCCTCGGCCTTGGCGATCTCCGTCGTCCCGCTCTCGGTCGGCTGCTCCTCGCTCTTGCCGGGCGGCAAGGGTTTTCCGGCCGTTGTCACCTCGACCTGCTTCGTCCAGAAATCCGGATCGAAGGGATCGCGATAGGCTTGCCCGCCATCGGCGCCGGTGGCAGGGCCGGAATCGGCCGCGCCGCCATCGCCCTTGGCGCTGACATTGGCCTGCTGGCCGACCTCCTGGGCGATCTCGGCGAGAACCGAATAGGGATTCTCGAAGAAATCGGCCTCGGAATAATTGGTCTGGTCGCCTGAGGTCGATGTCTGGTCGTCACCATCGGCGGCGGACTTACCCTCGGTCGGATTATCTTCCTTCTGTTTCGACTTTTCCTTCTTCTCCTCGCCCTCGGCGTGGTCGACAGGCTTCTTCAGGCCTTTCTCCGTCGGCTTTTCGTCGGCAAGCTTGATCGGATTGAAATATGTCGCAACAGCGGCCTTGGTCTCCTCGTTGGCAGCGTTGACCAGCCACATGACCAGGAAGAATGCCATCATCGCCGTCATGAAGTCGGCATAGGCAATTTTCCATGCACCGCCATGGGCACCATCGTGATCACCGCCGCCATGCCGCTTGACGATAATGATCTCGTTTCTGCCGTGGTGATGGTTTTCGCCGTCGCTCATTCGAGAACTTTCTTCAAGCTGGCCGCCCAGGCGGACATACGGGTAACGATGACGGACTCACTGATTTCGACGGCTAGATCGACATCTTCGGCCTCGATGTGCCGAACCGCCGTGGCATGTTCGCCGAGCTCGGCTTTCAATATGTCGAAAAGGCCGGTCGGCCCTCTGACGACGATTGGTCCGGCCGCACCTTCGAGAATTGCTTCACGCAGCAAAGCGGCGAGACTTTCGGCAGCCTTGGCCGCAAGCGCTTCCGTCATGACGGGCGCAATGACGATCGCCGCTGCGGCGCTGACCAGTTGAGCGACTTCTTCGGCGATATCGCGGACGCGGGATGCAATGACCGCAGCCGCCTCCACTTCGTAGCGAATCTTCAGTTCCTCGAGAGCGCGCATATGGGCATCGGCCAGAGCGCGCGCCTCGCTTTCGTATTTCTCGGTCAAATCAGCGGTCGCCGCCGCATGGCCTTGCGCATAAGCCTCGCGCCGCTCCGCCTCGATGTCGACCGGAGGTTCACTCGGCGTCTCCGGAAAACCATCTCCGGCCAAATCGTCGATATCGATGATCGGCGCTGACGGCTTCGGTTCGCCGAAGTCCTTCAAATACCGAGAAAGCGAAATGCTCATAGAAACCATCCAGCATCCGGGAGACGTGCGCCTTGCCCGCCCCCGTTCAAAATGACCTTGCGCGCGACATGTCCTTCGCAGCGAACAAGGGCTTGACCTTGCGCCGGCACGATTTTCGGACGATGCCTTCATGCCGGAAACTAGGAAGTCAAACTTGCGCGAGGATGAATGGCGCCGCCGCCATTGGTGATCGCGCCCAGCTCTACTCCAGCAGAATGAGGATCTTGCTTGCCGCCGTGTTGAGGATCGAGATCGCTTCGACAGCCATCTGCTTCTGAGTTTCGATCGCCTTCTGGCGGATCGAGGCCTCATCCATATCGGTATCGACCAGCGCGCCGACGCTCTTGTCGATCGAATCCGACAGATCGGCCGCGTAGTCGATCTGGTCGTCAATACGCGTCTTCATCACACCGATGGAGGCGGCCGTCGTCGTCAGCGAGGAGAACAGGGAGTCGGTCACATCGAGCATGTCGACGAGCTGGGCGTCGGTGGTGTTCTTGTCGATCACGATCTCGCTGCCCGTCGCCGGCGTGGTCGACCCGGCGTCCAGCAGGTAATAGTTCCGCGGTCCCGTGCCGCTGTTGTTGATCGCCTGGGCATCAATCGCCTTGGTGAACAGGCCGCCGCTCGCATTGTTCTTGTCGATGAGGATGGTCTGCGACGAAGGGAAGTCGATGGTCTGGGCCTGGTATTCGCCCGTCGAGGCGCGCACGAAACCTGAAATGACCGACCATGTCGGTGGCGCTGCCTTGTCACTGTTCAGCAACCAGTTCTCGCCTGCAAACGACGTCGACCCGACAACGGTCTTCAGCTGCTCCTTATATTCGCTGATCTCGGCATTGATCTTGTCCTTATCGGTGCCGGGCTCTCTTGCCGCAACCAGCTTGGCGCGGATCTGGCTGACGAGATCGATCGCCGAATTCATTGCCGTGTAGGTCGCATCCACCTTCGCAGCCCCGAGACCGAGCGCATCGCCGATCGTGCCGAGATTGGTGCTATCCGAGCGCATGACAGTGGCGACCGACCAGTAGGAGGCATCGTCTGCGGCCGTCTCGATCCGATAGCCCGAAGACACTTGCTGCTGGGTCTGACTGGCTTCTTTGTTGATGCTGCGCAGCACCGCAAGTGCATTCACCGCGGCCGCGCTGGTAATCTTAACGGTCATCGACAGGGTCTCGGAATAAGATGAAAGGGCAGGCCGGATTGCCGGCGGCGACTGAAGTGGCCTCATGCCTCCGGCGAAATTTCACCGGCGCGTCGCAAAAGCAAATCAACTCAAGGCGAAGTTAACTCGATATCAACTTGTTGGGCAAGAGCGGCGCCAAGAGCGCGACAAGCGGATTATCTCGTACGTTAAGCTATTGATATAAAACAAAGAACCGCGCCGTTTCGGGCGCGGTCCGGAAGGTTTCCTGCTTGCGGCCGATCGGCGGCGCAAGATTCGATCCAGCTTCAGCGGCTGATTTAGCTGCGGAACAGCGTGAGGATGTTCTGCGCGCTGGAGTTGGCGATCGACAGCGACTGGATCGCCAGCTGCTGCTGGGTTTGCAACGCCGTCAGCTTGCTCGATTCCTCTTCCATGTCGGCATCGACGAGGCGGCCGACGCCCGAGTCGATCGAATCGCTGAGCGCTCCGACGAAGTTCTCCTGCAATTCGATACGGGTCGAAATCGAACCGAGCTGCGATGCAGCCTTGGTCATCGCTTCGAGGCCGGCCTCAATCGAGGTCAGGGCCATGGAGATCTCAGCCGAACCGAAGGTGCTGATGTCCATAGAGTAGATCGAACCGATCGTGCCGTAGGATGTGCCGATGATGCCGGAAGTTGTCTCGATCGTACCGGTCGAGGTCATGCCGAAGAGAACGTTGCCCGTGGAGCTCGTGTCCAGGACGTAGTCGGTCGTCTTGACCGAGACATTGCCGTTACCGTCGCGGACAAAGGTCGACACGACGCTCTTGGTGCCATCGGCGCCGGCGACCCAGTTTTCACCGGAGAAGGAAGCCGACTGTGCGATGCTCAGAAGCTGCTGCTGCAGCTGACCGATTTCCTCCTGGACCTTGGTCTTGTCGACGCCCTTTTCGGTTGCGGCAACGATCTTCGCCTTGATCTCGCTGATGACGTCGATGGCGCTGTCCATGGCGGAGTAGGCGGTGTCGACCTTGGCGGCGCCGAGGCCAAGAGCGTCGGACACGGCCGAAAGCGCCTTGTTGTCCGAACGCATGGTCGTTGCGATCGACCAGTAAGCGGCATTGTCGGCAGCCTTTTCAACACGATAACCCGACGAGACGTGGTTCTGCGTGTCTTCGAGGCTGTCGTTGATTCCGCGGAGTGTCTGAAGTGCGGCCATTGCCGCGACGTTCGTCAAAATGCTGGTCATGAAATGATTGCCCCTTGTTGGCATCTGGGAAAAAGGGACATTCCGGAATGTTACCGGGAACGGGGATCAGCCTCATGCCTGTTAACCGGTTTTTAATGTCGGTTAACCCGCCGTCTCGTTGAGCTGAGAAGACAACATTATGGTTAATCAATCGTTAACGGAAATAAGAAAGCCGCGCTTCATCGAAGCGCGGCTCGAGCAGAGGTGCCCGCCGGAGACCGGCGGGCCATATTTTCTGGCGTTTATTAGCCGCGGAAGAGCGACAGGATGGTCTGCGAAGAGGAGTTCGCAATCGACAGGGACTGGACGGCGAGCTGCTGCTGGGTCTGCAGGGCGCTGAGTTTGGAGGACTCTTCTTCCATGTCGGCGTCGACGAGACGGCCGATACCGGAGTCGATCGAGTCGCTGAGAGCCGATACGAAGTTCTCCTGAAGCTCGATGCGCTTAGAGATCGAGCCGAGAGCAGCACCGGCGCTGGTCATGGACTTCAGAGCCGACTCAACGTTGGTCAGAGCCGTTTGGATCTGGCCGAGGGTGAAGTTGGTGATGTCCATCGCGTAGACGGAACCGGTTGCGCCGTTCGAAGTACCGAGGATACCCGTGGAGGTTTCAACCGCGCCGGCGCTCATGCCGAACAGGACGTTGCCCGTGGAGCTGTTGTCGAGAACATAGTCGGTCATCACGACCGAAACGGCGTTGGAGCCGTCGCGGACGAAGGAGGCAACGACGTTCTTCGTGCCGTTAGCGCCGGCAACCCAGTTTTCACCGGAGAAGGAAGCCGACTGAGCGACGCTCAGGAGCTGCTGCTGCAGCTGGCTGATTTCTTCCTGGACCTTGGCCTTGTCGACGCCGTTTTCAGTCGCGGCAACCAGCTTGGCCTTGATGTCGCCGACGACGTCGATGGCGCTGTCCATGGCGGAGTAAGCCGTGTCGACCTTGGCAGCGCCGAGGCCGAGAGCGTCGGAAACAGCCGAAAGCGCCTTGTTGTCCGAACGCATGGTCGTTGCTATCGACCAGTAGGCAGCGTTGTCGGCAGCCTTGCCGACACGATAGCCGGACGAAACATGAGCCTGGGTGGTCTGGAGACCCTGGTTGACACCGCGCAGAGTCTGAAGGGCTGCCATTGCAGCGTTATTGGTGTTGATGCTCGTCATTGTAAGTTTGCCCCTTGTTGGCAGATCTTAAAAAAGGGACATTCCGGATTTTCGTCCGGCCCACAGCGATCAGCATCATGCCTGTTAACCATTCTCGTTAGGGTTAACTCGCCGTTTCGATGGGCCTAGAAAACAGCAAGATGGTTAAGGAAAGCTAAATTCAAAATGGAAATTCCGTAAAAATATCTGATACTTAGGCGGACGCTCATTAACCTTATGTTAAAACATTTCGCGGCCGGGGCTGACCCGGCCGCGAAACTTGAAAGCCTTGTGCCGACCGCTTTAGCGGAAGAGCGACAGGATGTTCTGCGAAGAGGAGTTCGCGATCGACAGCGACTGGATCGCCAGCTGCTGCTGGGTCTGCAGGGCGCTGAGTTTCGACGATTCTTCTTCCATGTCGGCGTCGACGAGACGGCCGATACCGGAGTCGATCGAGTCGCTGAGAGCCGATACGAAGTCTTCCTGGCTGTCGATGCGGCTGGAGAGCGAGCCGAGAGCGGCACCGGCGCTGGTCATCGACTTCAGAGCCGATTCGACGTTGGTCAGAGCCGTCTGGATCTGACCGGCGGTGAAGTTGGTGATGTTCATCGAGTAGATAGAACCGGTCGCGCCCGTCGACGTACCGAGGATACCCGTGGAAGTTTCGACCGTGCCGTTGCTCATGCCGAACAGAACGTTGCCGGCGGAACCGCTGTTGAGAACGTAATCGGTCGTGGTGATCGATACGGCGTTCGAGCCGTCGCGGACGAAGGAGGAAACGACGCTCTTGGTGCCGGCAGCGCCAGCAACCCAGTTCTCACCATTGAAGGATGCCGACTGGGCGATGCTCAGGAGCTGCTGCTGCAACTGACCGATTTCTTCCTGCACCTTGGCCTTGTCGACGCCGTTTTCAGTCGCGGCAACCAGCTTGGCCTTGATTTCGCCGACGACGTCGATGGCGCTGTCCATGGCGGTATAAGCGGTATCGACCTTCGCAGCACCCACGCCGAGGGCGTCGGAAACGGCCGACAGTGCCTTGTTGTCCGAACGCATGGTCGTTGCGATCGACCAGTAAGCAGCGTTGTCGGAAGCCTTCTCGACGCGATAACCGGATGAAACGTGGTTCTGCGTCTTGTTGAGGCCCTGGTTGACATTGCGCAGCGTCTGGAGAGCGGCCTGTGCGGAAGAATTCGTGTTAATGCTTGTCATAAATCTGTCCCCTGGAAACTAGATACAAAAAGGAGGACATACCGGACTGTATTACCGGCGATGACGGACCAGCTTCATGCTACTCGGCGCCTGCTTGTTTGGCCCAAACCCGTCATGTCCAGGGCAATCTCGCAGCCAATGCTTGCCAACTTCTTAAAAATGGAGGCTCCGCTCCGGCACCTTACATCCCATAGTTAATACCGGCTGAATCTATCCCTTCGCATGCTAACGTATCGTGACAGAAGCCGTTTTCTCTCGGGCGAGACAGTGTCTTCATGAGGCGCACCTGTTTCAAGCAAGCTTCGAATGGCAACGTGGCAGGTGCCGGGATAGCATCATCGGATCAATCCACCCGTTGCCTGGGAGGACGGATCGTGCGCGCCCGGCGATCGACAGCCATGCCAGAAAATTTCCTTCACGGAGTTGGGTTTTGAACAGCAAAGTTTCGTTCTCTGCGGCATCCAAAGATTACCAGGCGGGCCGCTACACAAAGTCCTTGGCGACGCTCAACCAGCTCATCGATACTCAGCAGGACGCCAAGACCTATGCGCTGCTGGCCAAGAACCTCGTGCAGCTCGGCTTCAAGGCCGATGCCGCGAAGGCCTATGGCCTGGCCGGCAATTGCGAAGGACCGAACGCCTACGAATATCAGAAGCAGGCTGCCAAGCTGCACTACGAAACCGGCCACCAGGACGAAGCGCTGCTGATCGCCATGCGCAATCTCAGCAGGGCGCAGGAAGATCCCGAACTCGCCTTCATCATCACCGCGATCTATCTGAAGCGCCAGCAGCGAGATATCATCCGCCCGTTCAAGACGGTTCTGTCGGAAAGCATGAACCCCGATCACATGCGCCTGGCGGCCCTGCTGCTCAGCGACGATCTCAACGACGCGACCAACCAGACGCTTGCGCGCAACCTCTTCAAGCGCTTTCCAGGCAATCACGCCTTCCGCTTTCTTCACCTTGTATTCGCTCGTGAATTCAACGATTTCGAAGAGGCGGCCAAGCATCAGGCAGTGATCGACGAGGCCCTGGCAAAGGGTGATCTGGAGATCCTGCGCAAGGACAATCCATTCTATCATCTGCACTGGTGCGGCAACGAAGATTTCAACCGATATGCAACGATAGGCACGACCCCGCTTGACCAGGAACGGGTCGCGTTCCGCCGCAACCAGCCGCACACATGGTCAAACAAGATCCGCATCGGATATATGTCATCGGATTTCTGGGATCGCCACGCGACGATGAAGCTGCTGCAGCGCATTCTCGAACTGCACGACAAGGACAGGTTCGAGGTGACGCTCTTCTGCCATACGGGCCCCGAATACCTGAAGCATAACGACACCGACCGCAGCCGCTGGGGCAGGATCGTCGACATTCACGGTTTCTCCGACCAGGCGGTGCTGGAAATCGTACGCGAGCACAATATCGACATCATGGTCGATCTGAAGGGTCATACGTCGGGCAGCCGCGCGTCAGCCTTCAACCTGCCGCTGGCACCTGTTCATGTCGGATGGCTCGGTTTTCCCGGCAGCACCGTCAACATCGACCTGGACTACGTCATCGGCGACCATTCGGTGCTGCCCGACGTGGCCAAGCCATTCTTCCACGAGAAATTCTGCCGGCTTCCGGAGAGCTACCAGCCGAACGATCCGATGCATCGCCCGAAGCCGCGTCCGGTCACCCGCGAGCAACTCGGCCTGCCGGAAGAGGCCTTCATCTTCGCCTCCTTCAACGGCAACCGCAAGATCACGCCCGATGTGGTCAACAGCTGGTGCCGCATCCTCAAGCGGGCGCCGAACAGCGTGCTCTGGCTGATGGCCAATTCGCCGCGCAACCAGGCGAACCTGCTGAAGCAGTTCCAGGGCGCCGGCATTGCGCCCAAGCGCATCATCTTCTGCCCGCGCGCGCCCTACGAAGATCACATCAGCCGCCAGCAGGCAGCCGACCTCGGGATAGACACCTTCCCTGTCAACGGTCACACGACCACCTCGGAGCAGCTCTGGGGCGGCCTGCCGGTTTTGACGGTCAAGGGCACCAACTTCGCCTCGCGCGTCAGCGAAAGCCTGCTCAGGGCGATCGATCTACCCGAGCTCGTCGCAAGCGACCTGCAGGCATACGAGGATCTCGCCGTCGAGCTGGCGCAGAATCCCGAGCGGATCGCCGAATACAAGGCACATCTGAAGGAGCAGCGTTATATCGCGCCGCTGTTCGACGCCGAACGTTTCTGCCATCACCTGGAGAAGGCCTACGAAATCATGGCCGAACGGGCGAAACAGCGCCTGGCGCCCGAGCACATGGATATTCCAGCGATGCCCCCGCGAACGGCCCCCTTCGCGGCCGAGTAACGGTTCGACTGCATGATGAACCCCGCCGGAGCGGATCCGGCGGGGTTTCCTTTTTTCGAAATATAGAGAGCTCAGCCGATCAGCTGAACGAGCGCACCAGGCTGCCGACGAGCAGGTTCCAGCCGTCGATCAGTACGAAGAAGAGAATCTTGAAAGGCAGCGAGATCGACGTCGGCGGCAGCATCATCATGCCCATCGCCATGGTGATGGTTGCGACGATGAGGTCGATGACGAGGAACGGCAGCACGACGAGAAAGCCGATCTCGAAGCCGCGGCGGATTTCGGAAATCATGAAGGCAGGGATCAGCACGCGATAGTCGATCGGATCGGTCGTCTGGATGTTCTGTCCGCGCTCGCGCGCAAGATCGACGAAGAGCGCCAGATCCTTGTCCCGGGTATTGGCCGCCATGAAGGTGCGGAAGGGTTCGGCGATACGCTGGACCGCCTCTGTCTCATTGATCTGGTTGGCAAGCAGCGGCTGCACGCCATTCTGCCAAGCCTGATCGAAGGTCGGCGACATGACGTAGAAGGTCATGAAGAGCGACAGCGACAGCAGGATCATGTTGGAAGGCGTCGAGGAGATGCCCATCCCCGAGCGCAGGATCGAGAAGGCGATGACGAAACGCGGGAAGCTCGTCACCATGATCAGGATGCCCGGCGCGACCGAAAGAACAGTCAGCAGGCCGAATGTGCGGATGATCCAGGCGGCGACGGAGCCATCGACCGGCACGTTCAACAAGTCGGTCGGCAGCTGCTGTGCCACCGCCAGTTCCGGTACCGCCATCATGGCGGCAAGGAAAACTATGAAACGAATCATTCGATGACAAAGGTCCTGAACATGACCTTCGATACCCGCCCTTGCGAGCGAAGGTCAACACGTTCCTGGATGTCATCCTTGAGATATTGAAAGCCGCGCGGCCCCTCGATCTGCTGCAGGGAAACCGTCCTGACATAGGCGAGGATATCCTGGTGAATGTCTTCGGCGATCTTGACGTCGGGCGGCCCGTTGAACAGCAGCGCGACTTCGAGCCGGACCCAGTTTTCCGAAGGGTAGGCAAGGTTTGATGTTATCGGCTCGAGCTGGACGACGTTGTTGGCCTCGGTCGAGATGCGCGCCAGGCCTTCCTCGGCCTTCTTCTTGGCATCGGCTTCCTTGGCCTGCTCTACCTCCTTGGCGCCCTTGATCTCGGGCGCGACGATCGTGCCGACCGCCCAGCCGCCGCCGGCGCCGAGAAGCGTCAGGGCGGCAATGCCGACGATCGTCAGCAGGCCGGATTTCTTCTTCGATTGACCTGCGCTTATGTCTTCGTCTGCCATCGTCGTTCGGCCTCAAAGCGGCGAGAAAAGATCGACGGCCTGCTGGCCGCGCGGAGGCTGCTGCACTTCCATCAGGCGACCCCGGCCGCCATAGGAGATGCGGGCTTCGGCGATCTTGTCGTAAGAGATCTGGTTGTCGGCGTTGACGTCCTGCGGACGCACGATACCGGCGACGTTCAGGATGCGCAGCTCCTGGTTCAGACGGACTTCCTGCGAACCTGAGATGACGAGGTTACCGTTTTCGAGAATGCCGGTGACGACGGCCGCAACGAGAAGGGTGAGCTTGTCAGTGCGCTCGATCTTGCCCTTGCCGTCGGTGCTGGTGTCGGAACCATAGGTCAGATCGGTCTTGGATTCAGGCGTCCAGCCGAAGATCTGAGCATTGATGTCCCAGTTCATGCCGCTCGAATTCGTGCGGCTGCGGTTGGTCTCGTTGTCGAAGGAGGCCTTGTCGTTGATCTGGATGTCGACGGTCAGAATGTCGCCGACGTTCAAAGCGCGTGCATCCTTAAAGAGCGCGGCCTGCGAATCGCTCCAGAGCGAATAGCCCTGCGCCACGGCGCGCGGCTGCTTCGGATAGAGCGCCATCTGCGGGGTCTGGCCATAGGCAAGTCCGCTGCCGATCGGGCTCATGGCGGGCGCACGGCCGATCTCGCTGACTGCCGTCGGAGACTGGCAGCCCGCAAGGAGTGCGAGGGCGGCGATCGCGGCCGGGAAACGCATATTCATGAAGGATCCTTCGACGTATTGGGATCGGACGCACTGGCGATGACGCTGGCGATAGCCGCGGCCTTCTTCGAGTCCATCTCGTTGAGGATGAGGCTCGACTGGCGCGGGCCGAGCCGCATGATGACGGCCGACGCTACTTCGATGTTCATATCCTGCAGCTGCAGTGCCGCCGCATCCGGCTTCATCTTCTTGTAGATATCGGTGAGGCCGGCTTCGGCCTGCTTGAGGAAATCGTCGCGCCGCTTCAGCCAGTCCTGGTATTCGGCCTTGCGCTTGTCCATCTCTTCCATCCGGGCGTCGATGTCGGCGCGGAGCCTTTCCAGCTCCTGTTTCTGCAGCAGGTAGCGTTGGTCGCGGGCGGGATCGGCGATGTTGGTGCAGAATTGCTTGATCTCGTCCTGAGACGTGATGTCCCCCTCCGGATGCTCCTGTGCGAAGGCGCCGGGGATCGACAGAAGGACGAGGCCGGCTGCCGGCAGCGCCAGGCGGCGCAGCAGCTGCAGCACGGTCATGTCAGGATTCAGGATCGTCATCATTGCAGCACAAGCTCCGCCTGCAGGGCGCCCGCCGACTTGATGCCCTGGAGAATGGCGATGATCCCATCCGGTTTCACGCCGATATTGTTGAGGCCGGCGACAAGGGTCCTGAGGTCGGGACCGTCGATGATGGCAACGCGCCCACCGGTCTGCTCAGCCGCAATGTCGGTCTGCGGCTGAACGGCAGTCCGCCCGCGCGAGAATGGTTCGGGCTGAATGATCTGCGGCGTCTCGGTGACCTGAACAGTCAGAGTGCCGTAGCTGACGGCGACCGGCGAGACGCGGACATCGGAACCGATGACGATCGTGCCGGTGCGCTCGTTGATAACCACCTTGGCCGGCGTATCGGTTTCGACAATGAGGTTTTCGACGTCGGCCATCAGCCGGGTGAGATCGGCCGTGCGCGGTTTCTGGATCACCACTTCCTGCGAATCCTTGGCTTCGGCGACCGGGCCGCCGAAGCGCGCGGAGGCATAGCCATTGACGATGTCGGCAATGCGGATCGCCGTCGAGAAGTCGGGATTGCGCAGCTGCAGGACGAGATTGACTGAATCCTTGAAGTGGGACGGCAGTTCGCGTTCGATGATCGCGCCGCCGGGCACGCGGCCGGCAGTGGTGACGCCTTCGGTCACCGTCGCCGCCTGGCCCTGCGCCTGAAAGCCGGAGACGATGACGGAGCCCTGGGCGACAGCGTAGATCTGGCCGTCGGCACCGGAAAGAGAGGTCATGACGAGCGTGCCGCCGCGCAGCGAAGTCGCATCGCCGAGCGAGCTCACCGTAACATCCAAACGGCTGCCGGGGCTCGCGAAGGGCGGCAGGTTGGCGGTGACCATCACGGCCGCGGTGTTCTTCGCGTTGGACTGGCCGCCCTGTGTCGAGATGCCGAGATTCTGGAGCATTGCCCGCATCGACTGCTCGGTGAAGGGCGAGGAACGGAAGCCGTCGCCGGTTCCCTGCAGGCCGACGATGAGACCGTACCCGATCAGCTGGTTATCGCGGCCGGCCTGAAGCGAAGCGATATCCTTGATGCGGGACGTCAGCGCCCAGGCGGGCGCCACGTCGGCCAAACTCATGGCGACAACCGCAACAAAGGTGACGATACGGAAGAACAATTTCATTTCGCCCTCACATGGATCGTGCCGTCCGCAAGCACCGTGCCGCTGACGATGACGCCGGAATCCATATTACGCGCACGGACCACCTGCCCCGTCGCACCGTCTTCAAGCGGCGTGCCGGCGGCGGAGATCGTCATTGCGCCGAGAGAGAAGACCAGGCGGATCGAAGAGCCGCGCGTCACCGTATAGGGCTCGCGCAGCGCTGAAACCGAGATCGTACGGCCCGGCAGCAGCGTGCGTTTGGAAACCAGACCTTCGACCTGCGAAATCGATTTGGCATAATCGCCGGTGAGGTTGGGGTTGGTGACCTCAACCTCCTGAAGCTGGCTGCCCGACAATGTGTCGCCGGGATAGATGATCGTCGTCGGGACGACGGCATAACCCATGCCGGCATCCGCATTCACGGGCAAGATGATGCCCGCGATTGCGATCGTGGCTGCCGCCACCCATCCTGAGATGCGTCCTGCCCGGCAAAACATCATGTTTCGGCCCTTCCCTTTACTTCAGGTTCTTGCTGACGATGGAGGCCATTTCATCAGCCGTGGTGATCACCTTGGAATTCATTTCGTAAGCACGCTGAGCCGATATCAGCTCGGTGATTTCCTTCACCGGGTCGACGTTCGAGGATTCCAGATAACCCTGCTTCATATAGGCAAAGCCTTCCTCGTCAGGGTTACCGACAACCGCCTCGCCCGAGGCCGGCGTTTCCTGGAAGAGATTGTCGCCGATCGGCTGAAGGCCCGCTTCGTTGACGAAATCGGCAAGCGTCAGCTGTCCGAGAACGGTCGGATCGGTCTGGCCCGGCAGCTTGGCCGAGACCTCGCCGGAGCGGCTGATGGTCAGTTCGGTCGAACCCTGAGGGATGGTGATCCCAGGCAGGACTTCATAGCCGTCGATGGTGACGAGCTGGCCCTGGTCATTCTTGTTGAAAGCGCCGGCGCGAGTATAGAGCGTCGTGCCATCGGTCGACTGGATCTGAAAGAAGCCCTTGCCGATCAGCGCCACGTCGAGATCGTTGCCTGTCTGCGTGAGTTCGCCCTGGAGATGCAGGTTGCGGACCGCGGAGGTCTGGACGCCGAGGCCGATATTGGCGCCTTCGGGAACGACGGCCTGGTTGGCCCGGTTGGCGACGCCCTTGGCGCGTTCGGTCTGGTAGAGAAGGTCGGTGAACTCGGCGCGAGCCCGCTTGAAGCCCGTCGTGTTGATGTTCGCAATGTTGTTGGCGATGACTTCCAGATTGGTCTGCTGGGCATCCATGCCCGTTGCTGCGATGGCGAGCGCTCTCATGTGTTCGTCCTCAATCAGTTACATCTGCATCTTGGTGACTTCGAGAAAGGCCGAAACGACCTTGTCGCGGATGGCAATCGCGGTCTGCAGCGTCTGCTCGGCCTGGAGCATGGAATCGACGACTTCACGGGTCGTCGCCGTGCCCTTGATGCCGGCGAAGGACATGCTTTCGGCACCCTTCAGGCTGTTGACGGCGTCGGTCGCCATGCCGCCCAGCACGGAGGCGAAGCTCAGGCCGTTGGCCGCACCTGCGGTGCCCGGCATGGCTGTTGCGGAGGACGAGGCGGAATTTTCGGAGTCGACGGCGCCGAGCGCGCGGGTCATCGAAAGATTGCTGACATTCTGGACGCTGCTGATCATTGATTATTGGCTCTTCAGAAGATCGATCGTGGACGAGATGAGGTCGCGGGTCTGCTTGATGGTCTGCAGATTGGCATCATAGGAGCGATTGGCTTCACGCATGTCGGCCATCTCGACCAGGATGTTGACGTTCGGCAATTTGACGACGCCCTTGGCGTCCGCCGCCGGATTGCTGGGGTCGAATTCGGTGCTGAAGTCGCCTTCGTCGACACCGACCTTCTTGACGTTGACGGTCTCGACGCCGCTGGTGCGGTCCATCTGCTGGCCGAAGGTGATCGTCTTGCGGCGATAGGGATCGGCGCCCGGCGTGTCACCGGTCGAGCGGGCGTTGGCAATGTTTTCCGAGACGATGCGCAGGCGCGTCGATTGCGCCTCGAGCCCCGAACCGGCGATTTTCATAGCTGCGGAAAGCGGATCCATGACACTTACTTCCTGACCGTCATCAACATCATGCGATTGAAGGAGCTGACCAGGGAGGTGTTCAGATCGTATTGGCGCTTGATGTCACCCGACTTGGAAAGCTCCTCGGCCAAACCGACGGTGTTGCCGGATTCCTGAATGCCGATCTCCTGGTCGAGGGCCGCTTCCTTGACGTCGATATCGCCGCTTGCGCTGAAATCGTTGCCGCTGAAGTGCGCCGGATTGGTGCGCGCCATGGTGATGTCGGATCTGTCCAGCACGGCATCGAAGGGCGTGACGTCTTTGGCGCGGAATTTCGGCGTATTGGCATTCGCGATGTTGCCGGCAACAACCTGCTGACGGATCGTCAGCCATTCCGCCTGTCGCGAAGCCAAGTCGAAAAGTTGGATCGGTTGCATGAGAACTCTCCGTTTTTACTATCCGGAACCTAGAGCGGTAATCTTGCGTGGGACTTACGGGAATCCGGCCATCGAGGCGCTTCGCCCAAGGCCGCCAGAGAAAAGGGCTCCTGCCGGTTTGCGGGGGAGCCCTCTTGTCTTCAGCCTTTGCGAAGAGGTTCAATCGTTCTTGTAGATATCGCCCTTGGAGGTGATGATCACCCACTTGCCCTCGCGCTGCTCGATCATCGCCAGGCGGCTTTCGTCGGGCAGGACCGAGCCGATGCGCACCACATACATGCCCGAGGGATCCTCGATCAGCGCTCGGCCGTTGGACACATGCAGAAGGCGGAAGGAAGACTTGCCCGGGAAAGGCTGGTCTTCCAGCATGGCGGCGCCGTCACGCTGCTTGCCGAGATCGGAGACCGTCGCCGTCGTCAGCGGATCGACCGGCGGAGCCTTCTTGGCTGCCTCGTTCTTGTTGACCATGGCCAGCGGTGAGACGCTGAAGACGTTGCGGGCGGGCCAATCCGGCAGTTCGCGCGAATTGCTGCTGGTGGCGACGTTGATGCCGAACTTGTCCGCATTGAAGAAGACGTACCAGGGGAAAAAGGCGGAGGCGCCGGCAAGCGCCAGGCCGGCGAAGGTGAGAAACCGATCCAGAGTGGCGGTCTTGTCGCGCGGCTTCAGGGAAGCGATGCGTTCATCATCGAAATCAGCCACTATTATCTCCTCTGCATGGGTGCGCCCTGATTGCCCATGCCGGCAGCAGCCTTGAGCGCGCCGGCGAGATCGGCAAAAGCGTCGACCAAGTCGCGATCGCCTGGAGACTGTTTCAGGACGTCGTAAATGATAGGGACCTGCTTGACCGCCATGTCGAGATCAGGATCGGCGCCTTGGCGATAACCGCCGATCAGCCGCAGGTCCCTCGTTTCCTCAAAGCGGTGGATCAACACCTTCAATCGTGACACCAGCTTTTCCTGATCCGGCGTCCAGGCCTTGCGGGCAAGACGCGAGATCGAGGCGAGCGGATCGATCGGAGGATAGCGCCCTTCCTCGGCAAGACTGCGCTGCAAGACGATATGGCCGTCGAGAATGCCGCGCGTCGAATCGGCGATCGGGTCGTTGTGATTGTCGCCATCGACGAGGATCGAGATGATGGCGGTGATCGTGCCGGCGCCCTCCGGGCCAGGACCAGCGCGTTCGAGCAGGCGCGGCAGCTCGGTGAAAACGGAGGCGGGATAACCGCGGGCGATCGGCGGTTCGCCGGAGGCGGTCGCCACCTCGCGGATCGCATGGGCGAAACGGGTGACGCTGTCGACGATGAAGAGCACGTTCTCGCCCTTGTCGCGGAAATGCTCGGCGATGGTGACCGCCGTCAGCGGCGCCATCTTGCGCAGCATCGGGCTTTCGTCGCTGGTCGCGACGACGGCAATCGCCTTCTTCATATTGCTGCCGAGCGTATCCTCGATGAATTCGCGCACCTCGCGGCCGCGTTCGCCGACGAGGGCGATGACCACCTTGTCGAAGGCGTCGGCGCGGGCAAGCATGGACAGAAGCGTCGACTTGCCGACGCCGGAGCCGGCAAAGATGCCGAGACGCTGGCCGAGGCAGAGCGGCGAAAAGATGTCGATCGCGCGCACGCCGGTCTTGAAGCCGGTCGCCACGCGCTGGCGCGTCATCGAGGGTGGCGCGGCGTTGGAAATCGAGCGGCGATCGAGACCTTGGGCGATCGGTCCCAGACCGTCGATCGGCTCACACAGCGAATTGATCGTCCGCCCGCACCAGCTGTCGGATGGCGAAATTCGGAAGGCGCCCTTGCGAATGACCGTGTCATGGATGCCGATCGGCTCACCGGGTTCGATCGGGCAGACATAGATCAGGTCCGGCTCGACACGCACGACCTCGCCGAGATGGATGCCGGTCGCCGATTTATGCGCGACGAATTCACCGAGACGAACATGACGGGAGAGACCGCGAACAGTATAGTGGCCGGCAGCGATGGTCTGGACGCGACCGCCATGAGCGACGGCGAATTCCGGCGATGCGTATCGATCGACGAGACCCGCCAGATGCGCGAGCTTCGGAGAAAGGCCGTCTTCGGACAGTAGCGTTGTGCTCATTGCTTAGCGGCTGCCCCCAAGCGTCTGGACGGCCTGCTTGAACGAATCCTCGCTGTCGCGCATCAGCGAGGAAATGCTTTCGAAGGCACGGTTGACTTCGATCAGCTGAGTGATCTCGCGCATGGCGTTAACGTTGGAATTTTCCAGATAGCCCTGCTCGACACCGACATTGAAGCGGTCGACGACGGCGCGCGGCTGGTCGGTGGTCATGATGCCGCTGTTTTCGTAACGCAGGTAACCCTTGCTGATATCGGCCTCGAACAGGCCGAGGGAGCCGACCTGGCGGTCGCCCTGATAGATGATGCCATCGCTGCCGACAGCCGGCTCGCCGGCCTTCGTGTCCAGCTGAATCGGTGCGCCGCCGGCATCGAGGACGGGATATCCCCGGATGGAGACGAGTTCGCCGGTTTCCTTGAGCGTAAAGCGGCCGTCCCTCGTGAGCACACGGCCGGCTGGCGTATCGAGCGCAAACCAGGCATCGCCCTTAATGGCGAAATCGAGCATGTTGCCGGTGTGCTGCAACTCGCCGTTCTGCTCGTTCAGATAGTCGTTGCCCTGAGAAACGAAGGCGACCTTGGTATTCAGCTTGTTCTTGGTGGCCGCCACCATCTCGTCGAACTTCACCTCGGTGGCACGAAAACCCGTGGTGTTCACGTTCGCCATGTTGTCGGCGATGGTGTTCAGGCGCTTTTCAAGCGCCATCTGCGACGACAGAGAAACGTAAAGACCGGATTGCATGTCTATAAGCTCCAAGCATTGGCGATGAACGGAACGAAAAGCCGGGCGTCGTCTGATCTGGTTCGGCCGGAATTTCGCTGAGGCGGCATCTCAGAAACGGACGCGAGCGCCCATTCGTCTCCTTTAGATTGGCGACAGATGCTTGCGCGAAGCTGGCACGTGGAAATGCCCGGACCGACCCTTTCATCAGCCTCACGCAAGGCAGAAACCCTATCCGTCCTAGAGAAAAGCAACGTTCAGATTGGGCTGACGATGAACATCATTATCGGATTTATTGTTGTCTGCGGCTGCATCGTCGGCAGCTTCATGGCGATGGGCGGCGAAGTGGACGCGCTGTTCCAGCCCTTCGAATTTCTCATCATCGGCGGCGCCGGACTCGGCAGCTTCATCATGGCGAACCCGATGAAGGTGGTAAAGGATTCCGGTAAGGCGCTTGCAGAGGCCTTCAAGCACGCCGTTCCGAAGGAGCGGAACTATCTCGATACGCTCGGCGTGCTCTACTCGCTGATGCGCGACCTGCGCACCAAGTCGCGAAACGAAATCGAAGCCCATATCGACAATCCTGCCGAATCGACGATCTTCCAGCAGGCTCCGACAGTGCTGAAGAACAAGGAGCTGACGGCGTTCATCTGCGATTACGTCCGCCTGATCATCATCGGCAACGCCCGTAGCCACGAAATCGAGGCGCTGATGGACGAAGAGCTCAACACCATCATGCACGACAAGATGAAGCCCTATCACGCGATCCAGATCATGGGCGATTCCTTCCCGGCGATCGGTATCGTCGCGGCCGTTCTCGGCGTCATCAAGGCGATGGCCCACATCAACGATTCGCCCGAGGTGCTCGGCCATCTGATCGGCTCGGCGCTCGTCGGCACCTTCCTCGGCATTCTCCTGTCCTACTGCGTCTGCTCGCCGCTGGTTTCCCAGATCAAGATCGTCCGCAACAAGCAGCATCGCCTCTATGTCATCGTCAAGCAGACGCTGCTTGCCTATATGAACGGCTCGGTGCCGCAGGTCGCTCTCGAATACGGCCGCAAGACAATCTCGGCTTACGAACGTCCGTCCATCGATGCCGTCGAACAGGAAATGATGAACCCGGGCGGCGAGAACAAGGCGGCTTAAATGACCATGAGCGATGCTTCACATGACAAACCGGCAATGGATCCCGCCCTTCTCGCCAAGCTGACCGGCGGGCTCGGAGACAGGGGCAGGGTCGCCAAGATCTGCAGCGCCTTTGGGGATGTCTACAGCGAATTCTTTCCCGACGTCATCAAAAGCGAGACCGGCCTCGACGTGACCGTCAGCTATCTCGGCTGCGAGATCGGCTATAAGAACCACCTGATCGACGACCTCAGCCACAACGTCACGCTCGTCGACGCGACGTTGCGCAACTGGTCTCAGAACGTCGCGCTTGCCTGCGGCAACGGTTTCGTCATCACGTTGATGGAACACCTGCTCGGCGCCACCGCCGATACGATCGAGGAGCCGGCCGAGCGGCTGCTCTCGGTCATCGAACTCGATCTGGCGGTCATGGTCTTCGACAAGATCGCCAAGGTGCTGCGCTCGGCGGTGAACGCACCGGGCGGTTTCGAGCCCAGTCTTTCGGCCCCGCATGCGCATGACTCGCGCCCCCGGCCGGCGGAGGACAAGCCGGACGAATTTGCCGCCGCCATCAACATGTCGATCAAGCTCGCCGGCATTGTTTCAGAATTCGCACTGATCATTCCACAGACGGCGCTGCTCAAGACCAAGGTGACGCCGCCAAAGCCGAAGCGCCAGACCGGCGGCAATTCGCCGGAATGGACCGAACAGCTGGGCGATCAGGTCCGCCGCTCGCATGTCACACTCGAAGCCAGGATCAGGTTACAGGACCTGACGCTGCGCACCATATCGAAGCTGATGGCCGGCGACGTCATTCCGTTCCGCGACAGCGGCGACGTACGCGTCGAGGTCAGCGCCAACAGCAAGGAATTGTATATATGCGAATTCGGGCGTTCTGGCGAAAACTACATGGTCCGCGTCAAGGATACGATGAACTCGGATGACGAACTCATCCGTCATTTAATGAATTGATCGGTTCTCTGGCTTCTGGGCTGCAAAGGCAGTTTGAGGCAAGTTTCAACTGGAATAGTGATTTCATGGCAACGAAGAAAACACAGCAGAACAGTGACCTCTCCCTGGATATGCCGGGCAGCGAAGCCGATCTCGACCAGGCGATCGACGATCTGCGCGGCGTGCTGAAGAAGGACGCCGATAGCGACCTGTCGCAGTTTGGCGGTGAGCTGGAGAATGACGACTTCGCGGCAGGAACGGATCTGGCCGCCTTCGGCGGCGAGATTTCGGATTCCCCTTTCGGCGGCGATGATTTCGGCGGCGATTTCGGCGCAGGCAATGCCAGCCCGGTTGCAGGCATGGATTTCGGCGGCAGCTCTTCGTTCGAGGCGTCATCGGCGCCGCTCGGCAGCGCGCTGACCTCGAACTTCGAGCTGATCATGGACATTCCGATCGATGTCCAGATCATGCTCGGCACCAGCCGGATGCAGGTCTCCAGCCTGATGAATCTCAATGAAGGAGCGACGATCGCTCTCGACAAGAAAATCGGCGACCCCGTTGAGATCATGGTGAACGGCCGCAGGATTGCACGCGGCGAGATTACGGTTCTTGATAACGACGACACCCGATTCGGCGTGAAGCTGATAGAAGTTTTGAGTACGAAAAAAGCCTGATCCCTGTGGGGACGGAGAGGTTAGACCATGATGGACTTTGACGATTTCGGCGGCGCGCTAGCCGGGAAACCGTTGACCCAGGCTGAAAAGGCGGCGGCGGTCCTTCTCGCCATGGGAAAGGGTGTCGCCGGCCGGCTGTTGAAATATTTCACTCAGGCCGAGTTGCAGACCATTATCGCATCTGCCCAGTCGCTGCGCGCCATTCCGCCGGACGAGCTCCTGTCCCTCGTCTCCGAGTTCGAGGACCTCTTTACCGAGGGCGCCGGACTGATGGACAATGCCAAAGCAATCGAAGCCATTCTGGAAGAAGGCCTGACCCCCGACGAGGTGGACAGCCTGCTCGGCCGCCGCACGGCCTTCCAAGCCTATGAGACCTCGATCTGGGATCGCCTCAGCGAGGCCGAGCCGGCATTCGTCGCACAGTTCCTGCTGCGCGAACATCCGCAGACCGTCGCCTATATTCTGTCGATGATGCCCTCCGCCTTCGGCGCCAAGGTGCTGCTGCAGCTCCCCGACAACCGCCGCGCCGACATCATGAACCGGACGGTCAACATGAAGGCCGTCAGCCCGAAGGCGGCGCAGATCATCGAGAACCAGGTGATGACGCTGCTTGCCGAAATCGAGGCAGAGCGCAACGCTGCCGGCTCGACGAAGGTCGCCGATCTCATGAACGAGCTCGACAAGCCGCAGGTCGACACGCTGCTCACCTCGCTCGAATCGATCAGCCGCGAATCGGTCAACAAGGTTCGGCCGAAGATCTTCCTCTTCGAGGACCTCATGTACATGCCGCAGCGCAGCCGCGTCCTGCTGCTCAACGATATTTCGACCGACGTGCTCACCGTCTCGTTGCGCGGCTCGCCGGCCGATATCCGCGAATCGGTTCTGTCCGCCATCAGTCCGCGCCAGCGCCGCATGATCGAATCGGATCTGCAGAGCGGCATGGGCGGCGTCAACCCGCGCGAGATCGCCATTGCGCGCCGCGCCGTGGCGCAGGAGGCGATTCGCCTGGCCAACTCAGGCCAGATCGAGCTCAAGGAGAAGGAAGGCGAAGCTTCGGCCGCCGCATGAGCTTCTGAGACTGTTGACAAATCCGGCCGACAAACAGGCCGTTGTTGATCGCCGCGCCTCAGGCGACTACCCTTCATCGATCGGCCGCATTCTATGGCGTGTCGCAGAGCACTCGGTTTCTGCGGCGCGCTTTGGGTTTTTGCTTTGACGCATCTCGTCATCCCAGAATCGCTGCCCGGTTCGGGGTGGCACGCATGAGCTGCGGCCTGCTTTTTTGACGGAGGGCCGCGACTTGGCAGATGATGACAAGGACAGCAAAACAGAAGCCCCGACCGCGAAGAAGCGAACCGACGCCGCGGAAAAAGGCAATGTGCCGTTTTCGCGCGAGCTGTCGATCTTCGCGACCATCCTCGCCACTTTCATCTATCTGGTGTTCTTCCTTCCCGATAGCGTCGGCCGCATGGGCGAAACGCTGCGCGACATTTTCGAACAGCCTGACCAATGGAAAATCGAGACGGGCCCGGACATTCTGGCGCTCTTCGTCCGGCTCGGCTGGTCGAGCGCGGCGCTGCTGGCACCCGCCCTCATCCTGTTCATGGTCTTCGGCATCGCCTCCTCGATCTTCCAGAACCTGCCGACGCCTGTGCTCGAACGGATCAGGCCGCAAGCCTCGCGCATCTCTCCCGTGAAGGGCTGGTCACGGCTCTTCAGCCTGCCCGGCCTCGTCGAGTTCGGAAAGTCGCTGTTCAAGGTCGTCGTCGTCGGGGTCGTCCTGTTCTTCGTGCTCAGGAGCGAATATTTCGGCTCGATCGATGCCATGTTCTCCGATCCGCAGACAATCCTCGTGCGAATGATGACGGCGATGCGCAAGATCATCATCGTCATGCTGATCGCCACTGCGATCGTGGCGATCGCCGACCTTTTCTGGACGCGCTATCACTGGTTCACCGAGCTCAAGATGACGCGCCACGAGGTGAAGGAAGAAAACAAGCAGGCGCAGGGCGACCCCTTTGTCAAAAGCCGGCAGCGCTCGCTGATGCGCGACCGCGCCCGCCGGCGCATGATCGCCAACGTGCACCGCGCCACGCTTGTCATCGCCAACCCGACGCACTACGCCGTGGCGCTGCGCTATGCGCGTGAAGAGAATGACGCGCCGGTCGTTCTGGCAAAGGGCCAGGACCTGATTGCGCTCAAAATCAGGGAGATTGCCGAGCAGAACGGCATCCCGGTGTTCGAGGACCCACCGCTCGCGCGCTCCATGTTTGCGCAAGTCTCGGTCGATAGTGTCATACCGTCAGTCTTCTATAAGGCCGTTGCGGAGCTCATACACAGGGTCTACGCCGCAGACGCCAAGAACAAACGGGTAAGATAAGCCGAATGAAAAAATGCCCTCACTCTGCCCAGCGTGAAAAGATCCTCGCAGAGGCGATCAGCCCGGTCGCCACCGAACTGCGCCTTCTGGATGCCTCTGACCTCATTTCACTGCTGCGCTTCGAGTATTACGGCAATCTGGCCGATCTCGTCGCTTCGGCGGCGGAGCTTTTCTTTCATCCCGGCACCGTCAATTTCGGCCTTGGCGGAAATTATACGCTGGAATGGGGCGGCAAGCCGGAAGTCGTTCTCGACCTGGAAATCAAGCCGCGCGGCGTCACCGTCTATGCCCAGCTCACCCTTGCCGACAATCATGCCGGCATTGAAATCAACCACATCGCCTTCGAAGATCCCTCCTCCGATCCCGACGAGAATACTGCCTTTCTGGAAAAGAGCCTTCGGCAATCCCGCTACAGCGTGAAACCGCCGCGCGCGCTCGCCAGCTGATTTGCCTCAAGGCATTTTCGCCGTCCCTGAAGTCACGTCCCCCCGGTTCAGCTGATGTAGCCGAGCCGGATCGCCTTGGCGATCGCCTGGATGCGGTTGACGGAATCGAGCTTGATGGTCGCCGAGCCGAGATAGGCATTGACGGTGTGTACGGACAGGCCGAGTTTTTCGGCGATCTCTTCGCTGATACGGCCATCGCCGGCGAGCTGGAGACAGGCGACTTCGCGTTCGCTCAGCGCTTCGGCGGCCGCCGAGCGGCGTTCGTCCAGCGAGAGCAGATCCATCATCACGTGGCAGCAGCGGCCGTGCAGCTCGACAATCGTATCGCTGGCAGGATCGATATCATCGCCGGTGAAAAGGATGAAGCCATTGCCGACAGCGCCGAGCCGCACCGGGAAGGCGAGGCCGGAAAAAGGCAGAATTCCATCCTTCAGGCGCGTCATGAAGGGCGAGAAATCCGCCGGACCGGGGGCCGCCCTGTCATGAGCGCCGGCCCATGAAAGCGGCAGCAGCGACTTTTCGATATGGTCGAGAAGAATATCGCCATAGGCGTCCGTGAGAGCCTTGCCAAAACCGGTATTCGAAGGGCCCCAATTCTCGAGCTCGCAGACAAGCCGCTGCTTTGCCGGTAGTCCCGAGCCGCTGACACGGTAGATCGCGAAGCCCTGAGCGTCAGCGAGCTTCTGCATCGCAATCAGCCGCGGAAAAAGATCCGAACGGCTGGAAATCCTGTTCATCCGCACCATGCGCAGCGGATCGGCGCCGTTCATCGCCCTGCTTGATGGATGTCCCATGGATTCCCCTATACGAGATTGTTGCGGACCGCGAAGGCAATGGCCTCCGACCGGGTCTTGGTCGCCGTCTTGCGCATCACGCTGGTGATGTAGTTGTTGATGGTATTGCGAGATATTCCGAGAATCATCGCAATCTCGTCGCTGGTCTTGCCCTCGGCGATCCAGAAAAGGCATTCCAGCTCGCGGTCAGTCAGTTCGAAATCGCGATCGTTCCTTGCGCCGCCGCAGCGAAGGAAGCTCGCGACATAGCCGGCAAGCAGTCCCACATCCCGCAGGCGCTCCGGCGACAGGATGAAGCCTTCGCCGAACAGGAACATCAAGGCGAGCCGCGAGCGGCCGACATTGAAGGTCAATGAGCAATACTGGCGGCTGGCGCCATCAGGCGCATCGGCGTGATCTGGCAGAAGAGCGAAGCTCGGCTGGAAAACCTGCATGCATTTTTCCAACTCGGTCGAACGGGCATAACCGCCGACCAGATCGTTGGCGATATCCTTGACCAGATCGAACGGCCAGTCAGACGATACGATGAAATCGAGGCCGCTTTCCTGGATGAGATCACAGCGCGCCAGAAGATAGTGCGAGGCACCCACATAGTCCGTCAGCGCGCGCAGACCGGACTGCAATCTGCCAGTGTCGGCGACACCGTGCAGGCGCCGAATCAGCTCGTCGCGCGGCAAGAGAGCCGGCGCCACCACGCTCGCGAAATTCGCCATTTGTCTCTCGCCTTTGCTCGCCTGAGATATCGTCATATCCATTGGCAATTTCCTGGGGCTGAGGAACGATCAAACTCGGTGCAGCAGCATTTTTTTTGTAAAGGATTCAATTCAAGCTCCGCTCGAATCCCATTTCGAATCACTCAAGGGTAAGCCAGCCGGTGTAAATCACCATCTCCGACTTCTAGGGATTTACTTTCGCTGCTGCTCATGCCGTGATTCGAGGACGACTCGCGCCCCTCAGAATACTGGAAAGGGTAAGATGATTCTGGCTGTACCGCAACTTCATTCGCGTTTTACGCGAGTGATCCTCAACAGTTTTGTCCAAATTTCTTGAGGCGATGGGATCTATTCCCCATTCGACACCCGCGGCCAAATACAGACTGGGTAATGAGATATCAGCTCTATTGCGGGCGACCGGTAACAATCCTGCTCAGGTAGTGAAAAGCCTGAATAACACGAAAAAGGCCGGGTTGCCCCGGCCTCCTTTTATGCTGCGTCGTCGATCGCCCATTTCCTGAGGATCTTGGCGGCGCGCTCCTCGTTGATTTCCACCATGCGGGCAAGCTTGCGTTCCGGGCCCTCCTTGACGCGGCGGTTGAAGTTGCCGTCGTCGTCGCCGAGGCTGAGCAGATCCTCGGTACTGTCGAAGCCGAAATCGGAGCCGAAGCCATCCATGAGGGCGCCTCCAGGGGCGCCGGCCGCGGGCGCGAAGTCCGGAAGTTCGAGGCCAGCCGCTTCCGGCGTTGCGTCGCCAAGCACCGAGCCCACGCCGTTGCCGCTGACGCTGCGTACCAGCGGCCGCAGGCCCATCCAAACCACTACGAAGGCGACCGCGACGAAGGCCAGCGAGTTGATGATGCCGGCCAGGTTGCGGCTCAGCATATCCATGACGCGGACACCGCCGGTGGCGTCTTCCAGCAGCTGATTTTCGAGGAAATCCATCGCCGTGACGGTGACGACATCACCACGCTTGGCGTCGATGCCGGCCGCCGAAGCGACGATCTTCTGCATTTCGGCGATATAGGCATCGATCTTGGCCTGGTCGGCGGGCTCGCCGACCATCTTGGCGATGCGGCCTTTGTTGACCACGACGGCGATCGAAAGCTTCTCGACCTGATAGCTGTTGCGGGTCGTGGCCGTCGTCTTGCTGTTGATTTCGTAGTTGGTCTGCTCTTCGCGCTTGTCGGACTTGTCCTGTGATTCCGGACCGCTTGAGCCGCCGGCATCAGGGGCCGCCTGGGGAATGTTCTGTTCGACGGTCGTCGCGTTGTCGGACTGCCTCTGCTGCGACTGCTGGGCTTCCTTCGTCGAACGGACGGAGCGTTCGACCTTGGATTCGGGATCGTAGACCGTCTCCTGAATCTGCTGAGCATCGGTGTTGAGGTCGGCGGTGACGCTGGAACGGAAGTTATCCATGCCGAGGAAGGGCGCTAAGGCCTTGTCGATGTTGGATTCGACTTCCTGCTGAACGTTCTGGACGATATTGAGCGAGCGGTTCAGCGAGCTATTGCTCGCCTCGTCGCCGGACGCGAGAAGCTGGCCGGCAGAATCAAGAATCGTGACGTCATCGACATCAAGCCCCGGCACGGCCGAGGCGACGAGGTGACGGATCGAGGTCGCGGCGCCGCGCCCGGTGGCGGCGCTGGCGCGAATCATCACGGAGGCGGTCGGTTTCTGCTCCGCCTTCCGGAAGTTTCCGACTTCGGGCATGACGATATGGACGCGCGCCGCCGTTATGCCCGAGATCGACTGGATGGTGCGTGCGATTTCGCCTTCCAGCGCTCGAACCCGCGTCACTTCCTGCATGAAGGAGGTCAGGCCGAGGGAGCCAACATTGTCGAAGAGTTCATAGCCGGCATTGGCGCTGTTCGGCAGGCCGCGCTCGGCAAGCATCAGGCGGGCCTTGCCCGTCATACCGGCGGGAACGGTGATGCTGGAACCGTCCGTGCCGACCTGGAAATTGATGTTGGCTTCGGCAAGCGCCATGCTGATCTGGTTGAGATCGGGAGCGTCGAGACCGACGTAAAGCGTTTCTTGGGCCGGTTTGTTGACGAAAAGGGCAGCGGCAAGGATGATTGCGATGGAAACGGCGCCGACGCCCCCCAGAATCATCAGGCGCGTCCGGCCCAGGGCACCAAAGTTCTTAAATATCTGAACTAATTGATTTAACAGATTCATTCTGTTCTCGCACGATCCGTCAAAGACAAAGCAGGCTTATTGCCTCACCTGACCAATAATCGGCGAAACTTGTGCGAGCGTTTCGTGAGGAGCGCGCGGGAGCGAAAGGCTGATGCATGTCGCGCAGCGATTTTGCGAGAACGACGTGCGTGAAAAGAGGACCTGAGGCGCGAGAGGCGGCGTGGAACCGCGCGCTTCAGAAGAAGTCGAAGTCGCCGGCGGCTTTGCTCAGCGGCTGAGAATGACCGTGGCGCGTGGAGCCGCCCAGCGCCTTCTGCATTTCCGCCAGCTTGACGAGGCTGAGCGCGGTGGCGACGTCGACCGTCCAGCCGAGCGGGATTTCGCCGGTGATGGTGTCGATGAATTCGGCAAGGCCGCGTGACTTCTGCACGGCCAGATCGATGCCCTGCATGACCTTCATGGCGTCCGGCGAGTTCAGAATTTCAGCGCCGCCGAGCTCGAGTAGCTGCGGTTCGATGCGCTCGATCAGGTAGGCCACATCGTGGAGTTCCGAAACGATGCGCATCAGGATGTCGCTCAGCGCTTCGACAGGCGCGGGCGGATCCATCACCGGAGTAAATGTCATATGAAAATCCTCGCCATCAAAAAAATTCGATACTGGTTTCGGCGGGCTTCTGCGGAGCGGCGGGACGCTGCTGCTCGAGAGCGACGGTTCTCTGCGTTTCGGCGCCGGTCAAGGGGTATTGCCGGGCACGACCGGAGACCGGCCAATATTCGAGCTTGCGCCCATGCTCTCCGCCGGTGGAGGAGCCGACCACCGGAATGCCTTCATCCCTGAGGAACTGCATGGCGAAGGCCGCATTCTGCTCACCGACGTTGGAGAACGTCGAGATCGTCTTTGCGCCGCCGAAGATCTTTGCCTCCAGCCGGTCGCGCCGGGCGCCCTGCTTCAGGAGACCGTTGATCAGCAGTTCCATCAGATGCACGCCATAGCGTGTGGCATCGCCGCCTGATGTCGGCGACGTCGCCGAACCGGGCAGCAGAAAGTGGTTCATGCCGCCGATGCCGGCGACGGGATCTCTGAGGCACGCAGCCACGCACGAGCCGAGAATGGTCGAGAGAACCGCATTCGGATCGCTCAGAACCTTGTACTCGCCCTGAATGATGTGCACGCGGCGGGCTGCCCCCTCAGTGATCATTTCAAAGCTCCAAACACGGCTTCGATGGCCGCTTTCATCTTCTCGATCGTAAACGGCTTGGCGAGCACGTTGTTGGCGCCGAGCTGGGCCGCCCTCTGTACCAGCGCGCGATCGCCCTGGGCGGTGAGGATGATGAAGGCCGCCTTCTTGGTGTTCGGGTTGGTGCGCACGGCCTGGAGGAAGCCGATGCCATCCATCTTCGGCATGTTGAAATCGGAGATCACGAGGTGGTGCGGCTGCTCGGTCATGATTTTCATGCCCTGCTCGCCGTCGCCAGCGGATGTGATCTGCTTGAAACCGAGCTGGGTCAGCGCGTCGCTGAGCAGCAACCGGCTCGTTACCTGATCATCGACGATCAGAACTTTGATTTTCTCCGCGATCGACATTTATTCGGTCCCTTCCTTTCGGGCGGCTGTCAATTTCAGTATTTCTTCACCGATGGCAGTCAGTGGCAGCTGCTGCTCGACGGCGCCAAGTTCGTGAGCAACCCTTGGCATTCCGTAAACGACGCAGGTTTTTTCGTTCTGGCCGAGCGTTCTGGCGCCCGCGTGGCGCATTTTCAACAATCCGGCGGCGCCATCGCGGCCCATTCCGGTCAGAATCACGCCGACGGCGTTGCGGCCTGCGAGTTCTGCGACCGAATCAAAGAGCACGTCCACGGACGGGCGGTGACCGTTGACAGGCGCCCGGTCGACTAGACGGCAGCACGGGGCAGAGCCGCCGCTGACCTGGAGATGACGTTCGCCGCCCGGCGCCAGATAGATCTTGCCGATCTCGAGACGGGCGCCGTCGGTCGCTTCCTGCACCACCGGCGCGCAGAGACGGTTCAGCCGTTCTGCGAAACTCTTGGTGAAGGTCGGCGGCATATGCTGGGTGATGACGGTCGGCGGGCAATTTGCCGGGAATTTCTGCAGTACTGCGATCAGCGCCTCGACGCCGCCTGTGGACGAGCCGATCGCGACGATCTTGCGGCCGACGCGAAAATCGGCCACGGAAGGCGGGGGCGCGACGGCGGCCGCCGGTTGGGAGAACTGACGCTGCGTGCGCGCGGCCGCCTTGACCTTCTCGGCAAGATCGCCGAACGGCCTGGGTTCGCCGGGGCCCGGTTTGCCGACGCAATCGAAGGCGCCGATCTCAAGCGCCGCAAGCGTCGCTTCGGCGCCGCGATGCGTCATCGTCGAGACCATGATCACCGGCATCGGCCGCAGCGTCATGATCTTTTCGAGGAAATCGAGGCCGTTCATATTCGGCATCTCGATGTCGAGCGTCACGACGTCGGGGTTCAACCGTTTGATCGCCTCGCGTGCTTCCAGCGCGTCGCCGGCCTGGCCGATGACACTGACTTCCGGGTCGGAGCTCAGCACTGCGGTAATCAGACCCCGCATGGTCGGCGAGTCGTCGACAACGAGAACTCTTGCCGGAGCGCTCATGCCTTCCTCCCGAGACCCTTGGTCGTGTAGCGATAGGTCGTGATGCCGATATTGTCGAAGACGTGCTTCGCCTCACCGGAGACGCGCTCGGAATGGCCGATATAGAGGTGGCCGCCTTCCGGCAGCAGGCCGGCGAAACGTTGCCAAATCTTCATCTGGGTCGGCTCGTCGAAATAGATGACGACGTTGCGGCAGAAGATGACGTCGAACTTGCCCTTGAACGGCCATTGCGCCATCAGGTTCAGTTCGTTGTAGGTGATCAGCCGCTTGACGCGGTCATCGACCTGGAACCTGCGCCGGCCCTGCACCTCGACTTCGCTGAACCATTGCTTGCGCATGGCGGGCGAAACGGTTTCGAGCGCACTCTCGTCGTAAGCGCCGGCCCGGGCGATGGCGAGGATTTTCGGATCGATGTCGGTCGCCAGGATCTTGAAGTCGTAGTCGGCGACATTCGGCATCAGCGATAAGACGGTCAGCGCGATCGAATAGGGTTCCTGTCCGTCGGAGGAAGCGGCCGACCAGATGCGCACCCTGCCGCCCGATCTCGCCCGCTGCAGAAGTTCCGGCAGAACATGGTCGCGCAGGTGCTCGAAATGATGGTTTTCGCGGAAGAAGCGGGTGAAGTTGGTCGTCAGATGCGAGAGCATTTCGCGGCGCGCCGCGGCACCGGCCGGCGAAGCGACGAGGTCGCAATATTCACGGAAACCCGACAGACCAAGATTGCGGATATGCTTGGACAGACGCGAATAGACGAGCGAGGCCTTCGTCTCATTGAGGAAGATGCCGGCATCCGAGTAGATCATGGCGGCGATTTCCGTGAGGTCGCGGCGCGTCAGCGGATATTCTCCGCTCGCCAGCACCTCATCGGCTCCCTGCCTCTGATCTTTTGCACCCATTGCACTCATGCGGCTTCGCTTTCGGTCTCGGAAAAGAGGGCTTCAAGTTCGATCAGGCAGATCATGCGCTTGTCGATGGCGAGAATTCCCCGGGCAAATTGGCGCTCGAGGTCGGAAGAGATTTCGGGCGTCGGCTGAATGATCTCGTCGGTGACCGTCAGAATGTCGGAGACGGCGTCGACCAGCAGGCCGACGACTTTGCGGCGGACCTGGGCGACGATGATGACATGGCGGGCTGTGGGATCGGCGGGCTTCATGCCGAGACGAGCGGCAAGATCAATGATTGGCAGCACCGCGCCGCGCAGGTTGATGACCCCCAGCATATAGGCAGGCGAGTGCGGCATCGCGGTCGCCGGGGTCCAGCCCCGGATTTCGCGAACCGACATGATGTTCACGCAAAATTCCTGATCTCCGATGCGGAACGCGATCAGCTCGCGATCCCCCTGGTTCAGACTTTTTACAGCGTACGACATTCCCTTACCCTACCGCTGCTAACGACATTTCCGCTTTGAGCGACTGGCCGCGCGAGGCGCCGACAACCGCGTCGACATCTAGGATGAGAGCCACGCGGCCGTCGCCGAGAATGGTGGCGGCGGCGATGCCGGGCACATGAGTGTAGTTCGCTTCCAGGCTCTTGATGACCACCTGGCGCTGACCCTGGATGGCATCGACCATCAGGGCACGCTGACCGCCGCCTTCCGATTCCACCAGCAGCGCCACGCCCTCGACCGGATTGGCCTGGGTCGCGCGGAAGTTCAGGATGCGGCCGACATCGACCAGCGGGCAGAAGGAATTGCGGATCGAGATCAGCCGGTGGTTCGCACCGAAGGAATGGATTGCGGAAGCTTCCGGCTGCAGGGTTTCGACGATCGCCGTCAGCGGCACGACCAGCGTCTGGCCCGCGACGGTGACCACCATGCCGTCGAGGACGGCGAGCGTCAGCGGCAGGCTCATGGTGAAGACCGAGCCGTGGCCCGGCTTGGACGTGATGTTGATGCGGCCGCCGAGCGCCTGGATCGAACGCTTGACGACGTCCATGCCGACGCCGCGGCCTGAAATGTCGGAGATCTTGTCGGCCGTCGAGAAGCCCGGCAGGAAGATCAGGTTGTCGATTTCCTCGTCCGACAGGTTGGCATCGGCCGGGATGAGATCATTGTCGATCGCCTTCTGGCGGACCTTTTCGCGGTTGATGCCGGCGCCGTCGTCGGCAAGCTCGATCAGGATGCGTCCCGAACGGTGCTTGGCGGTGAGGCGGACCGTGCCTTCCGTGTTCTTGCCGGCGGCGGCGCGCTTTTCCGGCGTTTCGATGCCGTGGTCGACGGCATTGCGGATCATGTGGGTGAGCGGCTCGGCCAGCTTGTCGATAACCGTCTTGTCGACTTCGGTGTTTTCACCTTCGGTAATGAGGCGGATCGACTTGCCGGTCATGTCGGCAATTTCGCGGACGATACGCGACATGCGCTGGAAGACCGGCTTTACCGGCTGCGCGCGGATCGCCATCACCGAGTCCTGGATCTCGCGGGTCAGCTGCTGCAGCTCTTCCAGGCCCATGTTGATCGAGGAGGTGCCGGTCGTGTCGTTCTCGATGACGCTCTGCGACAGCATCGCCTGGTTGATAACCAGCTCGCCGACGAGGTTGATCAGGCGGTCGACGCGATCGAGATCGACGCGGATTGTCTGGCCGGCGCCGGCGGCGTTGTTCTGGGCGGCGGCATTGGCCGCGGCGGCTGCGGCGGCGGCTGATTCCTTCTTCTCGACGCGGGCGGCGGCTGCCGCCATCTGCGTGACGTTGGAAGCGGTCTCGGCGGCGGCGACGGCAGCGGCCGTGGCTTCGGACCGTGCAGCGGAAACGCTCTCCGTTGCCTCGGTCTCGTCCAGGATCGACAGGTCGAAGGGAACCGGCACCATCGGCAGTTCCTCGTTGCCCGAAGCGGCGTCACGGGTCTCCTCGACCGGCTTCACCGTCAGCTCGCAATCCCACTCGGCGAATTCGAAGACGGCGCGGATGGCATCCTCGCCCTTGTCGGTCTTGAGCGTGACGTTCCAGAAGAAATAGGCCGCCTCCGGATCGAGCTCCTCGAGACCCGGCAGCTCATCCATATTGCAGTAGATCGTCATTTCGCCGAGGCGCGAAAGGTCGCGCAGCAGCAGGGTGGCGTCGTTACCCTTCGAATAGAGTTCGTGGCGCGGCTTGAAGGTGATCTCGTAGGCCGGCAAGCCGGTCTCTGCGCCGTCCTCGTCGACGAAATCGTCGAAGGAAAAGGGGATTGGCTGGAAGCCGCTGTCGTCGGTCGGCTTGGGGGCTGGCGCCGGTGCGGCCTTTGCGGCGGCCTTGGGTGCAGGCGTCTCGGCCGAAGGAGACGGTAGCTCGCCATTGGCCAGAGCCTCCAGCTCCTTGACGAGGCCGCGGCTGCGGCTTTCATCGACGCTGCCGCCGTCGCGCGCAGCATTGGTCAGGTCGGCGAGCACGTCGGCCGACTTCAGCATCACCTTCAGGACGTCCTGGGTCGGCTCGAGCTTGTTGGAACGAACGCAATCGAGAGTGGTCTCGAATACATGGGCGAAGGCAACCAGATCATCAAGGCCGAAGGCGCCGGCGCCCCCCTTGATCGAATGCACGGCACGGAACACCGCATTGACGGTTTCCGGATCGCGATCGCCATCGTTCATTTTCAGAAGACCGGATTCCAGCTCGGCGAGCTGTTCCTCGCACTCCTGGAAAAAGATCTCTTTGATTTCGTTCATATCCATAGGAGCAAATCCTGGGTTTAAGCGGTTACGCGCTCAATTGCATCGATCAGCTTGGCCGGGTCGAAAGGCTTGACGATCCATCCGGTGGCGCCGGCCTGGCGGGCGCGGTTCTTCTTTTCCGCGTCGCTCTCGGTGGTCAGGACCAGGATCGGGATCGCCCGATATTTCTCGTTGCGGCGCACACCTTCGATGAAGCCGAACCCGTCGAGGCGCGGCATGTTGATGTCGGTCACGATCACGTCAGGATTGGATTCTTCGAGAACCTCGAGGCCCTCGACGCCGTCTTCCGCCTGGATCGTCTCGAAACCGGCATTGTTCAGCGTCACGAGCAGCATGTTTCGGATGGTGCGGGAATCATCCACGGTAAGCACTTTTTTCTTCATTGCCGAATCTCCTTGGCAAGCAGGTGGTCAATATTGACGCCAACCAGCTGCATGGTTTTGTGAAATGCGTCGGACACCTTGGAGAAGGTGAACGGCTGCTTGTCCTGCTCCCAGGTCTTCTCGGCGGACATCAGGACCTGAGCGCAAAGAGCCCCGATCCGCTCGACGCCCGATGCGTCGATCGAAAGACCGCTGCCCCTGAGGGAGATGAGTTTTTCACGCAAGGCGGAAGCCTCGTTGAGATCCAGCACCGCTGTCAAATTCAGCGTCTTGCCACTCTTCTTTGCTACCATCAGCTTGTCCTTGTCCCCTTGTCCCCGGCCCGAAAAGATGAGCTGCGGCGATCATCCGATAGGTTAGTAAACATTCCGCCCACCTCTGACGCTCGCGAGCGCCTGCGGAAGGCCAAAATCGTCATTTTCATGTTCGTCTTCGACCGCGGGACGGCCGGCCGCTTCGATCGTGCGGGACGGCGCAGCGCGAACCGAGCCCAAGCGCCCGGAACGCGCATTTTCGCGGGCTATGCGGAATTCGCGAATCGTCTGGCCGAGTTCAAGAATGACGCTATGGAGGTGGTCGGCGCCTTCAGCGGATCGTTCGGCCAAACCGGCGTTGTCCGCCACCTCTGCGCCAAGTCCTTTGACGTCGGCCGCCACGCCGTCGAGGCTTGCGGCATGCTCGCCGGTCCTGGTGGCGATGCCCGATATGGCGGCGTTGATGTCGGTGACCTGCCGCACGATGCTGCCGATCGAGTCCTGCGTTCGTCCGACCATCTGCACGCCGGCGTCGACCTGCGCCTTGGTCGTCGTCACCAGCGTCTTGATCTCGCGGGCGGCGTCGGCCGAGCGCTGGGCAAGCGCACGGACTTCCTGGGCGACGACCGCAAAGCCGCGGCCGGAATCGCCGGCGCGAGCCGCCTCGATGCCGGCATTCAGCGCCAGAAGATTGGTCTGGAAGGCGATCTCGTCGATCGCGCCGATAATCTGGCCGATCTTCTCGGCCGACTGCTCGATATCGGCCATGGCGCTGATCGCGCGGCCGACGACCTCGCCGCTTTGCTCGACCGCAGCGCGGGTAGAGGCGGCCGCCTGTTCGGCGGCGCGGCTGTCGGCGGCGCCGTCGCGCACGCTTCCGGCGATGCCGGCAAGGACAGCAGCGGAAAGCTGCAGCCGCTCGGCCTGGCCAGACGCCGTGCCGGCGAACTGCCGCGACTGGCCGGCAAGCGAAGCGGTCGCCGTCTCGGCCTTATCAGTGCGTTCGGTCATGGCGGCGAATTCTGCCTGGAGGCCATCCAAGGCGCCGTTCAGGGCTGCGGCGATCCCGGCATAGGCACCGTCGGCGTCGACAGGCGCGCGCCGCGTCAGGTCGCGGGCGGCGAGGCCTTCGATGACATCGCCGAATATCCGGGCGATCTCCGCTTCACTTTCGGCGCGGTGATCGGCAAGCGCGCGGCTCTGGGCAGCGCGTAGCGCATTGAAGCGGAGCGAAACGGCGATTTCGACATCGACCATGACGATGCGGATGATCGCAGTCATCAGCTCGGAAATTTCGCGGGCGCGGCGCTTGGCCGAGGGCAGCAAGGGGCGGCCGGCAATCTCTTCGGCGAGGCCGGAAAGAACATGCTCCAGCACGACGCCGTGGCCGGCTACGTGCCAACGCGGGTCGAGGCCCATCTTGCTTTCGGTGTCGGAGAGAACCTTGACGCGCTCGGCATAGAGGCTGTCGAAGCGGGCATCCGTCAGCACGTCCCAATGCGAAGACTGTAGATCATGCAGACGATCGACCTGTCTGTCGCTCTCGAAGTTGCGCGCGGCGTCGGGATAGGACTGGAACCTGTGGAAGAGATCGCGCAGGCCCGCTTTCAGATACGCTTCGAGGGCCGGCCGGTTGCGGCGCACCAGTTCGCACTGATCGGCATCGAGACCGGCAAAACGCAGGCGATCACGCAAGCTGCCTGCCTGCGCTCCACGAGCCTGATCTGATGGCATGTCCTGCCTCAACGCCTGTCCCCGACCCACTTTCCAGGCGAATGCCCGGCAAAAAACTTTTGCAGCATTCGATCAACGCAAGCGCGGAGCCGGTCTTCACCACCGGCGACGACCGGCAGGCAAAGCCCCTGATCAGCTATGTTTCGAAGCTGTCTGAAGAGATGGATACCGGATCGACCCGGTACGGCGGTACGGCGTCATGCCTGCTGGGAACGAGCACATCTTCCCATTCCGACGTGTAACCCAATGTTTATGGTTAATTCCTTGCCCGAAGGTTAATAAGTCTTTCCAGGAGCAGGCTTTTGGAGCAATTCAAGGCAGTTCGCAGGAAATACTTCCGCGGAGTTGCACGGCTGCTACAAGGCACACGCAAGCTCCGTGTTATAGGCCGGTCGACAACCAAGACATGACGTCGACAAGGACAGAGCAATGATTGTTCTCGGATTGGGTTCCTGTTTGATAGCAATGGGCATACTTGCCGCCATCGCCCGCCTCGATTTCCTTGCCGCAAATCGCGACATCGGGATGCTTCGGGTGTTCTGAAGCCTCTCTGGCTTCAAGCCGATCCAATCCCCGTTGGCAGTCCGGTGCCTTTGGTGTAATCGCACTCGCGCCTTTCACGTCAGCGGAACACTCGGTTCATGTCTCCCAGATCTGGTCTTCTCATCGTTCTCGGCTTCACGCTCTGGCGCGTCGTCACGCTGTATTTCGATGCCACAGACCTGTTTGTCGACGAGGCCCAGTACTGGTTCTGGTCGCAGAATCTCGATCTCGGCTACTATTCAAAACCGCCGATGATCGCCTGGGTGATCCGGGCGATGACGGAGCTTTCCGGCTCCAACGCCATCTATTTCATCAGGCTGCTCGGGCCGCTGATCCACATGGTGGCGGCGCTGGTGCTGATGAAGCTGGCAAGGCGCTTCGTCGGGCCGGAGATCGAAGGCTGGACGAGCGCCACCTACATCACGCTTCCCGGCGTGGCGCTCTCTTCGGTTTTCTTCTCGACCGACGTGATCCTGCTGTTCTTCATCGCCGTCGCCCTGCTCGCCTATTTCAGCCTGACGCAGCGGCGCTCTGTGGCACTGGCGCTCGTCATGGGTCTCGCCGTCGGCCTTGCCTTTTTGACGAAATATGCCGTTCTGTTCGTCGTACCAGGCGGCGCGATCGCCCTCCTCCTCATCCCCGCGGCGCGCATCGCCGTTCGGGACTTCATCATCGCAGTCGCGGTTGCCGCTGTCGTCGCCTCACCGAACCTCTGGTGGAACCTGCAACACGACAATACGACGGTGCGCCACACGCAGGATATCGCCCACTGGAGCGATCTCGGCATCAATCTGCGCCGCGGGCTCGAATTCTTCTCCGCCCAATTCGGCGTCGTCGGGCCGATCATCTTCTTCGCAATGCTGTGGGCGGTCTATCGCATGATCAAGGGCCGAAGCGACGACCGCGAAAAGATGCTGATCTGGCTGTCGATGCCGGTGGTGGTGCTGATCACCCTGCAGGCGACCGTTGCCAAAGCCTATGCCAACTGGGCCGTGACCGCCTATGTCGCGGGGACCATTCTTGCCGTCTGGCTGCTTTACCGGATGTGGCCGAAGGGGCTGAGGCTGTCGCTCACCATCAACGGCATCGCAAGCCTGCTCTTTCCGCTGGCGACCATCTTTCCGCAGCAATTGCTGCTGCCGAACGGCGACGAATTGATGAAGCGCTATCTCGGGCGCGCCGAGGTCAGCCGCGAGGCGGGAGCCCTTGCAGCTCAGGCGGGCACCGACATCATCGTCACCGACAACCGCGACATGGTCGCTGATCTCTTCTATACGCTGCGGGATGCATCTTACAGAATCTATGCGCGCGCACCCGCAGGGCTGCCGGAGAGCTATTATGAGCAGGAATTCGCCCTGCCCGCCGACATCGCCGGCAAGGTGCTTTTCCTGACGGACACGCCGCTAACCTGCGCCACTGAAACGCCCGAGCTGCTGAAGAGCTGGCTGCCTGCCGCAGGCTACTACAAGCGAAAGACGCTTTACGTTTACAAGGTTTCTGCCGTCTGCCTGGCGCCCTGAGGACTTCAGCCTGGTCGATTGGGCAGGCAGAGTCCGGTGCCGGCGCCTTCTATCTCAACGAACCTGACGCCGCCTTCCTCGAAGGCGAGGCGCAACTGCGCTTCGGTCGCACGGTGGATATCGTGGTGGCGTCCCTCGTAATCGCGGATGGTGCTGCGTGAGACGGCCGCCTTCTCGGCGAGCTCGTTCTGGGTCCAGTCGAGCAGACCGCGTGCAGCCCGGCAGAGAGCGGGGCTTAGAATTGTTTCTCTCGCGCCTTGACCCATAATCTCAAGGTACCCATATTGGTTGATATAGATCATATATGTCATAATACGAACGAAATTTCCAGATCGGGAGAAGTGATGCCGCACGATACGCCCTTGATTTCGACAATCGTCGGCGGCCTGGTGCTGGCTTTCATCTTCGGCGCGCTTGCTCATCGGCTGCGCATGCCGCCGCTCGTCGGCTATCTGATTGCCGGTGTGCTGGTGGGGCCACATACTCCGGGTTACGTGGCCGATCAGAGCCTCGCGCCGGAGCTTGCCGAAATCGGCGTCATCCTGCTGATGTTCGGCGTCGGGCTGCATTTCTCCCTCAAGGACCTGCTGTCGGTGCGCGGCATCGCGCTGCCTGGCGCGGTCGTGCAGATCGGTTTTGCCACCTTGCTCGGCTGGGGCCTCGGTGCATTGATGGGCTGGCCGACCGGCGGCAGCCTGGTTTTCGGCCTGGCGCTTTCAGTTGCCTCTACCGTCGTGCTCCTCAAGGCTCTGCAGGAGCGCCGGCTTATAGAGACGGAGCGCGGCAGGATCGCCGTCGGCTGGCTGATCGTCGAAGACCTCGCCATGGTGCTGGCGCTGGTGCTGATCCCGGCTGCAGCCAGCATCGGCGGCGACGGCCATGGTCCCGTCGAGCCGCTGTCGGCGGGGCTGAACAGCCTGTTCGGCCTCGATCTCGGCATCGGCGGCATGATCGCCATGACGCTGGTCAAGGTAGCGCTCTTCGTGGCTCTGATGCTCGTCTTCGGCCGCAAGCTCATTCCCTGGACGATGCATCGCATTGCCCATGCCGGCTCGCGCGAGCTCTTCCGGCTCGGTGTGTTGGCCATCGCCCTCGGCGTCGCCTTCGGCGCGGCCAAACTCTTCGGCGTGTCCCTGGCGCTTGGCGCCTTCTTTGCCGGCATGGTGCTTGCCGAAAGCGAGCTCAGCCACCGCGCAGCCCAGGAAAGCCTGCCGCTGCGCGACGCCTTCGCCGTGCTCTTCTTCGTCTCGGTCGGCATGCTTTTCGATCCGAACATCCTGATCGACAGACCGCTGCCGATCCTCGCCACCGTCTTCATCATCGTCATCGGCAAATCCGTCGCCGCCTTTCTGATCGTGCTCGCCTTCAAGAAGCCGCCCGGCACGGCGCTGACGATTTCGGCAAGCCTCGGTCAGATCGGCGAGTTCTCCTTCATTCTTGCCGCTCTCGGCGTCGAGCTCGGGCTGTTGCCGGAGGAGGGCCGCGACCTGATCCTTGCCGGCGCCATTATCTCGATCATCGTCAATCCACTGCTGTTCTTCCTCTGCGACCGCGCGCGGCCTCTTCTCGACGGTGCAAGGCGCGAGGAAACCGTGGCCGAGCCGGCTTCCGCCGCCGATGTGGGTGCCGTTCAGGAACAGGCGCCGCCCGAGGACGACGACGTGCGTCCGACCGCGCTTACCGGCCACGCAATCCTCATCGGTTACGGCCGAGTCGGCAGGATCGTCGGACAGAATCTCAAATCGTCAGGCACGCCCTTCCTCGTTATCGAGGATTCCGACAAGCGCATAGGCGAATTGAAAGCGCAGGGGATCGAAGCCTACATGGGCAATGCAGTGGCGCGGGAAACGCTCGATCTCGCCAATCTTTCGTCTGCACGCAGCCTCGCCATCGCCATCCCGAACGCCTTCGAGGCCTGCCGCATCGCCGAGCAGGCGCGCAGCGTCAATCCCTCGATCCTTATCGTCGCCCGCGCCCATTCCGACGCCGAGGTCGACGAGTTGAAACAATACGGCGCCGACACCGTCATCATGGGCGAACGCGAAATCGCCCTTGGCATGGTTGACCGGCTCGCTCAAGTGCATCATGAGAGTGTTTCCTATGAAGACAGGCAGGAGCCTGCTACAATCATCCCGACGGGCACTGCTCCGCCGGAACGACAATGAGAGATTGGCGCGCTTTTGAGCCGATACGGGAGTGACATCGCCGGGACGGAGGAGATGGAGCTGGACCAGCACCGTCTGACGAGCCGTATCGCCTTTTCCCTCCTCTTCGCCATTCTTGCCTATATCGGCCTGCTTTTCGGCGGCAATCTCATCATTGCGCCGGCGACCGCCGTCAATACGCTTTCCTCTTCCGGCCGCGATCCGCAGCCGCCGCAACTGAGCGCGCGCGATGCCGTGCGCGGCGTGCTTGCCGCCGAGCGCAGGCTTGCGCCGAAACAGACCGCCTACGACGCCGGACCGCCGGCCCTTGCCGCCGCCCCTGCTGTCGACTTTACCGGATGGGACATGGCCGCTCCTCTTGCGGCATTCGAGCCTCCTCTTCATCAGGCAGTTTCCAGGACCCATCAGGCGCGCGCGCCCCCGATCATCGCCTGAGGCCTGCGCCGAGCGGCGCATCCGACCATTGACGACATGCCGCCAGCGCCCGGGCGCCGGCCCTCGATTATCTAAGGAATACAACATGCGTAATTCACCATGGCTGGTGTTCACCTATACGGTGATCATCGTGATCGGGCTATTGATCGCCCTGCCGAACGCCCTGCCGCAATCCGTGCTCCAGCGAATTCCGGCCTGGCTGCCGCATGAGCAGGTGTCGCTCGGCCTCGACCTTCGCGGCGGTTCGCACCTCGTTCTGGAGGTCGACGAAGCTGATCTGACCAAGGAGCGGCTGCAATCGCTGCTGCAGGACGCCCGCCGCGTCCTGCGCGAAAAGGGCATCCAGCCGAAGGCCGTCGTGCGCAGCCAGAACCAGATCGTCGTGACGCTCGCCGATGCCGCGCAGAGCGACGCGGCAGTCACCGATCTTAAGACGCTTGCCAACCCGATCAGCACCGGCCTCAGCGCCGGTCAGGCGGATCTCAACGTCACCGCAAACGGAGCGACCATCACCGTCGGCTTCTCGCCGGCCGGCATCTCCGCCAATGTCGACAACGCCGTCCAGCAGAGCCTTGAAGTCATCCGCCAGCGTGTCGACCAGGTCGGCGTCTCCGAGCCGACCATCCAGCGCATCGGCGGCAACCGTGTGCTCGTCCAGCTTCCCGGCGCGCAAGATCCGTCGCGCCTGCGCGAACTTCTCGGCTCCACGGCAAAGATGTCCTTCCATATGCTGGCGCCGAACAATCAGCCCGGCCCCGGCGTCACCATGCTGCAGGACGACGAAGGCAGATCCTATCCGGTTCTCGACCGTGTCGAAATATCGGGCGACCGCCTATCGGATGCCCGCGTCAGCTTCGATCCTAACACGCGCGAGCCCATCGTCAGCTTCCGCTTCGACAGCGCCGGCGCCACCCGCTTTGCAGAGATTACCCGCCAGAATGTCGGCAATCCCTTTGCCATCGTCCTCGACAACAAGGTGCTGAGCGCCCCCGTTATCCGCGAGCCGATCACCGGCGGCTCCGGCCAGATCTCCGGCAACTTCTCGGCAGACAGCGCCACGACGCTTGCCGCCATGCTGCGCGCCGGCGCCCTGCCCGCCAAGCTGACCGTTATCGAGGAGCGCACGGTCGGCGCCGATCTCGGCGCCGACGCCATCAAGATGGGCATCTATTCCGGCATCGTCGGTTTCGCCCTTGTTGCAGCCTTCATCTTCGTGCTCTACGGCACCTGGGGCATCCTGGCGAACGTGGCGCTGCTGATCCACACGATCCTGACCTTCTCGGCGCTCACGCTGGTCGGCGCGACGCTGACACTGCCCGGCATTGCAGGCGTCGTTCTCGGCATCGGCCTTGCGGTCGACGCGAACGTCCTTATCAATGAACGTATTCGCGAAGAGACCCGCAAGGGCAAGGGTGCCTTTGCCGCCATCGATACGGGCTTCAATCGAGCCTATTCGACCATTATCGACGGCAACATGACGGCCCTGATCGCTGCGGCGATCCTGTTCTGGTTCGGTTCCGGGCCGGTTCGCGGCTTTGCGGTGACCATGGCGCTTGGCCTGATCATCTCGATGTTCACCTCCGTCGCGTTCGTTCGCGTCGCGATGATCGAGATTACCCGCCGCCGAAAGTTCAAGGTGCTGAACATCCGGCCGTTGATCCCGTTCAGCCCGTATGACAAGCACATCCAGTTCATGAAGGCGCGCTTCTTCGGCGTCACCGTTTCGGCGCTGCTTTCGATCGCATCGGTCGTGCTCTTCATCCATCCCGGCCTGAACTACGGCGTCGATTTCCGCGGCGGCATCCAGATGTCGGTCAAGACGAAGGAGGCGGCCGATCTGGCAAAGTTCCGCGAGGGTCTCGATAGTCTCGGCCTCGGCGAAATCACGCTGCAGACCTTCGGCGACAATAACAGCATTCTCGTTCGCGCTCAGCGGCAGGAAGGCGGCGAAGAGGCACAGACGGCGGCGGTGACCAAGCTGAAGGCCGAAGTCGCCAAGATCGATCCGAGCGCTACCGTCGAAGGCACCGACGTCATCGGTCCGAAGGTCAGCGGCGAGCTTGCCTCGGCCGGCATCCTGTCGGTCGTGATCGCCAGCATCGCGATGCTGCTCTATATCTGGGCGCGGTTCGAATGGCCGTTTGCCGTCGGCGCCATCGTTACGCTGGTGCTCGATGTCACCAAGGCAATCGGCTTCTTCGCAATCACCGGTCTCGACTTCAACCTCACGGCCATCGCAGCCATCCTGACGCTCGTCGGCTATTCGGTGAACGACAAGGTCGTTGTTTACGACCGCATGCGCGAAAACATGCGGCTCTACAAGTCGATGCCGTTGCGCGAGATTATCGACAAGTCGATCAACGAAACTCTTGCGCGAAGCCTCTACACCAATGCGACGGCCTTCCTCGCCCTGGTGCCGATGGCGATCTGGGGCGGCAGCGCCGTCTCCAGCTTTGCGATCCCGATGGTCTTCGGCATTCTTGTGGCCGGCGCCTCGTCGATCTTCATTGCCGCACCGATCCTGCTGTTCCTCGGCGACTGGCGCCGCCGCCACGCCAAGGCGGCAACGGCGACCGATGCGGCAGCCGAAATCATCCCGCCGGAAGAGGGTCGCTCGCGCAAGTCGGCGAGCTGAAAACGGGTTGTTAACGTATCCTTGAAGAGGGCGCCGGTTGCAGAGCCGGCGCTCTCTTTTTATTGTTGCCTATTGTCAGGATAAAATTATGCAGCAATTCAAGCTATTACAGCGTCCATCGCGCGGCTGAAAAAGAGAGCGCGACGATGCATCAGAGATCGGGGAAACCGCGCGATGTCACCCAACCCGACGAAACCGCTTGAAACCAATATTGCCGGCCACAACGAAGAACGCATTAAGCGCTTTCTTGCAATCGCCTCGCACGACCTGCAATCGCCGCTGCGCCATATCGCCATGTATGCCGAGCTGCTGCTCGACGATCTTGAGGAGACACTCGACAGCGAGCAGCTTCAGAGCCTCAAGATGATCCTGGAAAAGGTGCAGGCGGCCCAGCGTCTCACCAAGGCACTGATGAGCCTTGCCGGTGGCGCGCCGCAGGTGACGCTGGAAGAGGTCGACCTGAAGGTCTTGGCCGAAAAAATTTGGAGCGAACTCATCGAGGAGACGGGGGCTCTCGACGCGACGTTCGCCAGACGGGACCTCCCCTCCATCCGCACCGACCCGGCGCTGTTCGGCTTGGTGCTCAGGCAGCTCATGTCCAACGCCCTCACCTATCGGAGCTCATCGCTGCCGCATGTGGCCATGACGGCGGAGCAAGAGGGGGCGAACTGGGCCATCCGGATTTCCGATAACGGCACTGGCATCGATCCCGCTTATCGAGAGCGGATCTTCGAGCCGTTCTGGAAATTACCGAAGGCGGGGGCAGCCCCTGGCGCCGGCCTCGGCCTGACGACGGCGCAGGAACTTCTGAAGGTGCTTGGCGGCGATATCCGTCTCGAGCATTCCGACGAAAACGGCAGCCACTTCACCATCCGCCTTCCCGCCGGCTGAGGCACATATTGCAATCGCTCAGCCTCGTTTGCCGTGCTTGAAGCGCACCGCGATCTCAGATTCGGCGGACGTGCTTCCTTTGCGCATGTTGCTACCGCAAAGCCTTCGCGCTGTTTTGCGCGGCTCAAATGCTGTAATCGTCCTTCCAGAAATCCGGCACATCGTAGTGCACATATTCGCGGATGATGTGCTGCAGCGTCTGGACGTCGATTTCGTCCTTGCCGATGCGAAAGTCGACGCCGTAATCCGGGAATTCCTGGAAATAGCCGCCCGATATGTCGGTCGAGACGACGCCGATCGGGCCGGTATAGCCGATGCCGCGCAGCTCCGGCACCGTCTCGCGGAAATCGGCATTGGGCAGAAGGCGATTGTCGAGCAGGATGAGATCGAAGCGCGCCGCGCGGATCTTTTCCAATGCGTCTCCGATCGACGGCGAATATTCGACTTCGACCGCCGGCTCGGAGAGATCGGCGATCTTCTTTTTGAGCGCGCGGAATTCGATGAACTCGTCGTCGACGAAGAGAACCTTGACGGCGTTCTGTCGGACCGTTTTGGTGATCATTTCAATTTCCCCAGTCCCGAAGCCGATTTTCACGAAACCAAACCATTCCTCAGGGCGATCGCCACCATGTGGACGCGGTTCACGGCGTCGAGCTTGCGCGCGGCCGCAGTGATATGCGAATTGACCGTATGTTCAGACAGACCGAGGATGATGGCGATTTCGGCCGAGGTCTTGCCTTCGCTGGTCCATTTGACGATTTCCGCTTCGCGCTGGGTCAACCGCCCGGACATTTCCTGCGTCAGGATTTCCTCGTAGAGCTTGTCGAAAATGCGCATGGCATCAAGAAGCATGTCGGCAATCTCGCCCTGGTCCGGCTCTTCACGCTCGCCGCTCAGCACGAGACAATATCGCCGCCCTTCGGGCGTGAACAGCGGAATGAAGAGGAAGACGCCGCTGCGGAACTCGTTGAAAAGCAGATCGGAGGGATAGGTGTCCGGCTGCGCGCTCCGGCCATGGACGGGCGTTGCCAGAAACTGAGCGCTCTTTGCGCGGGTGGTCCCGAGCGCCTCCCTCAACGTCGCAATGAACAGGCCAACCCGTCGCTCTGCGACATTGGTGATGACGATATCGCGTTCGCCGAATGGAGCCGAAGCCTCGGAAATGCGGGCAAGCGCGAAATTATCGAAGTGGTAATGCTGCGCCGCCGCTTTCAGCAGACGGAAAAAATCGGTGCGGTTGATCGCTCGGCTCAGCTCCGGTCCGGCATGAAAAGGAGTTGCCGCGGCATTGTTCATTCCCACTCTTCCTCTCCTCCCGCCATGCCCCCGATCCCCAAATCTTGGGATATACGTCTTAAACGCGAACAGCTACAAAAATTGCGAGATGGTTGATGAGAGATATCGAAACGGGGACTTTCGGTATACAAGGCGGATATCATCAATTATCTCAACTACAGGTGATGCACGGGCAGATATACTGAGGGGCAGTAATTCTTACCTGGGTGTCGTAAATCTTCCGCGTTCAACATCCATGAATGCGAGAAGGCAGTGCCAGACGTAAGCGCGAGAGAGCCGACAGGCCCATTCAGCTAAGGGGTTGGCTGGAAGTTCGTGGCGGCGAACACGGGTCAATCGGCTCTCTCAGCGCTTATTTTACGTTCCGTCCGTTTCGTTTCGGTTGCATCTTGGGATGCGCACTCGGCCTTGTCAATTGCGGTTCGTCACGTCGCCAGGACCAACGCCAGGAAACGCACCATTCGGCTTCCGCTGTTTCCTACACTTCCAGATTGAGAAGGATCGCTGCGAGGTCAAGCGGCTTCTCAAGGTAAAAATCGGCACCGGCTTCGAAAGCACGCATGCGATCCTCATCCGCATCCGACCCGCTGCAGACAGCGAGACGCATTGTTCTGAACCGGTCATCGCTGCGCAGCGTGCTTACCAGGCTGATGCCGCTGTCGAGGGGCATATAGAGATCGGCGACCAGCAGCTCCGGCGGAGCCCAGCCTTCGGCCACGCGCTGCTTCAGCGCCTCCAGCGCCGTCTCGGCGGTCGAGAAACAAAATAGATCGACGTCTATATGCTGCTTCTTGCGGATATAGTCGAGATAGAAAAGATCATCCCTGCTGTCGTCGACGTAAACTATCGTAGGCATCCGGCACCGTGATCTGGGTATTGTTCGAATGAACCTCGTTGTCTTCCGACGTCACGATATCGCGATTTCACGAAAATTCGATCTGTCCGATCGAAAAATCATTTCGGAAAAAGCGCGACGGCGGCGGCCGCTGCCTATTGAGTATTCCTCGATTTCGGAAAAAATGGCCGCGCGAACCGAGAGAGGATACACGGGTGCAGGATAAGGGCAACGTGGACCTGCAGGACCAGCGGAGGCGGCGGCGCTACCGTGCCTTTGCAATTGCAGTCGGCTGCCTGCTGTTCCTTCTCGGAGTGAGCGCCCTTGCAGGCTGGCTGTTGCAGATCAAGCTCATCATTTCGCTCTTCCCCGGCTTTCCGTCAATGGCCTTCAACACCGGGGTCTGCTTCATACTATCCGGCCTTGGGCTTGCGGCCTCGATGCTTGATGGCCGCCGCTTTCGGATAGCGGCAACGATCATGACAGGGATCGCAGCGGCGATCGCGGCGGCCCGGCTGGTGGAAATCGCTACGGTTGGGCGGGCCGTCCATAACGTCGACCAGTTGATCACCCGCCTGGTGATTCCTCCCGATTTCATCGCCGAGATCGGCGGCGGCATGGGCCCCAATACGGCGCTGATCTTTCTCATTGCCAATCTTTCGCTGCTGCTCTCGCTTCATGTGGAGAAGTCGAAAAACCAGGTCGTGCAGGAGCTGACGAGCTATGTCGTCGTCACGCTCGGCATGATCGCGCTCGCCGGCTATCTCACCGATGCCGAACAGGGCTACCGCTGGGGTCCCTATGCGGCGATGGCGTTGCACACGGCGGTCGGCATGGTGCTTTTCGGCGCGGGCCTGCTTGCCCGCTCCTGGTGGATGCAGCCGGCAAACCGGGCGCAGATTCCGCTCTGGATTCCGGCTGCAGTCTGCTTCACCGGCCTCGTCGTCGATCTCTATACGCCGCTCGGCCTTGCCAACGGCATTCTCTACGTGCCGCTGGTGCTGACGGCGCTCTGGTTCGGCAACAGGAATGCGCCGCTGTTCTTCGCCTTTGCCTGCACCGTGCTCCTCATGCTCGGCTTCTTCGCCGTCAGGCATGACGAGGCGGCATTCTGGCAGGAGATCGCCAATCGCACCATCACCGCCGCCACGCTCTGGCTGATCGCCATTCTCGTCTTCTATTTCCTGCGCAACAACAACAACCTGGAAGCCGAACGCGTTCGCTTCGGCGCGCTGGCGCGCAGCACGCCCGATGCCGTCCTCGTCATCGACGGGCGCGGAACGATCAAGAGTTTCAATCCGGCAGCCGAAAGCATGTTCGGCTATTCACCGCAGGAAACGATCGGCCGGAACATCAAGATGCTGATGCCTGAGCCTTATCATTCCGAGCATGACGGCTATCTCGCCCACTACCGCCAGACCGGCGAGGAGCGCATCATCGGCACGACGCGCATGGTCTCCGGGCGGCGCAAGAATGGCATCGTCTTCCCGATCGAAGTATCCATCAGCGTTGTCGTCAGCGGCGAGACCAAGACATTCGTCGGCATCGTACGAGATATCAGCGAGCGCGTGAGGCAGGAAGAACGGATGAAAACGACGCTTGCCCAGCTCGAGGCATATACGGCCGAACTCGAGCGCAGCAACCACGACCTCGACGAATTCGCGTATATTGCCTCGCATGACCTGAAGGAACCGCTGCGCGGCCTGCACAACCACTCGCGTTTCCTCCTCGAGGATTATGAGGACAAGCTCGACGCGGACGGCGTGCGCCGGCTGAACCGGCTCGTGCGTCTGAGCCAGCGGATGGAGAAGCTCGTCAACGACCTGCTCTACTTCTCCCGGCTCGGGCGGCAGCAGCTGGCAGTCAAACGCACCGATATCAGCCTGATCGTCAAGGACGTGGTCGCGACGATGGAGCTGCTGCTGGAAGAGCGGCATGCCAGGGTCGTCACCGACGGCCGGCTCCCTGACGTGGTCTGCGACGCGCCGCGGCTGACCGAAGTGTTCCGCAATCTCATCACCAATGCGATCAAGTACAACGACAAGCCGGCGCCGCTGGTCTCGATCGGCTATCTCGAGCGGTTCGTCGGCAAGGACGGCACGGTTGCCCGCAACGTGTTTTTCGTTAGGGATAACGGCAAGGGAATACCCCAGGAATTCCATGAGGATATTTTCCGCATTTTCAAACGGCTCGAAAAGTCGCAGGATTCCGACGACGGAACCGGAGCAGGCCTTACCTTCGTCCGCAAGATCATCGCGCGGCACAACGGCGATATCTGGCTGGAGTCCGAGGTCGGCGTCGGCACTACGTTCTATTTCACCCTGGGAAGAAAACGCGAGGGGCAGAATGCAGCAGCGTGACACGCAACCGATTTTGATCGTCGAAGACAGTGAAGACGATTTCGAAGCGACGATGCGGGCCTTCAAACGCACCAACCTGCGCAACTCGATCCGCTGGGCCGCCTCGGGTCAGGAAGCACTCGACATGCTCGGCGTGATGGTGCCGAAACCAGGGCTGATCCTGCTCGATCTCAACATGCCGGGACTCGACGGCCGCAAGACGCTGGAAGCGATCAAGTCGAACGACGGCTGGCGCAAAATCCCGGTGGTGATCCTGACGACGTCAGACGATGAACGCGACATCGAAGGCTGCTACGCGCTCGGCGCCAACACCTATGTGCAGAAGCCGGTCGATCTCGACGGTCTCTTCGCCGCGATCCAGCGGTTAAAGGAATATTGGTTCGAAATCGCGATCCTGCCGCTCGAGGACTGACGGTTTGGCGGAAGACTGCTGCATTCTCATCATCGACGACAACATCGACGACCGCGAGGTCTATCGGCGCATTCTGGGCCGCGTCTCCAGCACGGCCTATACCGTCCTCGAGGCGGAGACGGGTGAAGAGGGCCGCGCTCTCAACAGCCGGAAGCGGCCGAACTGCATCCTGCTCGACTATTCGCTGCCGGGGCGCGACGGGCTCGGTGTTCTTGCCGATATTTTGGAGGACGATCCCGTCGCCAACGTCATTATGCTGACCGGTCAAGGCAGCGAAACCGTCGCCGTCGAGGTGATGAAGAGCGGCGCGCGCGACTATCTCACCAAGGATTCCCTTTCACCCGAAACGCTGCATCGCTGCATCCAGAACGCCATCATGCACGGCATGCTGGAAGCCCAGCTGGAGCAGAAGCGGCAATCGCTTGAGATCTTCACACGCGCCATGGCGCATGACCTGAAGGAGCCGTTGAGGACGATCAAGTCCTTCAGCCGGATCCTGCACGGTTCTGCAGTGCTTCCGGCCGAAGACCGCGAGCTGCTCGATTATGTCTTGAGCGCCGCCGACCATATGGAAGACCTGATCGTCAAGGTCTCGAACTTCACCAAGCTCGAAGCCTATGGCGGGCCGCAGCTGACGCCGGTCTCGCTGTCCGATGTACTCAACCAGGTGGAAGACAATCTGCGCCAGCAGATGGAGAGCCGCGGGGCCGTCGTCATTCGCGGTGTGCTGCCGGAAGTGATGGGCGATGCGACGTTGCTGACCCAGCTTCTGCAGAACCTGGTGTCGAATGCCATCCGCTACTGCGATCAAAAGGTTCCGGAGGTTCAAATCTCGAGCGAAGCGCGAGGGGGTAGCTGCCGCCTGACGGTGCGTGACAACGGACCCGGCATCGATCCCCAGCACCGCGAGCTGATCTTTCAGCCGTTCAAACGGCTCGTCGGCCGCGGCATCGAGGGCACCGGACTCGGCCTTGCCATCTGCCGCCGCATCGCGCAGCTGCATGGCGGCGCCATCTGGTGCGAACCGGACAAGGGTCCCGGCGCCACCTTCATCGTCGAGATGCCGCTTGCCGAGGCACGGCCGGCACTGCCCGCCGCATCAGCCGTTCCGCCCAACCTGAAGCCGGCGGAGCAGCCGGGCGAAGGTTCCGGCAGGCTTGCCGAGGTACTGCTGGTCGAAGACAGCCCCGCCGACATCCAGATCCTGAAGATAAAGCTGATGCGGCGGGAGAGGGTGACCTTCAACCTTCATGTCGCCACCAACGGACGCGAGGCGATGCGGCTGCTCGAAGAGCGCGCCGGCATCGCCGATGTGCCGCAGATCGACCTGATGCTGCTCGACATCAACATGCCGATCATGGATGGTTTCGAGGTGCTGAACGCGCTTTCGGCCGACGCCCGTCTGAAACGGATTCCCGTCTGCATTCTCAGCACCTCAAGCGATGAGAGCGACATGCAGCGGGCCAGAAATCTCGGCGCGCGCGCCTATATGGTGAAGCCGCCGACCCTGCAGCAACTGGAAGAGGCGCTCGAAGATGTCGATCATTTGGAACTGCTGCAGCGCGGCGATTCGCTTGCGCTTTGCGCGGAACAAAACTAAGCGGTGGTCATTGGCAACGGTATGACTGTCGCAGCTCTCATACTCGCGCTCCTGACGACGCCGCTTCAATCAGGACTGCTCTCGATGGTATCAGGCATACATCACGTTACGGCCATCACCCGAAAGGTGCAGGCAAACGTGGATTTTTACGCCGGCTTTCTCGGCATGCGCCTCGTCAAGCAAACGGCCGGCTACGAGGATGCGACTCAGCTCCATCTCTTCTACGGCGATTCGGCAGGTACGCCGGGTTCGCTCGTCAGCTTCCTCGTATGGGAAGACGGCGCGCCCGGTCGGGCGGGTTACGGCCAGATCAGCGAAATTTCGCTGGCGATCGATCCGGCGAGCATCGGCTATTGGCTGACGCGCGCCATGAACTTCGGCCTGCGTTCGGAGGGACCGGCCGATGAATTCGGTGAGCCTGTTCTCAGGTTGAAAGACCCCGATAATATCATCCTCAAGCTCACGGGCGCAAAGAACCTCACATCGCCTGCTGTCTGGGATGACGCCTCGATCCCGGTCGAGCATGCCGTCAAGCGGGTGCGCGGCGCAACCATGCTGACGGAAAAGCCGGCCGAGAGCCGCAGCTTCCTCGAGCGCCATTTCGGTTACCGCTTCCAGGCCAACAGCGGCACGATTGACAGGCTGGTATCACAATCGGGCGACGTCATCGATGTGCGCGATGCACGCGGCTTCTGGTCCGGCGCGCCGGGAACCGGCACCGTCGATCATGTCGCCTTCCGGGCCGCCGATGAGGAGGCGCTGCGTTCGGTTTCCAAGGCGTTGGAGAAGACCGATGCATCGCCGACCAACATGCACGACCGCAAGTATTTCCGCTCGCTCTATGCCCGCGAGCCCGGCGGCACGCTGGTGGAGCTTGCAACCGACAAGCCCGGCATGACTGTTGACGAAGAGCACGCAGCCCTCGGCACCAAGCTCTTCGCGCCGCCGGGAGCGATCACCAGTCTCGACGACCTGAAGGTGGTTCTGCCGCAATTTTCGATGCCCGGCCAGCCGCGCATCAATTACCGCGAGCTGCCGTTCGTCCATCGCTTCTACACGCCGCCGAATCCCGACGGCAGTGTCTTCGTGCTGCTGCACGGCTCGGGCGGCAATGAGACGACACTGATGCCGCTCCTCAACAAGGCGGCGCCGCGCGCGACCCTGCTCGGCGTCCGTGGCCGTGCGACGGAAGAGGGTTTTCCGCGCTGGTACAAGCGCATCACACCCTTCTCCTTCGACCAGACCGACATCAAGACCGAGGCCGAAGCCTTTGCGGCCTTCATCGAAGGCGCCGTCAAATCCTATGGTCTGGATCCGAAGAAGATCGTCTATGTCGGCTATTCCAACGGCGCCAACCTGTTGAACTCGCTGCTCTACCTGCACCCGAACCTCGTTCACAAGGCGGTGCTGCTGCGCTCCATGCCGGTGCTCAGCGACTATCCGCATGCCGACCTGAAGGGCACGGACCTGCTGGTCATCAGCGGCAAGACGGATGCCTACGGCAAATATGCGAGCGAGCTGGAGGAAAGGCTGAAGAGTTCGGGGGCCACCGTCGATTCCGACGTCATCCCCGGCGGCCATGATCTCGGCGACGCCGATGTGCCGATCATTCAGAAGTGGCTTCTCCAGAGAATGGGGGATGATCCATCGCCGCTGGAGCAGCAGGCGGTCAAACCGACGAGCGAGCCGTTCGGGCAACCATGATGCCGGCGAGCACCACCGCAGCACCCAGCGCCTGCATCATCCCGATCGCCTCGTCGAGCAGCGCCCAGGCGAGGATTGCGGCGACGACCGGCTGCAACAGCAGCGTCAGCGATGAAAAGGCGGGCGGCAGATAGGCCAGCGCATAGGTGATCGCCACCTGCCCGCCGGCATGACTGATAAAGGCGAGGCCGAAGAGGATCGACCAACCGTAGAGGGTCGCCGGCAGCATCTGCCCTTCGAAGAAGAAGGCTATCGGGAAGATGCAGACGGCAGCCGATGCCGTGCTCCACAGCATGATGCGGATCGTATCGAACCGGCTGCGCAGCCTGCCGATCGCCAGGATATAGCAGGCATAGAAGAAAGCGGCGATCATCGCGGTGCCGTCGCCGCCCAAATCCCCGTGGCCGAGCCCTGCCGGTCCGCCTTTTAAGGTAACGACACCGGCGAGCGCCAGGACCAGCCCCAGCAGGAAACCGCCGCTGGTTCGCGCCTTAAAAAACAGAACGGCGATCAGCGTGACGAAAACAGGCGCGAGGTTTGCAAGCAGCGTCGCGTTTGCCACCGACGTCATGGTGAGCGAAAGATGCCAGGCGGCGAGGTCGAGCGCCAGCATCAGGCCCGGAAGAGCCAGCAGACCGTAATCGGAAAGGCTTTGCGGCTTCGGCCCCGTATTCTTCTTTATGAACGAGACGATGAAGATCGGGATCAGCGCCAGCGCCACACGCCAGAAGGCGGTAGCCATCGGCCCGACTTCAGACAGGCGAACGAAGATCGGCGAACCGCCGATCGCCGCCCCGCCGACAACAAGCGCGGCAAGCGCCAGACGATTGGAAGGCGAGGCTTCGGAGAAGGTGGAAGCAGTCTGCGACATGATCTCGATATTTCTGATTTCCCGCAGACCGGCGGCGGGCCATTGACTGCCAAGTGCGTAGCAGAAGTCGACCGCCGGCGACAGTCGAAGAACGACATCAGAACGGAAAATCAGGCCGGGCGGGTGTTCGTCGCGGCCTGCCGCAGCTTTGCGGCGATTTCCCCTGCAACAAAGAAGGCATGCTCGGTCACCTGCGGCAGACCCATCAGTTCGCCGAAAGTGCCGCGGGCCAGCGGGCCGGAGATCAATAACGAAGGGCCCGCCTTGCCCGACGGGCCGATCGCCTCCGACTGCTCGGTGCAGGCAAGGCCGAGGCCTGTGGGATCAAGTGACAGGTGGCCGTTTGCGGCAAGCGCTGCGAGCCAAGGCTGGGTTTCGAGAATGCCGCCATGCGCCGGGCCGGTGGTGACGACGATGGCGTCATAGCTCCGCTCCAACGGCTGGCGTTGATAGCGCGGCTGCAGGGTGCAAAGAACAAGCTCACCTTCAATGCGCGCATCGGCGACCGACCCGGCAACGATCTCCAGACGGCCGGCGGCAATCGCCGCGTCGAGCACGGCTTCCACCTGCGGCGCGATGCGGAACCGATGCACATCCCAATAGGGGCGCAGATGTCGGACAATACGGCGCCTTTCGGCAATCGGCAGCGCCTGCCAGAGATCGTGTCCCTGCGCCCGCACCTGATCGATCACACCATGCCAGCTTATGCCCTGCGCTTCCGCAGCTCTTATGGCGGCGCGGATTCTTCTCAACAGTGAAACGGCGGAATGTGCCGCATCGGACACGAACTCGCCGAAGAGCGGCTGCGGCATCGGTGCATGCCCGCGCGAGCGAAGACCGCGGCGCGAGATTGCCGTCACCGGACCGCGATGTCCGCGTTCAGCGAGCGAGGCGATGACATCGGCGGCGGTCAAGCCATTGCCGATGACTAGCACCCGGTCATGCCGGCCGATCACGCCGAGCGCGCCCGGCTTGGTGGTGTCGGCGACGAAGCGGGGATGGGCCGCCAAGCTGGCGGCAAGCCGGCCGGGCGCTGCAGGCGGCGGATGGCTGGTGGCGATCGCAACGATATCGGCCTCGGCGACCCCGCCTTTGTCGTCCTGGATCGACCAGCGGCCGCCCCGGCGCTCGAGTCCGGTCACGCGGGCGCGGTTGTGGAGCACGACGCCTTCTTCCAGCAATGGCTTCAAAAGGGAGGCGACATATTCGCCGAAGAGCCGGCGCCGGGGGAAGAGCATGCCGTCCGGTTGCCTCGCCCCGGGATCGTCCGCGACGGCATCGCGGGCGTCGATCCAGGCCTGGAACTCGCCCAGATCATCGGGCTGCAGGCTCATCTTGGCGGCAGGAACATTGATACGGTGCGCCGGATCATCCGTATCATAGGCAAGGCCGCGGCCGAGCTCCGCCCGCGGCTCGAAGACCATGATTACAGGACGCTCGCCAACGTTTGCACGGGCGAGATGATAGGCGACGCCCGCGCCGGAGACACCACCGCCGATGATGGCGACGACGGGCTGGTCGGACATCGACAGAGGCTTGGGCTGCATGATCTCCGGCACCGTTGCTTCGATGCCCCGAGCATAGAAGCCGGACATGACTCGCGCAATCCTCCTGCCGCAATAGTCTATAATGTTTGTGAAGATCAGTCTTGTTTCGATATGACGGTCGAGAATTCGGGAGTGCCGCGGATGGTGTTGCTGACTGTGCAGATCTCGTCTTCGGCGGCGTCGACGATCTTGCGGCGGGTCTCTTCATCGACATCGCCGTTGATCGAGAAGACGATGTTGAATTTCGCAACACGTGAGAGCCCTTCCGCCGCCTTCTCACCGGTGACATCGGCCGTGATCTCGCTGATCCTGTCGAGAACCCCCATCTGACTGGCTGCAATGCGGGCGCTGAGCACGAGACAAGCCGAGAGCGAGGCATAGAGCAGATCGAGCGGGCTGAAGCCCGGCTGAGAGGGAGCGGTGACGATATCGATCTCACCCTTGGTGGTGGACGTGACATGCGGAAAGCCGGTGCGGCCGAGGGTGGCGATGGCGCCGGTCGGACGGGGGCGTGCCTTGAGATCGGCCATGAAGAAATCCTCTGAGAATAGCCTCGCAGAGATAGCGAGTTGCGCCGCGGCCCGCAACGGCGGCGCAACGCCTGGTAACGGAACCTTTCCATCCCTCATCGGTTGATTACACCTGAACGAGATCAGTGACAAAGGTGCACAGCGATGCCGCATGCCCGCAACATGCATCGTCAGGAGCGGATGGACGCCCGCGACCGGCTGATCGTCGCGCTCTATGCACAGCTGAAGGCCGAGCGGGAAACGCGCGAGACGCTGGAATGGGCGATCCGCAACGGCGCCATCTCGCAGGAGGTGCTGGAGGCGATCGCGTCCGATCCGGTCCCCGTCGTCACCAGTGAGGACATCGCCTCCCTGGAGAAAATCATCGCGCTTGATGAAAGGCGCAAACCAAATCGGAACCAGGGGTAATGCCGAAAACTGTGCGCGGTTTTCGGCCGACATCATCACTCCCCATCGAACTGCAAAGAGGAGATCCGAAATGGCCGATATCACCTATCAGGTTGTGCCGCATGACAATGGCTGGGCTTACAAGCTCGGCGACACGCTGTCGGAAACCTATGCGACGGCCGAGGAAGCGATTGTCCACGCCAAGGATGCTGCGTCACGTCAGAAAATCGGCGACGGCGACGCATTGCTTGCCTATCCCTCTCCCGATGGCGGCTGGGCGTTCCAGGAGCTCGAAACCGATAAGAGCAACGGGCGTCTGTGATCTGCAGCGGAGGATGGCATGACCGGGCGGGCAAGCTGGAAAGGTCATCTGAAGGTGGGCGACCTTGCTTGCGCTGTCGGGCTCTATACCGCCATCTCCTCCTCCGACCGCGTTTCCTTCAACATCATCAACCGCAGGACCGGCCACCGGGTGGAACGGCAATTCGTCGATAGCGAGACCGGCAAACCGGTCGAGCGGGACGATCAGGTGAAGGGCTATCAGATGGAGAATGGCGACTATATCGTCATAGAAGGCGACGAGATCGCGGAGATCATGCCGGAAAGTCACAAGGTGCTCAACGTCAAAGCTTTCATCAGTTATGACGATATCGACAAGCTCTATTTCGATCGTCCCTATTACCTCGCGCCCGTCGATGAACATGATGAAGAAGCGCTGTCGCTGATCGTCCGCAGTATGCGCGACGGCAAGGTCGCGGCGCTCGCCGAAGCCGTGCTTTTCCGGCGCAACCGAACGCTGCTGATCCGGCCTCATGAGGGCCGCATCATCGCGACCATGCTGAACTTCGACTATGAGGTGCGCTCGGCCGACGCGGTCTTCAAAGACATTCCCGACATCAAGTTCGACAAGGAAATGCTCGAACTCGCCGGTCACATCATCGAAACCAAGCGCGGCAGCTTCGACCCGAGCGCCTATGAGGACCGCTACGAAGCGGCACTCGTCGAACTGGTGAAGGCAAAGATCGAGGGCCGGGCGCCACCGAAAAAGAAACCGGCGCCCGAAGGCAAGGTCGTCGACCTGATGGAGGCGCTGCGCCAAAGCGCCAAGCTGAGCGGCAAGGCGGCGCAGAAGGCTCCGGCAAAAAAGAAGGCGCCGGGGCGCGGTGACAGCCAAAGGAAGAAGGCAGGCTGAGATGGCCCTCGAGACCTATGAGGCGAAGCGCAATTTCAAACTCACACCGGAGCCGCGCGGCCTCAAAGGCCGCGCGAGCGGCAACAGTTTCGTCATTCAGAAGCATGACGCAACGAGGCTGCACTACGACTTCAGGCTGGAGATGGATGGAGTCCTGAAGAGCTGGGCTGTCACCAAAGGCCCGAGTCTCAACCCGGAGGACAAGCGTCTTGCCGTACACGTTGAAGACCACCCGCTGTCCTACGGCGATTTCGAAGGCATCATTCCAAAGGGACAATATGGCGGCGGCACTGTCATCGTCTGGGATCGCGGCACGTGGACGCCGCTCGGCGATGCGCAGAAGGACTATCGCGAGGGCCATATGGAATTCGAGCTCGACGGCGAGAAGCTGAAGGGTCGCTGGCACCTCGTGCGCATGCATGGGCGCCCCGGGGAAAAGCGGGAGAACTGGCTGTTGATCAAGGGAGATGACGCCGAGGCGCGCCACGACGGCGATATTCTCGAGGAGCGACCGGAATCGGCAAAGACCGGCCGCCAACTCGAAGAGGTGGCGGAAAATCCGGACGCGACTTGGAAGTCCAAGTCGAAAGACGGCAGGCCGGCCGCCGCCAAGAAAGCGGCGTCGAAGGACAAATCCCCAGCACCGCGAGAACGCGAGTGGCCGAAGGGTGCGCGCAAAGGCGCAATGCCCGATTTCATCGAGCCGGCGCTTGCCAAATTGAAACCGAAGCCCCCGGCTGGCGATCGCTGGATCCACGAAATAAAGTTCGACGGCTACCGTCTGCAGGTCAGGGTCGAGAACGGCAAGGTCAAGATGTTGACCCGCAGCGGCCTCGACTGGACGGATAAATTCGGCAAGCAGGTGCTCGAGGCCTTTGCCGCCCTGCCCGTGAAATCGGCGGTGATCGACGGCGAAATCGTCGTTGAGCGCGATAGCGGCGCCTCGGACTTCTCGGCACTGCAGCACGATCTGAGCGAGGGCCGCGATGATCGCTTCGTCTTCTATGCCTTCGATCTTCTTCACCTCGACGGATATAATCTGCTGAATGCAGCGCTCACCGATCGCAAGCAGCTGCTCGAAAGCGTGCTGCCCGGTGACAATGATAAGCTGCGCTACAGCGGGCATTTCAACGAAAGCGGCAGCCTGGTGCTCGACCATGCCTGCCGGCTCAGCCTCGAAGGAGTGATTTCCAAACTGCGCGGCAGCAAATACACCTCGGGACGCAAAGGCGATTGGATCAAATCGAAATGTTCGCACCGGCAGGAGTTCGTCATCGGCGGCTACGTGCCGTCGACCTCGATGAAGAATGCGATCGGCTCGCTGGCGATGGGCTATTACCAGGACGGCGAACTCAAACATGTCGGGCGCGTCGGCACCGGATATACGGCGGCAACTGCGCAGATGCTCTATGAGAAACTGTCGCATCTGATGCAGAACGAGAATTCATTCGACGACAAGCTGACATCAGAGGAGCGGCGCGGGCTGATCTATGTGAAACCGCAGCTGGTCGGCGAGGTCGAGTTCCGCGCCTGGTCGGCCGATGGCAATCTGCGCCACGCGGCTTTCCGCGGCTTGCGGGAAGACAAGCCTGCGAAGGACGTGACGCGTGAGACGGAAAAGACCATGGCCCCTGCCCTGCCGAAATCGGCTGTGACACTCACCCACCCCGACCGCATCTACTGGCCGGACGAGGGCGTTACCAAGGAAGGGCTGGCGAATTATTACGCCCAGGTCTGGCGCTTCATGGCGCCTTATGTCGTCAACCGGCCGCTGGCGCTCCTGCGCCTGCCGGACGGGATCAACGGCCGGCAGCGGTTTTTCCAGAAGCACGCCTGGAAGGGCATGAACCCGCATATCCAGGAGATTACCGACCCTAAGGACAAGCAGGGGGAGAAGCTGCTCAGAATTACCGATTTCGACGGCATCGTGGCGCTGGTGCAATCGGCAACGCTTGAAATCCACCCCTGGGGCACAACGACCGGCAATTGGGAAAAGCCCGATATGATCACCATGGACCTCGATCCCGATGACGAGGTGGCGTGGGCAGATGTGATCGCCGCTGCTTACCAATTGAAGGAGCGGCTGGAGGCCGAAGGCTTCGCCGCCTTCGTCAAGACCTCGGGCGGCAAGGGCCTGCATGTGGTGACCCCGCTCACGCCGAAGGCCGGCTGGGCCGAGGTGAAGGGGTTCGCCAAGTGGCTTGCCGACAGCATGTCCGCCGACGATCCCGACCGCTATCTGGCGACGGCGACGAAGGCCAAGCGAAAGGGGAAGATCTTCATCGACTATCTCCGCAACGGTCGCGGCAATACGGCAGTCGCGCCCTATTCGACACGCGCACGGCCGGGCGCCGCAGTCTCAATGCCGCTGGAATGGAGCGAACTCACGGCCGACGTCGGGCCGGCCTATTTCACGGTTGATAATACGCCAACCCGGCTCGACGCTTTGCCGCAAGATCCCTGGGACGGATTTTTCGCCGCGGCGAAACCGTTGGAAAAGAAGAAGCGTTAAACGGAGCCCTCCCAGCTCTAACGCGACTTCCGCCCGCCTTCCGCCGTCAGGCTCTTCTTCAGCGCATCCATGATGTTGATGACGTTGCCGGTCGACTTTACCGGTGCGGTTTTCTTGTCGGGCGCCGCCTTCTTCAGGCTCTTCTGTTTGCCGCGGATCATCGATTTCAGCTGCTTCTGGATCGGGTCCTGCACCATGGTCGGGCTCCAATCCTTCGTCTCTTCCTTCACCAGCCGCTTCATCAGCGTCAGTAGCTTGCCGTCGATATCCGCCTTGTCGTCGATTTCGGTCGAGGGTTTGCGCACCTCATCGCCGTAACGCAGGGTCCAGAGCACGATGCCCTTGCCTTGCGGCTCCAGGAGCACGGCACGCTCGCGGCGATAGAGAACCAGGCGGGCAATGCCGACGACGTCGTTTGCCTTCATCGCTTCGCGGATGACGCAGAAGGCTTCCACGCCGACCTTGTCCTCCGGCGCCAGAAAATGCGGCTTGTCGTACCAGATCCAATCGATCGAGCCGCGCGGGACGAAACTCTCGATATCGATGGTCCGAGTGCTTTCGAGCCCGACTTCCTCGATCTCCTCGTCCTCAAGAATGATATAGTCGTCCTCGCCGCGCGGGTAACCCTTCACCTGGTCCCGGTCAGCCACCGGTTTATGGGTAACGCTGTCGACATAACGGCTTTCGACACGATTTTTTGTCTCGCGATTGAGGACGTGAAAACGCACCTTGTTGCCTTCGGTCGTCGCCGGCGTCAGCGAGACGGAGGCGGTGACGAGCGAGAACTTGAGATATCCTTTCCAGAACGTCTGACGTGCCATGACTGTCCTGCCCTCCCGGACCGAGGGAACATTGGCAATCAACGGCAAAAACCGGTCTTCGGTTCCAGGCCCGGCATGGCAGGCAGCACTTGGCTTAGATCGAGAGATACCGCTTCTGCCACGGCAGCTTCTTTTCCTCCCAAGCGCGCGGCGTGAACTCGTCATAGGCGGTTTCGGCGATTGCGAGCATCCAATTGCGGCCCTTACGGGCCAACAGCACGCAAGACAATTCCATGCCGGGCTCGACGGTAATCGACGGCCGGTTGGCGCCAGGAATATCAGCTCCCTTGTCGCGCCACTGGATAGCGATCTCATCGGGTTCGGATGTCCATTCCCCCGAAGCGACGGAGGCCTTGCCGTCGGAATTGAAGCGGAGGGGCGGCGCCACAAGGTTCAAGAAGCTGCCGTCATTGCGGTAATTGCCGTCGATCTCGCCGGCGGTGGCTTTGCCCTTTCCCGAGAGAATCATGTCCTGCCCGCATCGCATGAATATGTTGCGCCGGAAACTCCCCGACCATGGCCGATTGGCGAAGAAGGCAATGTCGCATCCGCTGATGACGTTGTCGTGGATGTCGATATCCTTGCGAAAGGCCAGCTCCTGGTCGGAAAAGCCGCTCAGGCTGATCCCGCGATTGTTGTTCTCGATCCAGTTGTCATAGACGTGATGGCCGGCATGATCAGCCTTGTCGCCGATGCCGTAGCCGAAGGAATAGTCGTTCATCCTGCCGTCGCGCATGATGTTGCTGCGCACCACGGCATCGTCGCCGATCGATGAAAAGGAGAAGTTCTTGCCGCCGATGAAATTGTACTCGACGAGATATTTCCGGGTTTTGTCGCAGACCAGGGCCCCTTTGTTCGAGGTGCTCGTCGGCGACTGCAGGAAGAGGTTGCCGCGGATCACAACATCCGAACTGATATTGTCGTCGCTGTTCTGATAGGCGAACTGGCAGCAGTCCGCGCCCTCGCCCGGAGCCGCCCCCATGCGGTTGTTTTCCAGAAGAACGTTCTTCGTCTTCGTCAGATAGATGCCGTCGCCCTTGACATTCTCCGTTTCGCAGCGCCTGACGACGAGGTTGTTGCCATTGTGAAACTTGAAGCCACGAGGCGAGTTCTTGACGATGACGTCTTCGACCACCGTATCGGAAAACACTTGATAGGCGAGGCCGATATCCTCTGCACCGTCGATGACCTCAGCCCGCGTGGATACGCCGTGAACTTTCTTTCGCAGGATTGCGGGCATCGGATCTCCATCGACGCGGTTACCGCAGCGCCGCGCATCTTCTCAGATGCGCCAAGGGGTGCGGCTAGGCTTTGAGCTGCTGCAGCATTATGCTTAAATCAATTGCGATCTAAGACATACGCAGCCGCGTCGAATTAATGAGGCGGCATGTGGCAGGATTTTGGCGGCCTGCCTCAACTTCGCACGCCGCCACGCCTCGCGGTCGGTCACCGCGTTTCGAGTATCCGCATCAACCGGCCGCGATAGCTGTCGAGGATGACGGCAAGCACGATGACGGCGCCGATGACGATCGGTTTGATGTTGTCATCGGCGCCCAGCAACTGCAGTCCCGTCGACAGCACCTGCAGAATGCAGGCACCAACCAGAGTTCCAACGATCGAGCCTTTGCCGCCCGAGAGGCTGGTGCCGCCGATGATGACCGCAGCGATCGCGTTCAATTCATAGCCGATGCCAGCAACCGGACTGCCGACATTGAGGCGGAGCAGATAGACCATGGCGGCGATGCCGGCGGTCAGGCCCGAGATGGTGAACACCGCGATCTTATAGCGTTTCGGCTCGTGCCCCGACAGTCGCACAGCTTCTTCATTGGTGCCGATTGCGAAGACGAATCGCCCGAACACGGTGTAACGCAGCACGAACCAGCCGACGAGGACGACGACGATCGCAATCAGAAAGATCGACGGGAAGATGCCCCAGAAGATCAGATTTCCGAAATCGACGAAGGGCTGCGGCAGGCCGGTGATGGTGGAGTTGTCGCTGACGACGCGTGCCAGGCCGCTGGCGACATTCAGCATGCCGAGCGTGACGATGAAGGACGGCAGCTTCCACTTTTCGCAGACCCAGCCGTTGATGGCGCCAAGGAGCGCGCCGGTGCCCATCGAGGCGAGCGAAGCGAGCACGATCGCCTGCCAGGGGGAGAACCTGGGGTCGATCATGATCGTCGCGCCGATCACCGTGCAAAGGGCCAGCAGCGAGCCCACCGAAAGGTCGATGCCGCCGACCAGGATGACAAAGGTCATGCCCGAAGCAAGCACGGTGTTGATGGCAATCTGAACGAAGATTTTCAGGAAATTCTCCGGCGTCGCGAAATAGGGCGCCGTCGCCGAGAAGAAGATGACGATCAGGACGAGGGCGATGGCAACGCCTGCCTCTTTCATCGAGATCCGGATCAGCTTGTCCCAGAAGCCTGTCTCTTTCGCTTCGATCTTGGTTTCAATGTTGCCGGACACGACTGTACTCCTTGTAAGCAAGTGAGAGGATCCTGCTCTCTTCGAATTGATCCCGCGCGATTTCGCCGGCGATCTTGCCGTCCGACAGGACGATGATGCGATGGCAGATGCCGATGAGCTCCGGCAGATCCGAGGATACGACCAGAACACCCTTTCCTTCAGCGGCAAACTTCCAGAGAAGCTCGTAGATTTCAGCCTTGGCGCCGACATCGATGCCGCGGGTCGGCTCATCGAAAATCAGCACCTTGGGACCGCGGAACAGCCATTTGGCGATGACCACCTTCTGCTGGTTGCCGCCCGAAAACGTTCTGACCAGCTGATGGACGGATGGCGTTTTGATGCGTAGCTCCCGCACAAGACGCTGCGCGTTTTCGTTCTCCATCCTGCGGCTGATCAGCCCCTTGCGGGAGATCTTGCCGAGGTCGGTGACCGTGGTGTTTTCCGCGCAGCTCATGTCGAGCATCAGGCCCTGCAGCTTGCGGTCTTCCGTCGCCAGGCACAGGCCGGCGGCAACCGCATCTTTCGGCGCATTGATCGCAACCGGCTCTCCGTCGATGCGGATTTCGCCGCCGGCTTTGACGTCAGCGCCGAATATGGCGCGGACCGCCTCCGTCCGGCCGCTGCCGACAAGGCCGGCAATGCCGACGATTTCGCCCTTGGCCACCGAAAAAGACAATTCCGGGCTGTTTCGTGTCACTTTCAGACCGGAGACACCGAGCGCCTCGCCGAACACCGCGCTGTCACTGCGAAAGACGCCATGATCCGAGAGCGTTCGCCCGACCATCAGCTCAACGATGTCGGGAATGGCCAATCCGGACAGGGGACGCGTGATCACATGCTGGCCATCGCGCAGCACCGTGACGTCATCTCCGACTTCGAAAATCTCCTCGAGCCTGTGCGATATATAGAGCGTCGTCACACCGCGCGCCTTCAGCCGCTTCAGAATTTCGAATAGCCGATCGACTTCCTTGGACGTCAAGGTTGCCGTCGGCTCGTCGAGAACGAGCAGCTTGCTTTCATAGCAGAGCGCCTTGGCGATCTCGAGCAGTTGCAACTGCGCGACGCTGAGGCGACTGGCGAGCGTCGTCGGCGCCACATCGAGACCGACTTCCGCCAGCAGTTCGGCCGCCCGACGGTTCATTTGCTTGTAATCCACCAGCCCGTATCGACGCGGCAGATGCTCGAAGAGCAGATTTTCAGCGACGCTGAGATTGGAAAGGGGGTGGAGTTCCTGGTGGATGACGCGGATGCCGGCCTTGAAGGCCTCCAGCGGCGAGGCAGGATGATAGGGCTTGCCGTCGAACGAAATGTGGCCATCGTCCGGCCTGAACACACCGCCCAGCAGGTTGATCAGGGTCGACTTGCCTGCGCCATTCTCGCCGAGCAGGACGTGGCCCTTGCCGCGGCCAATCCGCATGGAAACATTCCTGAGCGCGACGACGCCCGGGAAGCGCTTGCCGATCCCCTCCAGCTTCAGGATGTGGTCATCTGCTGCGTCCGACACGTCCACCTCGTGCATGATCCGTTTGAGTTCCTTGGCCATCACCCACACATGCGCACTCCGGAAGCCCGCAACGAGCCCCGTCGGAGTGATCACCATTCAGTCGAGTGGCAGCGGTCAGCGCCGGCGGCAGCCGGCGCCTTTCGTCCTAAACCAGTCGGCAATGTCGATTATTTGAGGTCACCTGACGTAACGAGCTTGATGTCGGTCTTGACCCAGCCGGTGAATTTTTCGCCGGCAAGTTCACGCATACCGTAGTCGATGCCCATGACCGCCATCTGCGCGCCATATTGCTCGACGGTGGCAAGCATCTTGCCGTCCTTGATCAGCGGCTGCACCGGCGGGATGTTGTCGAAGCCGACGACCTTGATCTTGCCGGCCTGGCCGGTTGCATCAAGGGCCTTGACGACGCCAAGCGCCATGGAGTCGTTGGCCGCCATGACACCCTGAATATCCTTATACTTCGTCAGGAAATTCGTCATGACGGTGTTGGCTTCTTCCGTCTCCCAATGGGCGGTCTTGCTGTCGAGAAGTTCGAGCTTGCCCGACTTGACGGAGTCCATGAAGCCTTCCTTGCGCTCCTTGGCATTGTCGGCCTCAGGATTGCCCTCGAGAATGACGACCTTGGCGCCCGCCCCCAGATCCTTGGCCAGAGCATCGCCGGCGAGCTTGGCGCCTTCGCGGTTGTCGGGGCCGAAGAATGCCAGGTCGATGCCGGCTGCCTTCTTGGCATCGGCATCGAGCGGCACGTCGATATTGATGACCTTGACGCCTGATTTCACGGCCTTTGCCAGCGGCGTGGCCATGGCCTTCGAATCGGCCGGGGCGACGACGATGATGTCGTATTTCTGCGTCACGAAGTTTTCGACGGCATCGACCTGGGCGGCAAAATCGCGCTCGTCCTTCATGCCGACGGCCTTGAAGTCGAACTTGTCCTTGTTCTCGGCCGCATACTTATCGGCACCGGCCTTCATCTGCTTGAAGAACTCATTGGACAAAGACTTCATGATCAGGCCGACCTTCGGCTTGCCGGCTGCAAAAGCGGGCGACACGCCGCAAGACAGTGCGAGCACCAAGGTGCCGGCAAGTCCAAGCTTCAATGCCGCACGGCGCGGCGCACGCATCAGGACGGAATCACGCTTCGTATATTGGGACATTTCTCTCCTCCGAACGGTTCCGGGCCTATCCTCACCTGAGTGCCTTCGCTGATGAACCGTTTCCAACGCCACTTGGGTAACAACGGCCCGCAAGATTGTCAAGGCGGCGAAAATTGGGCAGAACCAGGAGGAAGCGGCAGCAATCCTGACCTTCTCAAGAATCAACGGTGAACCGTTTCCATTGAATGCCGGCGTTTCTCGTGTTATGAGACGCCGTCAAATTAACTGCAGCCCTTTGACGAAGGCGATGGAGACCATTAGCTGAAGCCCGGTCGGGTGCCTCCACGTCCCCGAGACTGAAATGAAGGGACATGTTCTTCCATTATGCCAAAGGTCGGAATTCGAGACGTTGCCAAGCTTGCCGGCGTTTCCACCGGGACCGTCTCACGGGTTTTGAATGACCACCCCTCGGTGACGGATGAACTGAGGACACGCGTCAGACGCATCATCGACGAAGTCGGCTATATGCCCGACCCGTCGGCACGAAGCATGCGCAGCAAGGTCAGCCGCCTCATCGGCATCGTCATTCCGGATCTGACCAATCCCTTCTTTTCGGAACTCGTGCAATCCGCCGAACAGGCTGGGGCAAGCCATGGCTACAACATCATCGTCATGACGTCTTTTGACGATGCGGCCAAGGAAGCAGACCGGATCGGGCAGCTGACAAGCCGGAAAGTCGACGGCATCATCCTCGTTCCCAGCAATGATTTCCATACGCTCAAGCTGCCGAAAGGATTGCCGATCGTCGTCGTCGATCGTCTCATGCCCGGATATTCCGGCATCGCCTCGGACCACCGCGCGGGCGTACGTCTCGGCGTCGAGCATCTTTTGCAGCTTGGTCATCGCCGCATCGGCTTCATCTCGGGCCCCAGACATTCCGTGCCTGCCAACGATCGCCTCAAAGGTTACCTCGACGCCGTGGGGCAGCCCGACGACGGCGGACAAATAGGGTCGCCGCTGATTGCCGAGGCGGCTTTCGATTATGAAAGCGGACGATCGGCGGGAAACTATCTGCTGGCACGCGCCCGCAGCGAACGGCCGACCGCGATCTTTGCAAGTTCGGATCAGCAGGCGATCGGCTGCATGAGAGCGGCACATGATCTGGGAATACCGATACCCGCAGCCCTTTCCATCGTCGGATTCGACGGCATCCCGCTCGCGAGCATGACCACGCCGCGGCTGACCACCGTCAAACAGCCGATTCAAAAGATCGCTGCTGCGGCAGTCGCGGTTCTTTTGAACAAGCAACCGACGCCCGGCATCGGACATCCCATCTTGCTCGCCTGCGCGCTTTCGCAGGGGGAAACGACCGCTCCACCGCAACCTGACTGAGGGTCGGCGGCAGGCCGTTCGTTTAGTTTTCCGCCACTCACTCGGACACAAGCCGCGGACCTGTCGCAACGGGCGGCAATCCTCCGATCACCACCATGCCTACCGCTGACACTCCCAGCAGCGGACAAATCTATTTGACGGATATCCTACAAGTGGATATGTCTATGGCATCTTCATCGCAGACGGAAATGACAAGGCATGCCGCTGAAATCCATGAAGCCGCTTACCCGTGCGCCTCTTCTTCACGTCTCCGTGCAGGAGAGCCTGCGCGCCTATATCAGCGACAACGGGCTCAAACCGGGCACGCTGCTTCCGGCTGAATCCGACTTGGCAAACCAGCTCGGCGTCAGCCGCAATTCCCTGCGCGAAGGCATCAAGGCGTTGGAATCGCTGGGTGTGCTGGAGTCGCGCCGGGGTGTCGGCATCTTCGTGAAGGCGTTCTCATTCGAGCCGCTGCTCGACAATCTCGCTTATGGCCTCGGCGGCGCGTTGCGACAGATCGAAGAAGTGATCGAGATCCGCCGCACTCTCGAAGTCGGGCTGATCGGCAAGACGCTTGAAATGATCGGCGACGACGATATCGCCGAATTGCGCGCCGCGGTGGAGCGCATGCGGATCCATGCGGAACGTGGGCAGTCCTTCGCCGACGAAGACCAGCTTTTTCATACCCTGCTCTTCCGCTGCCAGAACAACGAGACGCTTGCCCGGCTGATCGATGTGTTCTGGCTCGCCTTCTACAAGGCGTCCGATTTCGTCAACCTCGACAATGTCGACCCCGTCGCCACCTGGAGGGATCACGCGGCGATCGTCGACGCCATCGAAGCGAAGGACGTCGCGGAAGCGCAGAAGCGCCTGGACCGCCATTATGACGGCATTTCCCGGGTGATCGCAGCCAACAAGAAAAGTGCAAATCTGGGAGGAGCACAATGAAACGACTGCAAAGACTATCTTCGGCCATCGCATTGACTGCTTTGATGGCGACGACCGTCGCCCCAGCCTTCACCGGCCCCGCGCAGGCGGCCACGCTGTCGGGCGGCTTCGATGTCGGGCCTGGTGGTTTCCAGGGCAATTTCAATCCGCTCGCCGCGACGGGCGGCTTCACATGGCTCAGCGTCTATTTCGAGCCGCTAGTGGCCTATGACGAGAAGCTCGAGAAGGTCGTCGGCCAGCTCGCCTCGTCCTACGAGGTCAGTCCCGACCAATTGACCTACAGCTTCATGCTCGCCGATGCGAAATGGCATGACGGCAAGCCCTTTACGGCAAAGGACGCCAAGTTCACCATCGAACTCGCCAAGAATGCCAAGACCGGCTCGGTCCTGGCGGCGCGGCTGAATGCCGTTTCCTCGGTCGAGGCAAAGGACGACAAGACCCTGATCATCAAGTTGTCGGCCCCGTCCGCAAGCCTGATGGACACGCTGACGAAGGTGATGATGCTGCCGGAGCACGCGCTTTCGCAGATCCCAGCCGATCAGCTCGCCAAGAATACGTGGTGGTCCACGGCGCCGATCGGCACCGGGCCGTTCAAGTTCAGCAAATATGTCACCGATCAATATGTCGAACTTGTCGCCAACACCGACTACCGGGGCGGCAAACCGGCGCTCGAAAAGATCATCAACCGCTATTTCGCCAATCCGGCAGCGGCGATCGCCGCATTGCGCGCCGGCGAGATCCAGTTCACCTATGTCGATTCCAACGATCTGAAGGCCTTCAACGACAATAAGGATTTCCGCGTCATCGAAGGCAACTCCTTCGTCGTCAACTATCTCGGTTTCAACCACGACTCACCCATCTGGAAGGATGTTCGGGTCCGTCAGGCGGTGATGTATGCGATCAATCGCGATGCGATCATCCAGAGCCTTTACGGCGGCGCCGCCGAACCGGCAAACTGCGCCTATGTCGCCGATCAGGTGGTGTCGAAAGGCATCGAGACCTATGCCTACGATCCGGAAAAGGCGAAGCAACTGCTGAAGGAGGCCGGCTGGGATGAGATCAACGGCAACAAGCCGATCACGCTTCTGACCTATTACACGACGCCGCTTGCCGCCAATGTCATGGCGGCGATCCAGGCGATGCTCGCCCAGGTCGGCATCAACGTCACGCCGCGCGCCGTCGACACCCCGACCTATAACAGCATCGTGCTCAACCCGACGCCTGACATCGCACAATTTCAGATGGTCTATGCCGGCCTTCAGAACGGCCCGGATCCGGGCAGCATCAATGTCGGCCTCAACGAAAAGCAGATCCCGCCGGCCGGCCCGAACGTCGCGCGCGTGCGCATGCCGGTGCTGACGGCTGCGCTCGACGCAGCGCTTGGCGAGACGAATGCTGCAAAGCGCGACGGTCGCTACCAGGAGGTCTGCAGGGTGATGAACAAGGAACTGCCCTGGGGTCCATTGTGGGTGGCGAAACGCTATGGCGTCGCCTCCGCCAGGCTGAAGGACTTCATCTGGACGCCTGCGCCCGGCGGCGGCCCTTACCAGGCGCATCCGGAGAAATGGGCGATCGCCGAATAGGGCGTCACGCATCCTGAGAAGCAAAGGGCGGCCGGGTCACGGTAGCGCCACGCGTCTTTCGAGGCGCAGTGGCCCGCCCGCACAGGAACGGATTTCATGCTGAGATACAGTCTCCGGCGTCTGCTGATCGGAGTGGGCATGCTGCTTGCCTTGAGCGTGCTGATCTTCGCCATGCTGCGCCTCACGCCGGGCGATCCGATCGACGCCTATATCGATCCTAATATTCCGATGTCGTCGTCGGATCTGGCCGAGCTGCGCGCCACGCTCGGACTCGATCAGCCGCTGCCGGTGCAGTATCTTGGCTGGCTGCGGCAGGCGCTGACGGGAAATCTCGGCTATTCGATCAAGCGGCCAGACCAGCCGGTGCTCGGCCTCGTGCTCTCGCGCGTCGGCCCGACATTGCTCCTGATGGGATCGGCGATTGCGATCGCGATCGTTGCGGGCATCGCCACCGGCATTGTCGGTGCGGTTCGCCGCAATTCCGTCGCCGACCTGTCCCTTTCAGTCTTCGCAGTCACCGGTATTTCCAGTCCACCCTTCCTCAGCGCTCTTGTCGGCCTCTACTTCTTTTCGGTCTATTTCAACTGGATGCCATCAGGCGGCATGCTGACGCCCGGCCAGGAATTTTCCGTCGCCGACCTTCTCCATCACCTCATCCTGCCCGCGACATTGCTGGCCGTCGCGCAGACAGCCCTGATCATGCGCTACATGCGCGCTTCGATGCTGGAGGTCCTGAACCAGGACTATGTTCGCACCGCGCGCGCCAAGGGCGTCTTCGAATTCTGGGTCATCACCAAACACGCCTTGCGAAATGCGCTGCTTCCCGTCATCACGCTGATCGGCTCGACCATCAGCCTTGCAATCGGTGGCGCGATCTTCATCGAAAGCGTGTTCAACTGGCCGGGCATGGGCCTGCTCATGGTCGATGCGGTGGAGGGCCGCGATTACCCGGTCATCATGGGCTCGACGCTGGTGATCGGCGCCTGCGTGATCGTCGTCAATCTTCTGACCGACCTTGCCTATGCGGTGGTCGATCCGCGCATCAAGGTGGTCTGAGCGATGCTGGCACGAAACCCCGCCCGCAGCCCGGGCCCGATCGTACGCTCCCTGCATCGCTTCCTGCTCAACCGGACCGCCTTGCTCGGCCTGTGCATCATCGCGCTGATGATCGTCGCGATCCTTTCCTATCCGCTGTGGTGGAGCTTCAAACCCAACGACATCGATCTCATCGCGATGAATGCGCCGCCGGGGCCGACACACTGGTTCGGCACCGACGGGGTCGGCCGCGACATCCTCGCCCGGGTCCTGGACGGCGGTCGCATTTCGCTGCTGGTGGCCCTCACCTCGACCGTCATTTCCGCCATCATAGGCTTCCTGGTCGGCGCCGTCTCGGCGCTTGCCGGCCGCTGGGCGGACGCAGTCACGATGCGTTTCGTCGATCTCGTCATGACGCTGCCGCCGGTCATCTTCCTGCTGGTGCTCGCCTCGATCGCCGGCACCGGCATCTGGCCGACGGTCTTCGTCATCTCCCTTCTCTCCTGGCCTCTGCTGGCGCGAATGGTGCGCTCGCGGCTGCTCGAACTTCGTGAACGCGACTTTGTGATGGCGGCGAGAGGCATGGGGGCGGGTCTGCCGCATCTCCTCTTCCGCCACGGACTGCCGAACTCGATCGACATCCTCGTCGTCTTCGCGACCCTGCAGATCGCCAACGCCATCCTGCTCGAGGCCGGCCTTTCCTTCCTCGGGCTCGGCATTGCGCCGCCGGCGGCAAGCTGGGGCAACATGCTGAATGCCGCCCGCTCCACCGCCGTGCTCGAACAATACCCCTGGCAGTGGCTGTTTCCCGGCGGGTTCCTGGTACTTGCCGTGCTTGCAATCAACTTCATTGGCGATGGTCTTCGCGACGCCTTCGACCCTCGCGCCGAATTAAACTGACGATCGAAAGAAAGCAAAAAATGAGCAAATTCAAGGGTGTCGTTCCTCCTGTCATAACCCCGTTGAACAAGGATTACACGATCGACTACCCGTCCTACACGCGGGTGCTCGAAAATCTGATCGAGGCCGGATGCCATGGCCTCTTCGTGCTCGGCTCGACCAGCGAAGTGATCTTCCACGACGAAAGGACCCGGCAGGACATCATCGATCATTCGGCCAAAGTCATCAACGGTCGCGTGCCGCTGATCGTCGGCGTCATCGATCCAACCACCGACAGGGTCATCAACCATGCCAGGACCGCGAAGTCGGCCGGCGCCGACGCGGTTGTCGTCACGGCGCCGTTCTACACGGTCACCAGCCAGGCCGAGATCATCGATCACTTCCGCTATATCCGCGATGCTGTCGACGTGCCGCTGGTCGCCTATGACATTCCCGTCTGCGTGCATGTGAAACTGCAGCGCCAGACCAGTGTAACGCTTGCCAAGGAGGGAACGATCGTCGGCATCAAGGATTCGAGCGGCGACGACGGCAATTTCCGTTACGTGCTGCTCGATCTCGTCGACAACGAGGACGTCTTCCTGATGACCGGCTCCGAAATCGTCGTCGATACGGCGCTGCAGATGGGCGCCCATGGCGTCGTGCCCGGCATCGCCAATGTCGATCCGCATGGCTACCTCAGGCTCTGGAATGCCGCCCAGCGCGGTGACTGGGTCGCGGCCCGCAAGGAGCAGGAGCGCCTCTGCCGGCTGTTCGAGATCGTCTCGGTCGGCGCGGGCCGCGTCAGCGGCGGCGCCGCCGGCATCGGCGCCTTCAAGGCGGCGATGAAGCGCCTCGGGATCATCGATACGGCGCTGATGCCGCGTCCGCGCGCGGCTCTTAACGAGGTCGAAACGGCAAGGATCGACGAAATTCTTCGCGCGACGGGCCTGCTTTCCTGATGGATGCCATGCAACAGACCGCCGACACCATTCTGAACGTCAGGGGGCTGCGGACCGTCTTCCGCATCCGCTCGTGCGAAGTGACGGCGGTCAATGGCATCGATCTGACGGTGGCTGCCGGCGAGACGCTTGCTCTCGTCGGCGAGTCCGGTTCGGGAAAATCGGTCACCAGCCTTTCGGTCATGCGGCTTCTGACCCGCAATATCGGTGCGATCGCCGCCGGCAGCATCCATTTGAGGCGCAAGAATGGTACGGTCAGCAACCTCGTCTCGCTCGCCGAACCGGACATGCGCGCCATTCGCGGCAATGATATCGGCATGGTCTTTCAGGAGCCGATGTCGAGCCTCAACCCCGTCTACACGATCGGCGACCAGATTTCGGAGCCGATCCGCATCCATCGCGGGGCGAACCGGAAGGCCGCGATGGATGCGGCCGTCGCCCTTCTCGACAGCGTCGGCATTCCCGATGCCAAGCGCCGCGCCGGGCAATATCCGCACGAGCTCTCCGGCGGCATGCGCCAGCGCGCCACGATCGCCATGGCGCTTGCCTGCGACCCGACGCTGCTGATCGCCGACGAGCCGACGACAGCGCTCGATGTTACCATCCAGGCGCAGATTCTGGCTCTCCTGCAGACGCTGCAGCGCGAACGCGGCATGGCCATGCTCTTCGTCACCCATAATCTCGGCGTCGTCGCCGAGATCGCGCATCGGGTGGCTGTGATGTATGCCGGGCGGATCGTCGAAACCGGGCCGGTGGGCGAGGTTTTTCGCAATCCGAGACATCCTTACACGATCGGCCTGCTGGCCTCGATGCCGAAGCTCGGGGATGCCAGCCGGATGAAGCAGGCGGGTGAAAGGCTGGCGGCCATACCCGGCATCGTGCCGAGCCTGATGAACATGCCCGCCGGCTGCGCCTTCCAGCCGCGCTGCAAATTTGCCATCGACGATTGTCGCCAGGCTGTGCCGCCGCTTGCCGACGTCAATCCGCGCCACAAGAGCCGCTGCATTCGCTGGCAGGAGATCCGATGAGCGAGCCCCTTCTCTCCGTCCGCGACCTCGGGAAACATTATACGTCCCGCGGGACCAAGCTGACCATCCTGCAGGACATATCCTTCGATATCGGCAAGGGCGAGGTGGTCGGGCTGGTCGGCGAATCCGGCAGCGGCAAGACCACGATCGGCCGATCGGTCCTGCGGCTGGTCGAGCCGTCGGCTGGCAGCGTCCGCTTCGACGGCACCGAACTCACCACCTTGTCCTCATCCGAAATGCGGCGTCTGCGCCCCCGGATACAATATATTTTTCAAGACCCATTCGCGAGCCTGTCGCCGCGCATGACAATCGGCGAAATCCTAACCGAGGGGTTGAGGATCCAGGGCCTGGGGATGGCAAGAGAGAGATTGGAACGCGCCCGCGCCGCACTCGAATAGGTCGATCTTCCGCCGGAGGCCGTCAACCGGTACGCCCACGAGTTCTCCGGCGGCCAGCGGCAGCGGATCGGCATCGCCCGCGCGCTGACGCTCGCGCCGGAATTCATCGTCGCCGACGAGCCGGTCTCGGCGCTCGATGTCTCGATCCAGGCGCAAGTGATCAATCTTCTACGCGACCTGCAGCAACGTCTCGGCCTGACCATGCTGTTCATCAGCCACGACCTCGCCGTGGTCGAATATATCTGCGACCGGGTGATCGTCCTCTATCTCGGCCGCATCATGGAAATCGCGCCAAGTGCCGAACTTTATGCCAGGCCGCTGCATCCCTACACGCGGGCGCTTCTCTCGGCGATCCCCTCGCCGGATCCCGATGCGCGACGCGACCGCCAGATATTGAAGGGCGATATCCCGAGCCCGGCCAATCCGCCGAGCGGTTGCGTCTTCCGCACCCGCTGTCCGAACGCCCTGCCCGCCTGCGGCGAGACCGTGCCGGAGCTGCGCGAAATGCAGACCGGGCATTTCAAGGCCTGCATCCGTGATGACCTGAACTGAAGGACGTGCGATGACCATCACAACCCGCCGCCACCCGATCGCGGGCAACTGGGCAAGCCTGCTCTTACCGATCGCGGACGACGACAGCATCGATTTCGAAAGGCTGGCCGAGGAAATCGACATACTGATCGCCGCCGGGGTCGACGGCATCTATTCGAACGGAACGGCGGGAGAATTCCACAATCAGACGGAAGCCGAGTACGAGCGAATTCAGGACCTGCTGGCGTCGCGATGCCGCTCGGCCGGAATGCCGTTCGTCATCGGCGCCTGCCAGCCCGATCCCGATCCTCATGCTCGATCGGTTGCGCCGCGCAACCGTTCATAAGCCATTGGCGATCCAGGTGATCCTTCCCGACTGGTGGCCGCTCACCAATCTCGAAGCCACCGATTTCCTGAGGCGCGCGTCGGAGGCGGCGGAAGGAACCCCGCTCATTCTTTACAATCCGCCGCATGCGAAGCGGGTCCTGTCACCAGCCGAGCTCCGTGACGTTTGCGGCCCCTGGCCGTCAGTGGTCGGGATGAAGATCGCCGATGGAGACGCTGGCTGGTATGCGCAGGCACGAGCCCATCTTTCCGAATTTTCGCTGTTCATTCCCGGCCACCATCTCGCAACCGGCATGAAGCAGGACGTTGCTGTCGGGGCGTTTTCCAATGTTGCCTGTCTTCATCCCCGCGGCGCCCAGGCCTGGACGGAGCTGATGCATGGGGATATGGACGCCGCGCTGGATATCGAAAGCCGCATCTGCGCCTTTATGGACAATCACATCGTCCCGTTTCGCCGTGACCGTGGCTATTCCAATGCCGCGCTCCACAAACTGCTCGCTGTGATCGGCGACTGGGGTCCGGCCTCCACAAGGCTGCGCTGGCCTTACCGCTTTATTGATGAGCAAGAAGCGGCAAGTCTGCGCGATCGCGCGCGCATGATTATCCCCGAGCTCTTCGCTCGGTAGAGGACAAGGCGCCGACCGAACGGGATGCTCTGCAGGATCATCATGCCGGAATGCGGGCGATGACCTTGATCTCGAAATCGAAGCCCGCCAGCCAGTTCACGCCGATCGCGGTCCAGTTCGGATAGGGCGGCTTGCTGAAAATCTCCTGCTTGACGGCCATGATCGTTTCAAACTGGTTCTCGGGATCGGTATGGAACGTCGTCACATCTACTATGTCGTCAAAGGTACAGCCTGCAGCCTCCAGCGTCACCTTGAGGTTTTCGAAAGCCAGCCGGACCTGGCGCTGGAAGTCCGGTTCAGGTGTTCCATCGGAACGGCTGCCGACCTGGCCGGAGACGAACAGAAGATCGCCGGTTCGAATGGCGGCCGAATAGCCGTGTTTCTCGTAAAGAGCATGCCTGTCTGCCGGAAATATTGCTTCGCGTCGGGTCATTGTCGATCTCGCTTCCTTATCGTTGATTCGACACCGCCTCGTCATTTGATATACGGTGCGTATGTTTAGTAAACCGCATACGCATCGTATGTCAAGTTCATATACGTCTCGTATGTGAGAATTGGAGATGAGATGGCAAAGAAACGTAGCGAGACGATGGAGGAAAATCGTGTGAAGCTGATCGCGGCCGCGCGAAAAGCCTTTGCCGAAAAAGGGTACGCGGCCGCTTCGATGGATGAGCTGACTGCCGAAGCCGGCCTGACCCGGGGAGCGCTTTATCACAACTTCGGAGACAAGCGCGGGCTGCTTGCGGCCGTTGTCGATCAGATCGACACGGAAATGGCGTCGCGCGCAAAGGAGATCGGCACCCGTGCGAGCGATGACTGGCAGGGCCTGCTCGCCGAGGGCGCCGCCTATATCGAAATGGCGCTTGATCCGGAAGTCCAGCGCATCGTCCTGCTCGATGGGCCTGCTGTCCTCGGTGATCCTTCACAATGGCCGAGTCAGAGCAGCTGTCTTCAGGCAACCAGGCAGACAATCGAGCGCCTTATCTCGCAGAACGCCCTCAAGCCGGTCGATGCGGAAGCAGCCGCCCGGCTGCTCAACGGCGCCGCGCTCAATGCCGCACTCTGGATCGCTGCCAGCGACGAGCCGGAACATGTGCTGCCGAAAGCTGTCGAGGCCTTCGGCGCCCTGGCCGCAGGCCTTCTCAAGGCGTCCGCATAAGCTTGCGATATACTGGCGGCAAATCGGGAATCTTGATGGGAGAGAGCGGTGCGGAGTGGGCCAACACTGTCGTCTGTCACCAGTAGCTCCCGAAAACCAGAAAAACAGCACCGACCGCAATGACAGCCAGCGCCGGCCAGTTCCGCGCCAAGCTGAGAAATCTCAGGCCTTGGCGCCGAGGTTCGAGGGTGGCGCCGCCTTGCGGCATCAGGTGCGGATCACTCGGCTTTCGGCGAAGCGTCGGCCGCAAGAGAAAAACAAGGCCACCAATTATGAGAGCGGCACCAATTAGAACTGCCCACATCGTCACCTCCGCCGGAGATACGTGGTGCGAGTTAAACCAGATCCTGCTGTGATTGTTCCGTTGGCCGATTGAGCTGCTGCTTCTGGCATTTGCGGCTTTTCAGGATAAACGGATTTGTCACTGCCCGGCCAAACATGTATTCGATCGCCGAAAAGCTCTTGCATCAACCTTGGCGGCTGTTCTGCCGCGCCCCAACCGAACGCGATTTGCAAATGACTGAACATGCCATGACCTGGGGGATCGCCGGCCTCACTGCAATGGGCGTCGTCGTCCGTCCCTTTCGGTGGCCGGAAGCGATCTGGGCCGTCTTCGGCGCCCTGCTCCTGCTCGCCTTCCGCCTGCTCGGACCCCATGATGCTCTGGCGGGCGTTGCCAAGGGCGGCGACGTCTATCTCTTTCTGATCGGCATGATGCTGCTCTCCGAACTTGCTCGCCGCGAAGGCCTGTTCGACTGGATCGCCGCCATTGCAATCGCCTACGCCAAAGGGTCACCCCGGCGACTTTTCGTGCTGGTCTATCTCGTCGGCGTGGTTGTCACCCTCTTTCTTTCCAACGATGCGACGGCCGTGGTGCTGACGCCGGCCGTCTATGCCGCCTGCCGCACGGCCCGGGTCAAGGACCCGATGCCTTATCTGTTGATCTGCGCCTTCATCGCCAACGCAGCGAGCTTCGTCCTGCCGATTTCAAACCCCGCCAATCTGGTGATCTTTGCCGGCGGTGATATGCCGCCGCTGTCCCGCTGGCTGTCGACATTCATGCTGCCGTCGATCATTTCGATCGTCGCCACGTTCCTCTGCCTCTACTGGACGCAGCGCCGCGCCCTTGCAGAAGACACTCTTGCCGCCGACACGCAGCGGCCGCCCCTCTCCCGCAGCGCCCGCCTGGCGGGATGGGGAATCCTGTTGACGGCCATTGTTCTGATCGCGGCGTCGGCCATGCATGTGGATCTCGGCGTGCCGACCTTTGTCGCCGGGACGATCACCACCGCGATCGTTCTGATGCTGACGCGGCAAAGCCCGGCCGAGACGATGAAGGGCATCAGCTGGAGCGTTCTGCCGCTGGTCGCCGGCCTGTTCGTCATCGTCGAAGCGCTCGATCACACCGGCTTGACGAACATTCTCTCCGATCAGCTGGCTGCGCTTGCCTCGTTCTCGCAATCGCAGGCGATCGGCGTGGCGGGCTTGCTCGTCGGCGTAATCTGCAACCTCGTGAACAATCTTCCGGCCGGCCTGCTTGCCGGCAGCGTGGTGCAGGCCGCCGGTGTCTCCGACAAGATCGCCGGCGCCGTGCTGATCGGCGTCGATCTTGGCCCCAATCTGTCGGTGACAGGCTCGCTGGCGACGATCTTGTGGCTGTCTGCCCTGCGCCGCGAAGGCCTGCATATCGGTGCCTGGACCTTTCTAAAACTCGGAACCGTCGTCATGTTCCCCGCACTCATTCTGTCTCTGGGGTCGCTCTTCCTGTTTTAAGTGCCTACAGGCGAGACGCATGCCGCCCTAACCTTTTGGATCTACACAATTATCTGCTAAAATGGCGCGAGCGGCCTTCATGCAGGCAGTTTCCGAAGCAAGAATTTACTTGCGCAGCGAATGCGACACATTCGAACGCCTGACGGCCATTCAGCGGGGAGGATCGATGATGGGCATCATTGACGAGCGTGAAGAAGCACTCGAGAAAGAGTACATCGTGAAGCTTGAGCGTTCGTTCCATATCCAGGCGAGGCGCGACCGGATGCTGGCACGCTGGGCGGCCGAGCTCATCGGACGAACCGACTTCGACGTCTATTTCGACGAAGTCATTTCCGCCGGGTTGCTGGAGTCAGGCGATGAGAACGTCTTCAGAAAGATTCTCAGCGACCTGCAATATGCAGACGTCGCTATCAGCGCTCAGACGGTTCGCGAGAAAATGAAGCAGCTTCTGCTTGAAGCCGCAAGGTCCCTCGACGAAGCCGGCTAAAGCCTTTCCGGGCGATGTGCGCCAGCCTGCCGGCACTTTCGTGCCGGAGAAGACATCTCATGACCGTCTCTTCCCGTCCGGCGCAGGCCCTCATGCCAGCTGAGCGCCTCCTCGGGGAGATGAGGCGTCTGGTCGCCGCGTCATTTGCGGTGCGGCAAGACAAACGGATCAACCGCGATCTTGCCGCCACCGAACACGACTAATGCCAGCGCCATTGCCGCCCAGGGCAAATGAAAATTCGCCCAGCCATCCGGGATGGTGAGCTGGATAATCGCCGTCATCAGCAGCAGACCGAGAGCAGCAAAGCGTGTGGCCAGGCCGAGGATCAGCAGAATTGGCAGGACCAATTCTCCAATTCCGGCGGCCGTCGCCATCGTCAGAGGAAACGGGTAGGCAACTGCGCTACCGAAGATATGAAGCTTGAACTCCTCCTCGAAAAGATATCGTGCGCCCGATGAAAGCGTCAGGAAGCCGTCCCATTTCGTCAGCCCCGACTTGAAGAAAGGAATAGCCAGCGCAAAACGCAATGCCAGCAGCGGCAACGACTTGGGAACGGAAGCGAGCAGCGCTTCAGCGCGTGTGACGAAGGAGGCAGCGGCAGCACCAAAGCCGTGCGAAGGGGCCACTTCGGTTTTCATGTGGAGTTTCCTTTATACTGTTGAAGGGCGCTGAACGCGCCGAGACCGGCAAGACCGACCAGCGCCGTTCCGAAATCAAATCCGGGGGCAGCTGCAAATGCCGCCTTTGCCGCCTCGCCAAGAGTGGCGGCGTTGAACAAGGCGGCTGCAAAGATGGCGTCCCGCGGTGGCAGGACATGAACATTGACCGACATTTCCGGTCGTGAGACGAGGACCGCTTGCCCACGCCAATCGAAGACCGGCGAAACCATCTCCTCTTGATGTGCGCTCCAGATCGAACCAACCGGAAAAATCGACTGGATCAGGTGCGCCGATGGGTGTGGGACGAGCCGCAAGTCCGAAAGCATCTCCGGCGTCACGGCTTTGAATGCCGCAAGATCGAGAGGCGCGCTGTCGGCGGCGTGGTAAGCGTCTGTCCAGGCCGCCTCGAGCCGGGCGATATCGGGCAGGTAAGCAAGCGCTCTTGCAGGTTCAAAAGCTGCGATGAAATCCGGGAAATCGTCGCCATATTGCATGATGAGCGGTGAGCACGGCTTGTGATCCTGGGCATAGGCGCGCGCCATGGCCAGAAAGAATTCCGAACCAACGAGCCTCTCCGTCACCGGAAAGCGTTGCGCTAATGCCTTTGTGAGCCCGACGAACACATTATTGCGGTAGACGGCAAACCGCACCGTGTCGGGTTTGCCGCGTGCGTTGATGACGCCGTCGGGCACCGGCCGCTCGGCATGCAGCAAGGCATCGGCGAAGGCAGTTTGGCAGGTTGCGAAATCCATCGTTACGCCGCCCGGATCCGGCGCCCGCCGCGGCGAAACGTTTCGGCGGCGAGCATCGCATCCGCACGTTTCGCCTCTGAATACAGTGTGGCGAAATCCGGAACATTATTGTCCCATTCAATCAGCGTCGGGAGTGCGCCGGTGCGCGCGAGGGTATGTGCGTAGAGCGCCAATACATCGCTCTTCACTGCCGTCGCGTGCGCGTCGATCAGCAGCCGGTCGCCGGTGGAGTCGACGGTTTCGTCGTAGCCGGCAAGGTGAATCTCGCCGACGAGCTCGACCGGAAAACGATCTATATAGGTGGCGGCATCGAGCCGGTGGTTCACCGCCGAGACCATCACATTGTTGACGTCGAGCAGAAGGCCACAGCCGGTCCGCTGCGCGATCGCCCCCAGAAAATCCACTTCATCGATCGTACTGTCGGCGAACAGTATATAGGTGGAAGGGTTTTCCAGCAGCAATTGTCGCCCGAGCGCCTGTTGCGTTTCATCGACATGGTCGACGACGCGTGCCAGCGTTTCTTCCGTGTAGGGTAGCGGCAACAAATCGTTGAGAAATCCCGTTTCATGCGTCGACCAGGCCAGATGTTCGGAAAAGCTCTGCGGCCGATAGCGGTCGATCAAGCTGCGAAGTCGATTCAGATGCGCCTTGTCGAGCCCACGCGGCGAGCCGATCGACAAACCGACACCGTGCAGCGACAGCGGATAGTGTTCCGTGATGGCCTGGAGATAGCGATGCGGCGGCCCACCTGCGCCCATGTAGTTCTCGGCATGGACCTCAAAGAAGCCGACATCCGGCAGATCGGCCAGAATAGTCTCATAATGCTCGGGCTTTAGGCCGAGGCCGCCCCGTGCAGGCAGCAGGACAGGTCGGGTTGTCGAAGCAGTCATCGCATTCTCCCGGTTTGGCGAGAAAAGATGGAGGCCCGAGCATCGGGCCTCCCTTTAGGGTCAGCCTTTGGTCGGCTCGAGCTTACCCATGTGCCCCTTGACATTCATGCTGGTGCAGGTGCCGGCTGGGACTGCCTTCCAGGCGTTCCCCTGATAATCCATCGTCGATGTACCTGCGCAGGTCGTGCCGGCACCGGCGGCACAATCATTGTGACCCTTGAGCGCGATGCCATAGCATTTCTCCTTGCCCACCATTTTCTCCGCCGGCAGCGGTGCGGCGAAGGCAGCGGATGAAATCGCAGTGGCAAGCGAGCCTGCGAGGGCAAGGGTCAGAGTGGAACGGTTCATGGATGGTCTCCTCTTGAAAGGTCCGCGTACCGATCATCGGCCGCGTAATCCCTCTTTCGAGCCGACGATCCCGCTTGTTACAGCGATGACGAACACGAATTGGTGATCGGCCTTTTCAAGACGCCTGCTGCGGGCGACGACACAATGTTGGAGCCGGCACTGCAAACGGGCCCTCACGCATGTCTTTGGATGAGATGTCGAAGCTCGAACTCGTCCGTGCTGAAAATAGGGAAATTACTCCGCTTATGGGTATTCACCTGTGACGGCTTCAAGGACCAGCGGTCCTTCCGCCTCCAGCCTGACACGGCCCCTGCCGACGCGGGCGAGGCGGATGGGCGCCTGCTTTTCTTCGAGCCGACGGCGCAACAGCAAGAGCCGGGTCTCGAGATTGTCCTTGATCTCCGGCATGCGTGCGCCGGCCGTCAACCGCATTTCCCGGTTGGTGAACTCGCTTCTGCCGTCGCTCAGATGCCAATCGAGCATGAGGCGCAGCAGAGTGCCGGCAACGCCCTTCACGATGTAAGTGCCATCGATAAAGACGCTGTCATCGAAGCGGTGATGGACGACGCGGATTTCTTGGCCGGCCGCGGCAGGCTCAGGCGTGCTGATCGCAGGTCTCTGTTCGGCGGCAGCCGCTGCCCGCTCGCTGGCTCTCAGAGCGCCGGCCGCCTGTCCCGCCAGTATCTCGAGAGCAGCCTCGTCCTCTTCGCGAAAAGCGAGCCGCTCCGGACTCTCGATGAAGAGCACGCCCGTCACCGTGCCGCCGGCGATCATGGGAACTGCAATCTGGCTCATCGCCGCCGGTAAATGCGGGAAAGCGATCGTGCGCGTCGCATTTTCAGCCCCTTCCGCCTCCAGGCCGATCGCTTCGCCAAACCGGCGCACACGGCTCATGTCACTGACCTTGATCGTCTGTCCACCCGCTGCCGCAGCCCCGATCAATCCATCGCCGCCTGCGATTTCCGATCCGAGGCCCGAGCGCTCGTAGCCGATGCTGCCTGTCGTGATCAGGCAGCCGCGATGGTTGTCGTGGATGAGCACGAGCGCGTTGCCGTATCCCAGCACGTGCTTGACGCCGGTGAGCAGGTTGTCGATGATCTCATCGGCCTCCGACTGTCGCTCGATCGCCTTGATCGCCTTGGAAAGATCAGGGAGGCTGACAGGCGCCCGGCTGCTCGGCGGCGAAGCTGTTTCCACCGGCGAGGGAACCTTCTCAATTCCGTGCACCCGGAAAATATCGGCGCTCCTCAGCCGCATGACATCCGACATGCCGATCTGCGCGCTGCTCGCCTTGAGCTGGCGGGCGATCTTGTCGAACAGCGGGCCGGCATCGACCGAACGAACGAAACCAATGTCGAGCAGGAACTGATCGCCGGTGAACCCGTCCACCAGGATCAGCGTGACCTTTGGATTGGCGCGTATATTCGCCGCCGTCTTGGCGAAGAACTGGTTGGAGAGTGCGACATGCTCCTCATCGACCCGCACCACATGGGAAAGATAGGATATGTTCGGCATGCCGTCGGCCGATGCCGTGGCGATGATGGAGGGAATGACACCCTCGAAGCAGGCGGAAAGATCGGAAAGCCGCAGATTCATTGGGACCGCGCGCCAACATGGGTGCCCGCCAGCATGCCGGCGAGCGGGCCGGGCGTCTGGACATATATTTCACTGATCACCAGCCGGGCGACCCGCGCCTCACGCGCCGTCAGCCATGGCGAGATGAGATGCCGGGGGACGCCGAGCGATTCGAGCTCGTTCGTCGCCGCGGTGATGAAGTGATCGGCGCGATCGAGGTCGGAACTCTGGATCTCTCGCATGCCGGCGCTCCCCTTCAGCTGGAAACTTACATAATCCGAAGGGGTTACGAAGGTGGCGGCGATCCGCCCGGTCTGCCGGATACCGATTTCGAGCCCCGGCCACTGCCAGGCTGAAAAGATGACGTCGATCGTTTCTCGATCTTCCAGAAGATGGAAGCCGACGCCGCGTCCCGCCGAAGGACGGCCGGTCTCGTCAGCCACCGCGATGATGCACATCAGCGGCCTGTTGAAAAAATCGAGGAGCCTGTCGTCAAGCCTCACTGCCGCCCCCATTGCTTGCCCAACCCTCCTTAGCAAACTTTTAGGATTCCCGGTACGGCTTGCACATTCATTTAGGAACGCCGGTTTTTTCGCTGCGCTATAGAAGCGACGTACCGGCTCAACGGCCTCGACTACCATCACACCTCCGGTGTTCGGCGGCCCCGTGCCGCCGGGCGAATGACAATCGCGCCCGCCCCGCATACCGGAGCGGGCACGGATTTCTGCGTTTCGCCCCAGGGCGAAACCGCCGGCGGTCGATGCGGCACGAATTTGGAGAAAGAGAAATGGAGAAGTTTGATCATGCGGCGGTTTCGCCGCCGGGGCATGGGATGCCGGCAATGGCATTCGGCAAGCATGTCATCCGTATTATGGCGGGCAATACCGGCGGTTCGCTCGGCCTGTTCGAAGCGTGCGTGCTGCCTGGCGAAGGTCCGCCGCTGCACGTGCATGAGCGAGAGGACGAGTTGTTCCGCGTTCTTTCCGGCCGCTTCGGCTTCTGGTGCGCCGGCGATTATGTCGAACTCACGGAAGGCGGCTCTATCGCCTTGCCGCGCGGTGTGCCGCACCGGTTCCGCAATGTGGGGCAGACGGAGGGCCGCCTCATGGTCGTCGTCACGCCGGGCGGGTTCGAAAGCTTCTTTCCGATCGTCGAACTCTGCAAGCCGGAAACGCCCGAGCAGATCGCCTCGATCGCCAGGGGCTTCGGCCTGACCTTCCCACCCGAGGACGATCGCAAGGTCGCCTGAACCAACGCAAACACGTCTCGATAATGAGCAACGGTCCACTTGAAAGGAGACCGAACGATGACACATGCAACTTCCAACGAAAACGCAGTGACCCTGACAACCGCGCAACTCGATGCCTATTTGGCTCGGATCGGGGTCGAGCGGCCTTCGCGCCTCGACGTAGACAGCTTGTCGCAGTTGCATCGCGCCCATCTCATGAGTTTTACATGGGAAGCACTGGACGCCTTCATGGGATGGCCCTCCTCGATCACCCCGGCTGCGGCATTCGCCAAGATGGTCGAAAGGCGGCGGGGCGGCTGGTGTTATGAGATGAACGGCCTCTTCGGCGCGGCGCTTGCTGCACTGGGCTTCCGTGTGACGCGCCTTTGCGGCGCGGTCGACCGGGAAAAGCTTGGCGACATCGCCATCGGCAATCATCTGACGCTGCGTGTCGATCTCGGCCGTCCCTATCTCGCCGAGGTCGGCATAGCGGACGCCATCATCGAGCCGGTGCCGCTTGTGGCCGGGCCGATCAGCCAACGCGGCTTCGATTTCTCCATCATGCCGGCCGACGGGAGCTGGCTGCGTTTCAATAATCATGTTCTCGGCATCGCGAAAAGCTTCGATTTCCGGCTCGACCACAGCGACGAAGCCGCGATGGCCGCAACACATGGCTGGCTGATGCAAGATCCCGGCTCCCCGTTCACCAATGCCCTCGCGGTCCTGCGGCACACGGCGGACGGCTATGTCGCCCTCCAAAACGACCGTCTGCGCCGCGTGACGGCGAACAGCCTCAGCGAGGAGCCCATAACGAGCGCCGCCCATCTCGGCGACACGTTCGAGACAGTCTTCGATCTCGACATTCCCCGGTCCGACCGCGTCTGGGAGCGCCTCCAGACGATCCGCCGCGACAAGGCTGCGTGAGCCGACAACCTCATCATTTCCCATCCGAGGAACCATCAATGCTTCGCACAACTGCACTCGCCCTTGCTCTTACCTTGAGCACGACCTTCGCTGCCCTTGCCACCGCAACCGATCCTGCGCCGGGTGGGGCCTACAAGACCGATCCCTCGCATTCGAGCTTCAATTGGTCATTCGACCATTCCGGCCTGTCCCACTACACCGCGCGCTTTATCGGGGTCGATGCGCGGCTCGACTGGAAGCCCGAAAAACCTGAAGCCTCCAAGCTTTTGGTCACCATCGATCCGCTTTCGGTCCGCACTGATTATCCATGGCCTAACAAGGTCAACTTCGATGCGGAGATCGGCGGAGACGACAGCTTCCTTGCAGCCAAGCCGATCACCTTCGTTTCCAGGGCGATCCATGTGACGGGCGAGAGGACCGGCACCGTCGAAGGCCTCCTGACCTTGCGCGGCGAGACGCACCCGGCAAAACTCGACGTCACCTTCAACGGCTCAATGGCGAAGCACCCAATGATGGGCGTCCCGAAGATCGGTTTCTCGGCGACCGGCAGCATCCGCCGCAGCGATTGGGGACTGGATTTTGCAATCCCCGAACTCGGCGACATCGTCACCTTCGCGATAGAAACGCAGATGGTGCCGGCTGATTACTCATTCCAGTGAGAAGCAAGGCGAGCGGCAGGTCCAACCGGACCAGCGCCGCCTGCGGTGGATCGGGGCCGATTTCGCTGGAAATGGCGACGCGACCCCTTTATCTTACAGGCGATGGCGTGTGCTGCGTGCGCCGCGGGCTTTCCCGAAATCGACGGAGACTGAAGATCAACCTTCCAAAACACAGGGAGCGCTGACCGGTGTCGCAGCCTATCTCTCCAGGTCTCATCCGATCCACCCTTCGCCAGTTCCTCGATAGCGAAGCTTCGGGCGGTCTCGTGTTGATGGCAGTCGCGTTGGCGGCAATCGTGACGGCGAACTCACCGCTTGCAGAGAGTTACTTCCACGCACTTCACATCTATCTGGGGCCGCTCAGCCTGCTGCACTGGATCAATGACGCGCTGATGGCGCTGTTCTTTCTCCTCGTCGGGCTCGAGATCAAGCGCGAAATGCTGGACGGCCAACTCTCCAGCTGGAGCCGCCGCATTCTGCCGGGTGCGGCGGCACTGGGAGGCATGCTGTTCCCCGCCCTCTTCTATATCTTGTTCAACCGGGAAAACCCGGCCGCCCTGCGTGGCTGGGCGATACCGACCGCGACAGACATCGCGTTCGCGCTCGGCGTCATCTCGCTGTTCGGCCCGCGCGTGCCTGCCTCGTTGAAGATCTTCCTGGCGGCACTGGCGATCATCGATGACCTGGGGGCGGTCGTGGTGATTGCGCTGTTCTACACCAACGATCTCAATCTTCTGGCGCTTGCCGGGGCCGCGGCGGTGCTCGCGGCGCTTTACGGCATGAACCGTGCCCGTATTCTGAAGCTCTGGCCGTATCTGCTGCTCGGCGCCGTGCTCTGGGTGCTCGTCTTCGCATCCGGCATCCACGCAACACTGGCCGGCGTTCTTCTCGCTCTTGCGATTCCGCTGAAGGTGACGCCGGGAACACCCGAAGCAAGCCACGACCAGTCGCCGTTGCACCATCTCGAGCACGTCCTCCACAAACCCGTTGCCTTCATCGTCGTTCCGATCTTCGGCTTCGCCAATGCCGGTGTCTCCTTCTCCGGCGTCTCGGCAGCCACGCTGACGGAGCCATTGACGCTCGGCGTAGCGGCAGGCCTGTTGCTTGGAAAACTGGTCGGCGTTCTCGGCACCGTCTTCCTGCTCGTCAAACTCGGTCTCACCGACCTCCCGGCAAAGGCGAGCTGGGGGCAGATGACCGGTGTGGCCGCCCTCTGCGGCATAGGCTTCACCATGAGCCTTTTCATCGGGCTGCTTGCATTCAACGATCCCGACGTCCAGGACCATGTGAAGATGGGTATCCTGCTGGGGTCTCTGCTGTCCGGTCTGGTCGGCGCGGCAATGCTCGCAACGTTCAATCGCCGATCCTGAGAGAGCGGGGCTGCAGGTCTCCATGAAGAACCCGGCCGATGGCGTCCTTTGTTTCGGCCGAAAGAGACGTCCCGTTTTGGAATCAAACATCTACAAGAAAAGCCTGCTCGAATTGTGCGCAAATTATGGATAAGGTCGGCCAGTCGCTGGCCTAGCCGTGACTTTTGTCTGTTCGCTATTTTTATTGTTCCGGGCCAGCATCGCTTACACTTCGGTTTTAAATGTCGATACCTTTACGTTCAGCCACACTGCAGAATAGATGCCGCAGCTACAGTGTTGAAGATCTCATGGCGGACGCCTCCTTTGCTGCAGCTCTGCGCGAATCCGCATCCGAGTTACTGGCAATTCATCGCAGAGCTCCCAGAATAGTGCGTTATGTGGCCGATCTGCAGAAGTGGCTGCTCAGCCAGGCGGCATTGGCGTTGCATTTTGAGCGGAAACTCAACCCCTCCTGTCCCCCTTTGACCGCTTCCAACCTCGCAAAGTTTCTCGTTGAGAACCACATCGCCAGCCACAACACCGTCGTCTCACATATGAAGGAGATGGCGTATTACAAATTATTTGAGCCGGTGGAGACGACGGATCGGCGCGCCAAACCGTTACAAGCGAGCGCCTATGCTGAAGCCTTGATCCGGCAATGGTTCGAGGGGCACCTTCGTTCGCTCGACGGCATGGATGCGGGAGATCGCTGTCGGTGGTCGGAAGCGGATGAGACAATTCTGTATCGCGCTCAGCCGCGTATTGCACGTCGACTGTTTAACCATCCGGATTGGTACAGCCCGCCCGAAAGCATTGCGCTGTTCGTGAGGTCCGAATCCGGAAGCAACATATTGCACGACCTCATGTCGCGTGTGCCACTGGCACCGGTCGTAGGTGAACGAACCTGGGTGGGCGATGTCTCCGCTCAATTGACCGCAGCCGAATATGTCATTTCCCGCAGTCATGCCAGCAGATTGCTGGCGGCCGCGCGAACTCAAGGATTGCTGGGATGGCAGGCTACCCAAATGAGCGGAGATTGCTGGATTTCCGCGCGATTCGTCCTCGACTACAGACGCTGGCAGGCCACGAAATTCTCGGTTATCTCCGAGGTTTTGGCGAGTATCGAGTAGATGCGTGCCTGTGATCGCGCCGGCGAATGTTTTTCAAGAACGGCACAGATAGTCTCGGCCGCCCTGCCCGGACCTACACGCTTTATGTGAAATGCTAGGGTTCCCGCGTGGCTGAGGTTAAGCCGCGATCAGGTTCCGAACGCCGCGGACGGCGACAGCCGCAGCGGCGTGTCGTCGACGTTCATGAAATCGCCTCGTTAAGGTGGATAAGTTTTGTAGAAGATTGCGAATCTCCGCAGCCCGAGTCATTCATGCGGGCGCCGATCGAGCGGCAAGCCCTGCTCAAGCAGCTGCGAATATTCTGCCCAGAACCACGATGCCTGCCGAAGGAGAAAAGCGAATGCGTGTCTTGGTTCTGACTGTTGTTCGTCTCGGACCTGCTTTGGTCTATGCCATCGGCGCAATATTTGCCGCCAGCATGCTACTGCTGGCGATGTATCCATCACGCCCGTTTGCTTGGGCGCTTTACCTGACTTTGCTGCCGGTGTTGCGCCTACCCCTTATGTTACTTAGCGTGGCGGGGATGGGAGCGTGGGAGCTTCTCGCGGCGTTTGCATCGATGGCGATTCTCGGCGTCTATCTTTCTTTTCATCCGAAACGGTTTCTTAGGGCACGCTTCGTTCATGCTCATATTGCGCTGATCGGTTTGGTGCTTGCCAATGCGGCTGCAAGCACAGCTGAAGCAGGTCGCAGCGGGACGTCACTCCCCGGTTATGTCGACTGGTCACTGCCGTTGCCTACCGCGCTCCTCGGGACCGCGTTGATCATCCTGGCCGCCCTCGCGTGCCTTTCTACTCATGCCGAAATCATCCGAGGCATCCGGATCCGGGCCTGCATTGATCGGCTGCTGGAGTATCGCGTGTCCTTGCATTGACGGACGCCGGTGTAAGTCACATCCCCAATAGTTGGTATTTACCGATTTAATCAGTTGCGATTGCCATTTCTCGCAACCGTGCGAAGATGCGTTCAAACAACGCGGGGGTACCAATGAGCAATCGACACTTGATTATTGCAGACATTATCGGCCGTATTGGAATCTGCTCCTATTCAATACTAGGTGTGTGGACGAAGATCACACGGATGATGACGACCGGCGACTATCCGTCCAGGGGCGTCGTATTCCTAATAGCTGAGATCGCTGCGATCTTATTTATCGGCATGATGTGTGTCGTGACCCTAACGAGAATGCCCCAAGTGCGGTCTGCGCGCGGCGTTGAACCATACCTTACGGCGATGGCAGGCACCTTCCTCTTCCTGCTAATCGCCTTCCTGCCGCCGCCAATGGTATTGCCAGATACTGTGCGTCTTGCCGCAACGGTTTTGATGATCACTGGCTGCCTTTCATCGGCATATATGCTTGCGATCCTCGGCCGCAGTTTCAGCATAGCACCGGGTGCAAGAGCTCTGGTCACAACGGGGCCATATTCCATCGTCCGCCACCCGCTCTATCTGACCGAGGAGATATTCGTTATCGGGATGATCCTGTTCAGCTTTTCTCCGTGGACGGTATTTCTCGGAATCGTGCATTGGTGCCTGCAACTTCGCCGGATGATTAACGAAGAGACGGTTCTCCGGGCGGCATTTCCAGACTACCGATCATATGCCGAGCGCGTCCCCAGGGTGGTTCCGTTTCTGCCCATGCGCGGCAAACGCGCCACGACCACTGCGTGACGGCTTGTGAATGCTCTTTTCTCGCCAGGCTTGGTGATCGAGGGGTTTACGGACAATCATGATCTGGTCGCTACAGGTACTGCGTTTCATCGCCGCATTGATGGTCGTCTACCTGCATGCGGCGCTGACGGCCTACCAAGCCACCGGATCAAGCGGGATTTTCCCGCCGATGATCCAGGTTGCAGGCACCGCCGGCGTCGATATTTTCTTCGTCATTTCCGGGGTCATCATCACCCGGACAGCGCGCGGCCTGACATGGCAGCAATTCGCGTGGAAACGAATTCGTCGCATCCTCCCGATGTACTATCTCGCATCTATCCCGGCAGCATTCATCGCCGCAAAATCCGGCTTCGGCTGGCGGGAGACAATCGCGACGCTAACCCTGTGGCCGGCGTTCGATCGGATGGCAGCGCCCGTCCTGCCTGCCGCATGGACGCTCTGTTTCGAAATGCTCTTCTATGGGGCGGCGACGCTTGTCCTCCTCGACCGGCGTTACTTGCCGGCGATCCTCGGGATCTTCGCGGTGTCGCTGACGTTCCGATCGACAGCGCCGGTTTTCCAGTTCCTCGGCAACCCCATCATCCTCGAATTCATGATAGGTGTCGCCTTGGTGTACGCGCCGGCAGTCAAAGGCGCGAGATGGGGCATACCGGTTGGCGCAATCGCAATTCTCGCCGCCGGCTCGCTCGGCATGGCACCCCACGGCGACACGCTGGACTTCCTGATCGGTCAGGATGCTTTTCAGCGCGTGGCAGTTTATGGCATTCCTGCCGGATTGATCGTTTTCGGCACTATGCAGATCAATGTCGGAAAGAGCGTCTGGGCTTACCTCGGAGAGGCCTCCTACACGCTCTATCTCTTTCACTCAGTCCCGATTTCGGCACTGCTGACGCTGTGGATATTCTATCCCTTGCCGCCCGATATCATCATCGCGATCGGTGTCGCGGTCTCCCTGCTGTTCTGCTGGCGCATTCACGAGAAGGTCGAAAAGCCGCTCCTGAGACTATTCAACCGATTGCCCCGCGGCGTAGTTACGGGGCGATCGCTATCAGATAGGTATTAAGCGCTTGTACAAGTCGGTGCTTCAGTATCGCTCAGCTGCGGATACCGCCGAGGGCGACCTCGATGCGCTCTTCACCCGCATCGGACGCGGCGATCCGGTCCAGCTGAACATGCAGAGCGGCACCGTCTTCGTCATCACCGGGAAGCAGCGCCGATGAGCCTCGATCTCTTCAAAACCGAGATGCGGATGAGCGCTGCCATCTCCGACTGCACCTTGTACCGTGACGAGCTGCGCCGCGTTTGGGATGCGGGCAAGCCCATCCTCGTCGTTTGCATGCTCAACCCCTCCGACGCCGATCACCGACGCAATGACCCGACGGTGCTCGTGCTCATCTGGTTTGCCAAGCTCTGGGGCTATGGCGGCATCCTGATCGTCAACCTTCACGCCTGGCGCTCGCCATCCCCGAAGGAAATGATGAAGGCTAGGGACTCGATCGGTCCGCGCTGCGACAACTTCATCGATCACGCCCTTATCATTGCCCGTCACCAGAACACGCCGGTGCTGGCAGCATGGGGCAATGGTGGCGATTACCTCAGCCGTGACACGTGGTTCAAGCACCGCGCCCGCCAGCAGCTCGTCGACATCGTCTGCCTTGGCCTGACAAAAGACGGCTTCCCCAAACACCCGATGGCGCGCGGCCAACACCGCATTCCGCGCGACCAACAGCCGGTCATATTCCAAAGAGCGATGGAGGTCGCGTGATGAGCAGCGGACATCCGATAACCTCGACAGACGGCCGCGGGCGGACGTTTGTGGTTTGTGGAAACATGTTCGTGGAGCGATTGCCGGAAGCCCCGCTCGCATTTCACAATTGAGGGGCCGGTCAGGGCCAGTAAGCAGCGTCCTGATCGGCGCATCCCTCGGGGCGCAATTCATTCCCTAATTCACGCCAATAGATTGGAGCGGTCTTATCGCAGTAGGTCTTGGCGTCCAGCCCGAAGGGTCTGCGGCCCGCGCGGCAATGCAATCTCCAGAGCCTAAAGCCGCCAATCAGAGGCGGCTTGCGAAAGGTGCGATCGAGCTGATTTCGAAGGGCGACGACGAGAGCTAAATTCGGCATGCCGCGTGAACAAAGATTTTAGTTCATGCATAATATCAGGACACTTAGGCTGGAAAAATCAAACAATATCAATGCTGATTATCGTGATGGTGCCCAGGGGCGGAATCGAACCACCGACACGCGGATTTTCAATCCGCTGCTCTACCAACTGAGCTACCTGGGCCAACCCGCTTCGCTACGGTGTTCTTGATGAAAAGAACCGCGGGGCCTTGGTTCGCCCCGGAAGCGAGCGGGGTTATAGCATCTTGTTCGGCCATGGCAAGCGTCAAATGACTCTTTTTTGACTGTCTTGCCGGTTTTGCGGATTCATGTGGAAAAATAAGAACTTCGGAGAGGAAATCTCCTAGTTTTCCTCGTCAGGATAATCGGCTTTCGTTTCGTCGTCGGCCACCGGAATGGCATAAGAGCCGGTCAGCCAGCGGGAGAGATCGAGCTCGCGGCAGCGGTTGGAGCAGAAAGGGTAATGTTCGCGGTTTGATGGTTTGCCGCATTCCGGGCAAGGGCGCGTCTTGCGCAGCGGTTCGACCTTGGCGGCGGCTTTCTTGTCTTCGGGCATGATCGGTCCGTCCTATAGCATGTCGCGCAAAAGTGTCAGCGGCTTTGCGACTGCAACATGAATAAAAACAAAGCCTTAAAGGGCGGCACGGAGATCTGAGAGATCGTGACGCGCTTTAAGCATCGGCCGTCGGTCAGCCCTCCGGCCACCGGCTATGCACATCGAAGCCCTCGCCGGTCAGAAGCAGAATGGTTTCATAAAGCGGCAGGCCGACGACATTGGTGTAGGAGCCCACCATCTTTTGCACGAAGGTGCCGGCGAGACCCTGGATGCCGTAGGCGCCCGCCTTGCCGCGCCACTGGCCGGAGGCCAGGTAGTTCTCGATCTCGAAGCCGGACAGCCGCTTGAAGCGCACCTTGGTCTCGACGATCTTCTGGCGGATCTTGCGTTCGGGCGTCACCAGGCAAACGCCGGTATAGACGAGATGGTTGCGTCCCGAGAGGAGGTGCAGCGAGCTCAGCGCCTCGTCGGCGAATTCAGCCTTGCCGAGAATGCGCCGACCCACGGCGACCACCGTATCGGCGGAGAGGATATAGCTGCCCTTCCAGGTGATATCACCCTTGATGGCGGCAAGTGCGGCCTCGGCCTTCTCGGCCGACAGCCTTCGGGCGAGCGAACGCGGGTGCTCCGACTTCTTCGGCGTCTCGTCGATATCCATCGGCATCAGGCGCGAAGGCTCGATGCCGGCCTGGTTGAGCAGGTCGACGCGACGGGGCGAGCCCGAGGCCAGAATGAGCTTGTATTTCAGCGCCATGAAACCTCGACCATCGGCGGACGGGAGCGGGCAGACTTACTTGAAACGATAGGTGATGCGGCCCTTGGTCAGATCGTAGGGCGTCATTTCCACAAGCACCTTGTCGCCCGCCAGAACGCGGATGCGGTTCTTGCGCATGCGGCCAGCGGTATGGGCGATGATCTCGTGTTCGTTTTCAAGCTTCACGCGAAACGTCGCATTCGGCAGAAGTTCGGTGACGATTCCCGGGAATTCGAGGACTTCTTCTTTCGGCATATAGTGGTTTTCTTCCTGTGTGTTGCAGAGGCAGCGCAGAGCGCGCCTTTAAAATTTGGGCGGAAACTACACAATCAACGCAGGTTTGTGAACCTTGTTGATCAGGCTTTCCTTTATTTGTTTTCATGCCGATTGCGCGGCAATGCCATTTCGTCTGAGCAGCCGGCTTTCGATGAGACCGGCCAGGTGGTCGCGGACCTCGCGATAGCTGTCCAATATCTGTTCGCGCGTCCCGCTGACGACCGTCGGATCCATGGTCGGCCAATAGACGACGTCAACCGCGTTCGACCGCGTCAGTTCCAGCGCCGCATGATGGGCCTGCGGCGAAAGCGTGATGATCAGATCGAAATAATCGTCCTCGAGTTCATCAAGCGTCTGCGGCTGGCGGCGCCCAAGGGAAAGCCCGATTTCCTCGAGCACGACATCGACGAAGGGATCGCGCTCGCCGGCGCGAACGCCGGCCGACCTTATATAGGTATTGGACGGCAGAATGCTACGGGCGATCGCTTCGGCCATCGGCGAGCGGATGGCGTTCAGCCCGCACATGAAGAGGATCGCGCCCGGCCTCTTCGCGTCTTCGACATCGCCGGCAAGCTCCATCGCCGTCATCCACGCCAGTAGAGCACGCAGACCAGCGTGAAAAGCCGCCGGGCGGTGTCGAAATCGACCTCTATCTTGCCGGCCAGCCTGTCTTTCAGCGTCTGCGAGCCTTCATTGTGGATGCCCCGCCGGCCCATGTCGATCGCCTCGATACGGCTTGGCGTCGCCGATCGGATCGCTTCGTAATAGCTTTCGCAGATCATGAAGTAATCCTTGACGATCCGCCGGAAGGGGGTAAGCGACAGGATGTGGGTGGCGACATCGCCGCCTTCTTCCGTCTTGATGGCGAAGACCAGCTTCGAATCGACCAGCGAGATGTTCAGCCGATAAGGGCCGCCGGAATGGCCGAGCGGCTCGAAGCTGTTCTCCTCGATCAGATCGAAGATGGCGACGGCGCGCTCATGCTCGACATCGGGCGTCGAACGGCCGATCGTATCGTCCAGGACGACGTCGCAAAGCCGGAATTCGCCCGCCGCCATCCCCTCACCTAATCGAGGTTGAGGCGGATCGCGACCGACCGCGCATGGGCATCGAGGCCTTCGGAGACTGCAAGCGCGATCGCCGCCGGGCCCAGGGTGCGCAACTCACCCGGCCCAAGGCGCAGGATCGACGTGCGCTTGACGAAATCGAGCACTGATAGACCGGAGGAAAAGCGGGCCGAACGCGCCGTCGGCAGCACATGGTTCGAACCGCCGACATAATCGCCGATGACCTCGGGCGTATGAGCGCCGACGAAGATCGCGCCGGCATTGCGGATGCCGTCGAGCAGCCGGTCGGGATCGGCGACGGCGAGCTCGAGATGTTCGGCTGCGATGCGATTGGCAAGCGGAATGGCCTGCTTCAGATCGGCAACGAGGATGACCGCGCCAAAATCGCGCCAGCTTGCCGCTGCCGTCTCGGCGCGGTTCAACGTCTTCAGCTGGCGTTCGACCGCCTGCTCCACCGCCTTGCCGAATAGGGCATCGTCGGTGATGAGTATCGCCTGGGCGCTGGCATCGTGCTCGGCCTGCGCCAAAAGGTCGGCAGCGATCCAATCGGGATTGTTGTCCTTGTCGGCAATCACCAGCACCTCGGAGGGGCCGGCGATCATATCGATGCCGACGGTGCCGAAGACGTGGCGCTTGGCGGCGGCGACATAGGCATTGCCGGGACCGGTGATCTTGGCGACCGGTGCGATCGTCTCGGTGCCATAAGCGAGAGCGGCGATCGCCTGAGCGCCGCCGACACGGTAGATCTCGGTGACGCCGGCAAGCCTGGCGGCGGCGAGCACCGCCGGATTGACAGCGCCGCCGGTGGCGGGAACGGCGATGACGATGCGGTCGACCCCGGCGACCTTGGCCGGCACCGCATTCATCAGCACCGAGCTCGGATAGCTCGCGGTGCCGCCCGGAACATAGAGCCCGACCGCCTCGATCGCCGTCCAGCGCGAGCCGAGACCGACGCCCATGTCGTCCTCGTAGATATCATCCTTCGGCAGTTGGCGGCGATGGTGGCTCTCGATGCGCAAGGCCGCGAGCTTCAGCGCGCCCAGCACTTCGGCAGGCACCGCCTCGATTGCGGCGTCAATCTCCTCAGGCGTGACGCGCATCGGCACGGTGGCAAAATCGATGCCGTCGAATTTCAGCGAATATTCGGCCAGCGCCACATCGCCGCGCGCCCTGACATCATCGATGATGGCGCGGGCGATGGCATTCACATCCTCGGACACTTCGCGCTTCGTCGTCAGAAAAGCGGCAAAATGCTGCTCGAAACCTTCCGATGCCTGATCCAGCCAGATTGCCAAGAGCTATATTCCTTCTCAACTCGAACCGCGATGTTCAAACTTCAGGCATCAAGCCCTTTAGGGGTGGCGGGGTTTGGAAGCCGCCTGCCATGCGCCGCCGATATCAGCCATCTGGACCTCGATACATTCGACGTCGAGCGCAATCGAGGCCGTTCCAGACAGCGCCAGCTCGATCGTGCCATCCGGCCCCTCGCCCTTCTTCTCGAAACGCAGCGCCAGCAGCGACAGCACCTCATCGCGTTTGCCGCGATCGACGCCGAGCGAACGGACGGCAAGCACGCGCTTGAACACCAGAGCGGCGCGGCGGCGCTCGAAACCCTTGCGCTTGCGCGCGGCACTTTCCCAGACGAAACGATTGGCGGCAAGCGCGAACTGGGCACCGCGCGGCGACCAGTCGATGTCGCCGACCTTGAAGACGCTATCCTGCATATGCGCAGAAATGATCGCGAGGTCCTCGTCATCAAGCGCAACAAGCTTCAGGTCGGTCATTCAGGCTCAATCCCCAGAGCAGGATGCCGAAAAGTGCGAGCAGTTTTCGGGCGACATCATGCTTTTGCTATTTAACGGGCATCGCCGGAATGGCGATGCGTCAGACAAGGGAAATAAGATGCTGCGACCGATTACGCAACCGGAATGAAGGTCTCTCTTACTCGCTGATGCGCTCGACGACGGCGCCGCAGCGGGTCAGCTTCGCTTCGAGCCGCTCGAAGCCGCGGTCGAGGTGGTAAACGCGGGAGACTGTGGTTTCGCCCTCGGCGGCGAGGCCGGCGATGACGAGCGAGACGGAGGCGCGCAAATCGGTCGCCATGACGGGGGCGCCGCGCAGGCGCTTGACACCCTCGATCTTCGCGGTCTGGCCGGAGAGCGTGATCCTGGCGCCGAGCCGGGCAAGCTCCTGCACGTGCATGAAGCGGTTTTCGAAGATCGTCTCGGTGACATGCGAGATGCCGGAGGAGCGGGTCATCAGCGCCATGAACTGGGCCTGCAGATCCGTGGGGAAGCCCGGGAAAGGATCGGTGACAATATCGACCGGCTTGATGCCGGCGCCGTTGCGCCTGATGCGCATGCCGTTATTGGTCGCGGAGATGTCAGCGCCAGTCCGGCGCAAGGTTTCCAGCGCGGTCTCGAGCAGCGCCACATCGGTATTTTCGAGCACGACGTCACCGCCGGCCATGGCGACGGCCATGGCGTAGGTGCCGGTCTCGATGCGGTCCGGCAGGACGCGATGACGCGCGCCCGACAGCGAGGTGACGCCTTCGATGGTGATGGTCGAGGTGCCGGCGCCTGATATCTTGGCGCCCATGGCGTTCAGGCAGTTGGCGAGGTCGGCGACTTCGGGTTCACGGGCGGCGTTGCCGATGACAGTAGTGCCGCGGGCAAGGGTCGCGGCCATCATCAACACATGGGTGGCGCCGACGGAGACCTTCGGGAAGGTGTAGCGCGCACCGATCAGCCCGCCGTCGGGCGCCCGGGCATTGATATAGCCGGCATCGATCTCCATGGTCGCACCGAGTGCCGTCAGGCCGTCGATGAAGAGATCGACGGGGCGCGTGCCGATGGCGCAACCACCCGGCAGCGAAACGCGGCAATGGCCCTCACGCGCCAAGAGCGGCCCAATAACCCAGAAGGAGGCGCGCATCTTCGAGACCAGTTCGTAAGAAGCGGTGGTATCGACGATGGTGCGGCAGGTGAAATGGATCGTGCGGGCGTAGGAATCCTCCTGGCGCTCGCGGCGGCCGTTGACGGCGACATCGACGCCGTGATTGCCGAGGATGCGCATCAAAAGCTCGACGTCTGCCAAGTGCGGCACGTTTTCCAGCGTCAGCGTGTCACTGGTCAGAAGCGAGGCGATCATCAGCGGCAGTGCGGCATTCTTGGCGCCGGAAATCGGAATGATGCCATTCAGCTCATTACCGCCGACAATTCTGATACGATCCATGTGCGCTTACTTCCTGAAAGTTCTGCCTTGAAAGAAGGAGTGAGGTGTTTAGGGGATTTATGAAGAGGCTTCAATTCGCCCGGGACGGAACATTACGATTCGTCCATTTTTGCGGCGGGCAGCCCATTAGTTTCGTCGGCCTGGCCGGAACGGCGGGCACGCACCTGCTGTTTGCGTCTGGAAAGATTTTCCCTGAGCTTTTCGGCGGCGCGCTCGCGGCGCAGTTTCGCCTGTGCCTCGATCGCCTCTTTACGGCTCTTCTGGCCGGCTTCGGTCTTGTCGTTCATGTCAACAGAATTAGCCGAATTCGCGCCGATCCAAAAGTCCCTTGCATCTCTATCCACGCGAAGTTGGATTTTGCGGCTTGCGCTTGTCGTCAAGCTGTGGCAATAGCCGCCCCGTTCCCGCAATTGAGCCGCCCGGCTCCGCGCGGATCTGGTCCTGCTGCCGTAGCTCAGTGGTAGAGCACACCCTTGGTAAGGGTGAGGTCGGTGGTTCAATCCCACTCGGCAGCACCAGTTTTCTCTCGGACACCATTTTCTTACGCGCCTGACTGCCCTCATCCGGCTGCCGCCACCGAGCTGGTCGAGCCAACGGTCTCGACCCGTCCTTCGGCCCGCTTGCCGGGCGGAGAGGATATGCCGCAACCTCCGTCCCTCGCGAAGCTCTCGCGTGGCACGTCCCCTCGCCCCGTTTACGGGGAGAGGGTGAGGGTGAGGGGCAGCCATCTGCACGAAGAGGACAGCATTGCAGCACAATCGGGAATTTCAGTCTCTTCGAGATAATAAGGCAGGAACGGGGATAATTCCCAGCGTTCCATCCGTTCGGCAGTTATCACGAGATCTTCATCTGGCTCGAATATGCCCTCGACGTACCATCGATTGAGACTTATCCGTGCGTAATAGGAAGCGATATCGATTCCCAATGATGGCAGCCTAACCCGCATATATTCCCGCTGCATTCTTGGGACGACTTCAGTGGAAAGGCGCGCCAGGAAAGCCTCTTCAGCGGCCCTCTCTGCGCCGTAGGCTAAAACCGGCATTGCCAGCGCCCCGCAGAGCAAAGCAGCCTGGATCAAATTTCCATCTAACCCCATGTCGAGTCAGCTTTCCCGAGCATGGTAGCGGTAGCAGCGCGCAAGCGCCATACAACTTATCTGCGACTGCTCAAAAATTCCTCCGGGCGTGCACACCCAGGCGATTCGCCTCACTCAAGTCGGCATTCCGCCTATCAGCAACAGACGATTCACCATTGTTGACGGCAAAAATCGCGCTAGAATGCCTATGATGGCGGCGTCTGTCCTGAGAATGGGAGGCGTCGCACCCTGTTTCTATCGACAATCGTGGAGGAGATCGATGGCAACTGAACGATGGAACAGCCCGGTCACGGTCGGTTTCGAGGGAGCCGATGCGCGAACGGTCAACGGGCCGTTCGATGCCCTGAAATGCCTGGCAGATTTCTGGCCGAGTTCGCGCGGGCTTCATTACATCAAGGCCCGCAGCACCTGCCGGGCGGCGCTCGACGGCCGCAAAAGTATGGAGGAGGCTAGAGCCGAGTTCCTGGCAGCGGCCGAAGAGGCGAAGCTGAAGCTGCATTGACGCGGCAGGGCGTCCGGCCGTTTTCAGTTTGGTCAGTAAACTGTGCCGGTACGATACATTGTTTAATTTTCACTTAACCCTGCAGCGAGCCGGCGCCGGGTTTGGGCGCAAAGGGCGTTGCGCCAGAGCCGGCTGTTTCGATAGAAAATATCCAGCCGTCATGATGACGGTCAGAGGCTCGTCATCCGGAAACGCAGGCGAGCCTCGTTCGAGCGGATCGGTTTCAGCAATCCGCGCCGGCCTCATTCTCCATCGCGATATATCCCACACCGATGATCGTGCCGTCAGCCGCGCGGATGAAGGACGGCAGGTAGTGCGGTTCTGCCGGCTCACAAGCGACGCTGCCGGTATATTCGTTAAGGGCGATCTGATCCTTCGGCAAAGCGGAATAATCCATGCCGGTTTCGAGCGAGGCATAGGCTGGGCCGGCAAAGACGCCGCAGCCGATGATCAGGGTGGACGCCCAGAGGCGAAGAAGCGTCTGCATGATGGTCTCCAGCGTTCAGGTCCGGCATTTCAACACCTGGAGGGCGCTTTGGTTCCCTCAGCGCCACAGCAGGCGACTGCGCATCGGGCAGCCCTTGGCGAAAGAGGCCGCGCTTTCCATATCTATCGGCAGTCTGAAGAGGGATGACTGCGATGAAAGCGTTTCTGCCCGCCTTGTTTGCCGGGGCATTGCTCGCCGGCTGCTCCTCGGCCGATACGGCTGCGCTCGAACCCATTCCCGGCAGCATCACCTATGGCGGCCAGCCGCGAACCAAGCTCACCAAGTCGCCGATCGGCAGCGCCGTCCATCACCAATTCTACAACGAGACGGGCCAGCGCGTGGAGGAAACCTATATTCTCCAGCCGGACCGCAGCCTGAAACTGGTGCGGCGCGTGATCGGCCCGGATTTCCCCGATTGAGGTCCCGTGCCGCTTGACAGCGGCTGAAATCGCGAACATTCAAGGAACATCTAATCTTCTCGCAGTGATTCTGCGGGAGCCCGACCGGACGGCTGGATGTATCTCGAAAAGCTCAATCCCCAGCAGCGCATGGCCGTCGAGCACGGCACGCTCACCAACGGCAGTCATATTGCCGGGCCGCTGCTGGTCATTGCCGGCGCCGGCTCCGGCAAGACGAATACCCTGGCGCATCGCGTCGCCCATCTGATCGTCAAGGGCGCCGATCCGCGCCGCATCCTGCTGATGACCTTCTCGCGCCGGGCAGCCGCCGAGATGGCGCGGCGCGTCGAGCGCATCTGCCGTGATGTGCTGGGTTCGAATGCCGGCATCATGGCCGATGCGCTCAACTGGTCCGGCACCTTTCACGGCATCGGCGCGCGGCTGCTGCGCGATTATGCCCAGCAGATCGGCCTCGATGCCGATTTCACCATTCACGACCGCGAAGACAGCGCCGATCTGATGAACCTCATCCGGCACGATCTCGGCTTCTCAAAGACGGAAAGCCGCTTTCCGTCCAAGGGCACCTGCCTTGCCATCTATAGCCGGGCGGTGAATTCGGAGACCGCGCTCGATCAGGTGCTGCGCGACGCCTTTCCCTGGTGCGCGACATGGGAGCAACAGCTGCGTGAGCTTTTCGCCTGCTATGTCGAGGCGAAGCAGGCTCAGAACGTGCTCGATTACGACGACCTCCTGCTCTACTGGGCGCAGATGGTCGGCGAGAGCGTGATTGCCGAGGATATCGGCAGCCGCTTCGACCATGTGCTCGTCGATGAATATCAGGACACCAACAGGCTGCAGGCCTCGATCCTGCTGGCTCTGAAGCCCCAGGGACAGGGGTTGACCGTCGTCGGCGACGATGCGCAGTCGATCTACTCCTTCCGTGCGGCGACGGTGCGCAATATCCTTGATTTTCCCGCCGCCTTCAGCCCGGCCGCCGATATCGTCACCCTCGACCGCAATTACCGCTCGACGCAGCCGATCCTGGCGGCTGCCAATGCCGTCATCGATCTCGCCTCCGAGCGCTTCACCAAGAATCTCTGGACCGAGCGGCAATCGGCGGAGCGGCCGCGCCTGGTTTCTGTGCGGGACGAGGCCGAGCAGGCGCGTTATGTCGCCGACAAGGTGCTCGACAATCGCGAGGAAGGTCTGAAGCTCAAGCAGCAGGCCGTGCTCTTCCGCGCCGCCCATCACAGCGGGCCGCTGGAGGTCGAGCTGACCCGGCGCAACATTCCCTTCGTCAAGTTCGGTGGCTTGAAGTTTCTTGATAGCGCGCATGTCAAGGACATGCTGGCTGCGCTTCGCTTTGCGCAAAATCCGCGCGATCGGGTGGCGGGATTCCGGCTGATGCAGATCCTGCCGGGCGTCGGGCCGTCGACGGCGCAGAAGGCGCTCGACCTGATGGCCGAGGATGTGAGTCCGCTCTCCGCTCTCGCCGGTATGCCGCCCCCGCAGCGCTCCGGCGAGGACTGGACCGCCTTCGTTTGGATGCTGCAGGAGCTGAAATCCGGCAAGGCCGGCTGGCCGGCGGAAATCGAGCTGGCGCGGCAATGGTATGCGCCGCATCTGGAGCGGCTGCACGAGGACGCTTCGACACGGCAGGCCGATCTGTTGCAGTTGGAGCAGATCGCCGGGGGTTATGCCTCCCGCGAACGTTTCCTAACCGAGCTCACGCTCGATCCGCCGGATGCGACCAGTGATCAGGCCGGCGTGCCGCTTCTCGACGAGGACTATCTCATCCTGTCGACCATCCATTCCGCAAAGGGCCAGGAATGGACGAAAGTCTTCATGCTGAACGTCGTCGACGGCTGCATTCCGAGCGATCTTGCGGTCGGCACCACCGCCGAGATCGAGGAGGAGCGCCGGCTGCTCTACGTGGCGATGACGCGCGCCCGCGACGGTCTCGACCTTGTCGTGCCGCAACGCTTCTTCACCTATGGGCAGAACGCCCAGGGCGACCGGCACGTCTATGCCTCGCGCAGCCGCTTCATTCCCGCGACGCTGCTGCAGTTTTTCGAGGCCTGCAGCTGGCCGCAGGTGAAGTCGGAAGCCGCCGCTCAGGCGCAAGCGCGCCAAGTGCGCATCGACGTCGGCGCCCGCATGCGCGGCATGTGGCGATAGAGCGCCGCGCGTCTTTTCAGAGGCGCGGCGCGGTAGCCCGACAAGCCCTCAGTAGTCCCAGAAGACCGGCACCCAACGAAAGGCTTCGCCGTCCACCGCCACCCGGCCAACGGACGGGAACGGCAGGTGCGTGGCCACCAGCTGTTCACCGGTCGCCGCCAGCTCCCGCAAAAGATCGAGGCGAACGCGAGCCGCTTCTTCGGGATCATGTTCGAAACCATTGTACCAGTCGGGGTGCTCGAACCCGACCGCGAACACGGCATCGCCGGCGAATGTCAACCTGTCGCCGCCGGACGCCAGGCGGACCACGCTGTGTCCGGGAGTATGGCCGCCGGTGCGTTGGGCCACCACATCAGGGGCCACCTCGGATTGCTCGTCGAACAGCGTGAGATGGCTGCCATACTCGCTCAGGAAGCGTTTTGCCGTCGCCCGAAGCGCGTCCGGGAAGCCAGGCGGCATGGACACGTGGCTGAAATCGGGCGCTTCCCAGAACTTCGCCTCGGCAGCCGCCACGTGAATCCTGAGGTCTGGGCGCAGTCGGTCCTTGACCCCTTCGACCAGCAGCCCGCCGATGTGGTCCATGTGCAGGTGCGTCAGCACCACGTCGGTCACGGATGCCAGATCGATGCCGGCGCCTTCCAGTCGCTTGATCAACTGACCCGCGCGCGGCAAGTTCAAGTCCGGATCCAGCCCCAAGCCTGCGTCGATGAGGATGGTCTGGCCGCCGCTGCGCACCAGGACCACGTTCAGCGCCCAGTCGAAAGCGTCCCGCGGCAGGAACATATCATCCAGCCAGACCGCCCGGTCGGCCGCGTCGGCGTTATGTCCCAGCATCGCGGTTGGAAGCGGTAGCACACCATCGCTGATGATCAGCACTTCGATTTCGCCGATCCGTACCGCGTAGCGCGACGGAACCAATTCTTCATGGTTCGGACTGCCAGGCTCCTGCTGACCAGTCGTTCGGGTTCTTGCTTCTGCCTGCGACATGATGCGCTCCTGTTTCGATCGAGAGATGTCCGTTATGGGTCACGTCGCGGACACTATGCCGAAGCGTATCTGGCGGTCGATCAGGTCAAGGGAGAGAGCAAGCTAGGCTTTAGGACAGGGCGGCCTATGGTTTCGGCGTGTCGCGCCGGAGATTTGGTATTGAAGAGACTGGCAACAGGAAGCAAAAGGCTCTCACCCGCCGCACGGTGCCACGCATTCGGCATTCAGAGGATGACAGCGTCAGAGTGAAAGCGGCGGGTCGGCCGGTTCCAAGAAACGTTCGACCGTTTCCGTCTTCACGGCCTCGACTGATGCCGGTGACCATTTCGGATTGCGGTCCTTGTCGATGACAGCGGCGCGGATGCCTTCGAAGAAATCGGGATTATCCAGCATCTGCAGGCAGGCGCCGAGTTCGCGGCGAAGACATTCAGCGAGCGAAGCGCTGCGCCGGCCGGCCCTCAGCAGCCGCAGAGCGAGTTTCAGGCTGGTCGGCGACCGGCTGAGCAGCACCCGGCGCGTCTCGGCGGCAAACTCGCCCTCTTCCTTGGCGAGAGCCCCGAGGATTTCCTCGACGCTTTCGAAGGAAAATGTGTGGTCGATCATATCGGCGTTCTGCCGCAACCGGCTTTCCCCCAGTGGCTCGGAAAATCCCTGCAGCAGGGCATCGACTTCAGTCGACGCGCTGGCGCGCGGCAGGTCGCAAAGAGCATCGATCACCGCGTCGAGCCGCGACGAGGCGATCTGAACATCGGCAAGACCGGCATAGATCGCATCCGCAGCACCAATGTCGAGTCCGGTCAGGCCGAGCCATGTTCCGGCTTCGCCGGGTGCCTTGGGCAGCAGCCATGTGGCGCCGACATCGGGGACATAGCCGATGCCGGTTTCGGGCATGGCAAGCCGCGTACGCTCGGTCACGATGCGATGGCGGCCGTGTGAGGACAGACCGACGCCGCCGCCCATGGTAATGCCGTCCATCAGCGCGACATAGGGTTTGGGATAGACGGCAATCTTATGGTTGAGGCGGAATTCCTCGCGCCAGAAGGTTCCGGCGAGATCATCACCGGCGCGGGCGCTTTCATGCAAGGCACGGATATCACCGCCGGCACAGAAGCCGCGTTCGCCTTCGCCGGTGATTACGACGCTTGCCACATCGGATTCGGAGGCAAAGTCATGAAGGGCCTCCGTGAGCGCGCGGATCATCGGCAGCGTCAGACTGTTCAGCGCCCGGGGCCGGTTGAGCCGGATGATGCCGGCAGTGCCCCGCCGTTCGATGATCACTTCGCCGTGCTGCATGGTTCACCTCATCTGCTGCACCATGCATAGACGAGGATGCGCCATCGCTCCAGAGCATTTCCGGCCCGGCACCGATCGATTGCTCAGCCCGACAGGGACCCCGGGCTGATGCCGCGGCTTCGCAGCGGCTCGCATAGACACCGCTCAGAAGGAGGCGGCGGCAAGTGCCCGGTGGATGCTGTGCAGGTCGTCGACGTTTCTGTTCGACAGGAAGAGCTCCCAATCGAGCGAGCTCTGGACGATGGTCTCAAGCGAGTCGTATCGGGGCTTCCAGTCGAGCACCTGCCGGGCGAGCGAAGCGTCGGCGACGACGCTTGCCGAATCGCCGGCGCGCCGCGGCGCCATGTGGATCTTGATGGAATGCCCGTGCAGGCGGGTGACCATATTCAAGACGTCGAGCACGGAATAGCCGCTGCCATAACCGCAATTGGCGACGAGCGGGCCCTTGTCTCTGCGCAGGTGCTGCAGCGCTTTCAGATGCGCATCGGCGAGATCACTGACATGGATGTAGTCGCGCACGCCGGTGCCGTCATGGGTGGGATAGTCGATGCCGTAGACATGGACGCTGTCGCGCTTGCCGAGCGCTGCCTCGCAGGCAACCTTGATGAGGTGCGTGGCGCCGGAGGTCGACTGGCCGGTTCGGTGGTGCGGGTCAGCGCCGGCGACGTTGAAGTAGCGGAGGGCGACGTAGTTGAAATCGTAAGCGGCGGCGGCATCGCGCAGCATCAGTTCGGTCATCAGCTTCGACTGACCGTACGGATTTTCCGGGTTGAGGGGAGCCGTTTCCTTCACCGGCAGATCGCTCTGCTGCTGGCCGTAAACGGCGGCCGTCGAGGAGAAGACGAAGTTGCGGATGCCGGCCCTGATCGAGGCGGAAAGAAGCGCACGGGTCCTGCCGGAATTGTTGTCGTAATAAGAGAGCGGATCGGCGACAGACACCGGCACGACGGCGGAGCCGGCGAAATGGATGATCGCCTCGATGTCGTTTTCGATGAAGATCTTCTTCAGGATGTCGGGGTCGGCGACGTCGCCGAGATAAAAACGCGCCTCCGGCGCCACCGCCCAGCGAAAGCCGGTGGAGAGACGGTCGAGCACGACCACATCCTCGCCGGCATCGATGAGCGCCCAAACCATGTGACTGCCGATATATCCGGCGCCGCCCGTCACCAAAACCGCCATGCCCCACACCCCGCTTCAATTTATAAGCAGGGGCATCAGGCGCCGGTTTTCTTTCCAATTTTCTTATCACGCCGCCGTTGTTAGTCTTTTGAACGGGTATGTTTAGAGTCGTGGTTAGAGGCCGATTTCGCTCTTCGCTACAGTTTTATCGATCCGGCGATTCCGGCACGAAATCGAGGTCTTGTGACTGTGACTGCCCCTCACCCTAGCCCTCTCCCCGCTCGCGGGGAGAGGGGACGCGCCATGCGAGAGCGAGGTGGGAGCGGAAAGGGTGCGGCATGTCCCCTTCGCCCCGCTAGCGGGGAGCAACCATGTTCAATTTTTCCGGTATTGGGGCGTCCATTCGGTCTTTCGAAAGAGGATTGTGTTGGCGA
>NZ_NWSZ01000019.1:0-177041 GCF_002531885.1 Rhizobium sp. L9 | reverse complement strand
GCCGCTGCTGGGCGGGCGGCGCAGAGAGCGTCTCGCCAGCTCAGAAATGACTTCGCCGACGCTCCGGTGCTGCTGGGCTGCCATCGCTTTTGCGGCGATCAGGACATCGTCGTCAATCGCTAAGGTCGTTCTCATATCCGCCTCGTCGCGCATCAATCATCACGCATCATATAAAGCAAGTGGTCGGGCGTCTCAAGGTGGATACCGAAAGGACTCGTGATTGCGCCAATTTTCACCAGAACCTGCGATTTTTTGCTCGACATGATGACGGTCGCCAACACGACCTTGCAGGGGGCCGTGAACGATGAGTGCTACCTGCGAAAGGGTGATTTCCGATCTGCGCGAGCCATCGGCTCGCTGGAGGGCTTATTAGCCCGAAAGGCTGGCTGTCTTTCCTTTGGCGTGCCGGAAATCGATGCGGTCCGGCCTGGCGGTAGCCTCACCTACGGCTCGTAGCAGCGGCGTCGCTTAGCGGCGTGCCTCGCACGCCAAATGACTAGGTGAGGTCAAGGAGCCGTAACGCGACCGCAGCGTCCGCTTTCCGACCAATCGGGGGGCGTACTTTTTCAAGCACCTCCGCTAGAAGCCATGACCGGAAGTCGTATCACTATGAAGGTCGGTTGCGAGGGCTTCACGCTTGAATGATCTGCTCGCGTGGCCTCACTTCCACCATCGCCGCCATCCGTCCAAGGGGACGACGGGATCGGATCGAAACTCGGCGGCGCATTCGATGGCGAGGTGATCAGGCATCCCTCGTAGAAGGGGTGTCGTGTCGGGGTCAGGCTGAGGTAGCCCGCGAGATCGGTTGTCGGGGCAGGGATTCGAACCCCGCGTCACAGCACGAAAGCTGGAAGCAACCTCAGGCGTTCACCGTTTAGCGCGCGACGCTGGTCGCGTCGCGGTCGGGCATATCCTATCTGAACGAGCGGCAGGTGGCGGATGACGCCGCCGCTGGACGACTGGAGCAGGTTCTTGATGACTGGACCCCGCCTTACCCGGGCCTATGTCTCTACTATCCCGGGAGACGCAATATCCCGGCGAAGCTGCGCCGGCTCGTCGACTTGATCCACGAGATCAGGCAAAGCAGCGATGTCGAAAGCTCGTCATGACCCAGAAGCTTCGAACGAAGCCCGTACTGAATTTCAAAGTAGGTCTCGAAGAAGTTGTGAGGAGAGAGGGCTCACGTGGCGAACCTCTCTCCTTGGAGCACAATTTAACGCTGGATGAATGCGAGCATGTCAGCGTTCAGAACATCGGGATGGGTCGCAAGCATGCCGTGGGGATAGCCTGGATAGACCTTCAAGGTTCCGTTCTTCAGAAGCTTCACCGCAAGTTCTGCGGACGCTTTGACGGGAACGATCTGGTCGTCGTCGCCATGCAGGACGAGCGTCGGCACCGAAATCTTCTTCAGGTCCTCGGTCTGGTCGGTTTCCGAGAAGACCTTGATACCCTCATAATGCGCCTTGGCGCTCCCAATCATGCCCTGGCGCCACCAGTTCTGGATAAGGCCCTGCGAGACCTTCGCGCCTTCGCGGTTAAAACCGAAGAAGGGGCCCGTAGGCAGGTCTAGATAGAACTGCGCCCGGTTGTCGGCCAATGCCTTTCGGAGGCCATCAAAGACTTCGATCGGGGTTCCGTTGGGGTTAGACGGTGTTTGCAGCATCAGCGGCGGAATCGCACTGACGAGAATAGCCTTGGCCACACGGCCCTGCGGTTCGCCGAAGTTGGCGACATAGCGAGCGGTCTCGCCGCCGCCTGTCGAGTGGCCGATATGGACGGCATTTCTGATATCGAGATGCTCGTAGACTGCTGATGCGTCGGCAGCATAATGGTCCATGTCATGACCGTCGCTGACCTGCTGCGACCGTCCATGGCCGCGCCTGTCATGAGCGATCACACGATAGCCCTTCGACAGGAAGAACAGCATCTGGTTGTCCCAGTCGTCGGACGACAGGGGCCAGCCATGATGGAATACGATCGGCTGGGCGTCCTTCGGACCCCAATCCTTGTAAAAGAGATTTACGCCGTCTTTGGTGGTGATGAATGCTTCTGTCATTGCCGTTTCTCCTTCTTGGATGGTTGATACGTTGCTTGTTGCAGCAAACGCCGGGATTCCAGAGGCCAGCAGAAGCGCTGAACCTCCGAGCAGAACGTCTCGACGCGAGACGTTGAATTGTTGATCCTCGGTCATGGTAGTCCTCATGTTGGATGGCATGGCGCTCGACTGCTTCTGAAATCAGAAGTTGGTACGAGCGGTGGTCTTCTTCAGACGCCCTTGTAGACAAGGCGCGTGAAGAAGGCGGGGCTGATGATTGCCTTGCCCCATTCCTCGTCAAAGGCCTCCGTCGGGTTGGCTGCGACCGTTTCCTCGACAGAGCGACCTGCGGATTTCAGCCTCGCGACATTGTCCCGGATGGTCGCCAGCATCTCGTGATAGTGCTTGAGCTCATCGAGCGAGCTGAGCGGCTTGCCGTGACCTGGAATGATGACGGTATCCGCATCCACCGCAGCGATGACCTTTGCTGACGCTGCGATTGTTCCGTCTATGCTCCCGCCAGTCGAATAGTCGATGAAGGGATAAAGCCCGTTCCAGAAGATGTCCCCGACGTGGATGACGTTGGCTTCCTCGAATTTAACGGAGATGTCGCTATCCGTATGCGCTGGTCGATAGGCGGTGATGCCGATCTTCGTACCTTCGAGCTCCAGGACCTTGTCGCTTGTGATCAAGGTCGCAGGGATCGCGCCATAGGGAGAAGGCGGAAAATCGAAGTTCCAATCATCAACGCGCTGGGCCTCGAGCAGGTGACGGCGCGTGTTCTCATGAGCAATGATAGCGGCACCCACTGAGTGTAGCCACTCGTTTCCGTCGGTATGGTCGAAGTGCCAATGGGTGTTGATAAGATGCTTGACAGGTTGGTCCCCCAGCTTCGAAAGCGCCTGCTCGATCCGAGCACGGGTTGCCGTGATACCGGCGTCGACGAGGACCTTCCCCTGCTTACCGGTTAGAACGGCGATGTTGCCGCCCGATCCTTCCAGCACGGCAATGTTGCCGCGCACCGGGTAGGTCGTGATGTCAGCCCGGGAAGCTGCATCCCTCAGCGAATCCACGATCGTTCCGGACTTGGCGAAGACATTCGGCGCCAGAAAAGGCGCAACGGAGACGGCTGCAAGGACCCCCGTAAGAAGAGCGCGGCGGCTGACATAGGGTGTGTTGGCGGTGTTCATCGCGAAGTTCCTTGTTGCCTGAGACGATGGCCAGACAGTACGCCTGCCGCCCGCATTCGATAATCGGCAAAGTGCACAAGGGATTATTTCGCTTGGCGTAAGAGTTCCGCCAGCGCCCCGTCATGTCGAAGCGCCTTCAACCGCGAATTCCGGAAGCGTGGTGTCTGTGCGCCGCACTGTTGCATCTGGCGTAACGGTCCAGTGCCAAACATGAGTATTCAGTCGGGGGATCGCTCATTGCATCCTGCGTTCACGGATCGGGAATGGACCCGGCCTTCAATCAGGAGCGATCACATGAGACTTTATCACCATCCGCTGTCGGGCCACTCGCACCGGGCGCGGCTCTTCCTTTCCCTGATCGGGCTCCCCCACGAGCTGGTCGAGGTTGATCTGAAGGCTGGCGCCCATAAGCAGCCTGATTTCCTCAAGATGAACCCTTTCGGCCAAGTGCCGGTGCTGGCGGATGGCGATGTTATCATCTCCGATTCCAATGCGATCCTCGTCTACCTCGCCAAGAAGTCGGGCCAGACGGAGTGGCTTCCGGAAGATGCCAAAGGGGCGGCCGACGTCCAGCGCTGGCTCTCGGTTGCAGCCGGCGAGATTGCCTACGGACTGGCAGCTGCGCGTCTGGTGACGGTGTTCGGCGCCAAGTTCAACCCCGAAGAAGTCATCGGGCGGGCACATACCATCCTCGGCCGGATCGAGAGCCATCTGCAAGGGCGCGAATGGCTGGTGGGCAACCGCCCGACGATCGCGGACGTCGCGGTCTACAGTTATGTCGCACGGGCTCCGGAGGGCAATGTAGACCTCAGCGCTTATCCGTCCGTGAATGCTCTGCTGGCCCGCGTCGAGCAACTTCCGGGTTTCGTCGATTTCGTCAAAACGCCCGTTGGTCTTGCCGCCTGAGCTTCGATAGGGCGTGCGGCACCTCGCACGCTCTCCGCCTTTTTCTGGAGAACGCAGATGTCCATGAAGCTTACAAAACTGCCGACGTGGCATGAAGGCGAGACCTTTATCCAGGAAAAGCTCGGCGTAAAGGAACGCATGGCCTCCGTCGGCCAGCGTGTCGTTCGTGATTTCATGCCGGACCAGCATCGGGACTTCTACGCCCAACTGCCTTTCATCGTTCTCGGGAGCGTCGATCAGGCCGGTGACGCCTGGGCGACTTTTGTCGAAGGCCAGCCGGGTTTCATGTCGTCGCCTTCGCCTGTCATCCTGGACATCCTCGCAAACCGAGATCCAAGCGACCCGGCAAGCGAAGGATTGGCGAATGGCCTGCCGATCGGTCTCCTTGGCATCGAGATGCACACGCGCCGCCGCAACCGTATGAATGGTTTTGTCTCGACGATCGACGGTGGTTTTCGCGTCGATGTCGACCAGAGTTTTGGAAATTGCCCGCGCTATATTCAACTGCGCGACTTTAGGTTCGAACGCCAACCGGGAACACTGTTCCAAGGCGAGGCAGAGGAACTGCTTACTCTTGATGATAAGGCACGCGCGGTCATTCGGGAAGCCGACGCTTTCTTCGTAGCGTCCTATGTGGATCGCGAGGACCGGCGTCAGGTGGATGTGTCCCACCGCGGCGGCAATGCGGGGTTTGTCCGCGTCGGTGACGACGGCGTTCTGACGATCCCGGATTTCGACGGAAATCTCTTCTTCGCAACGCTCGGCAACATCCTGCTGAACGGAAAGGCAGGACTTCTGTTCGTGGATTTCACCACCGGCGATATGCTGCAGATGACGGGGAAAGCCGAAGTCATCTTCGATTCGCCCGAGATCGCCGCCTTCCAGGGCGCTGAGCGATTTTGGACATTCAAGCCGACGCGTATTGTTCGGCGGCGTAATGCACTGGCTCTAAGATGGGCTTTTCGGAAGGACGGCTGGTCGCCGAGTTCCTTGATGACGGGCAGCTGGCAGCAGACGGCCGACCGTTTGCGTGCCACAGAGCTTGCCACGACATGGCGGCCAATGACCGTCACCGCGATCATCGATGAAAGCGCGACGATCAAGTCTTTCCACCTCCGGCCAGGCGATGGCGCAGGGCTGCTCCCGCATGCGGCCGGTCAGCATCTGCCCATCCGCATCAAGCTGCCCGGCGAAAATAACGCGGTCATTCGCACCTACACGCTCTCGGTCGCGCCGTCCGACGGGATCTACCGCATCAGCGTCAAGCGAGACGGCCGGGTTTCGCAGTTCCTGCATGATACTATTGCTGTCGGCGACGTCATCGAGGCGCGCGCGCCGGCCGGCGACTTCAGCATCGACGCGCGTTCAACCCGTCCGGCGGTTCTTCTCGCAGGTGGCGTCGGCATCACGCCGCTGCTCGCAATGCTCCGGCACGTCGTCTATGAAGGGCTCCGCAAGCAACGCGTCCGTCCTGTCACTTTGTTCTACGCGGCTCGCTCCAAGGCCGACCGACCGTTCGATAAAGAGATCGGCGAACCAATTGGTGCGGCCAAGGGCGTTGTGCGCTTGGTCAGGGTCCTCAGCGACACTACGGATGCTGAAGAGGGCAGGGACTTCGACGCGGCAGGGCGGATCGATATGGCGATGCTGACGCGGTTCCTCCCCTTCAACGACTATGATTTCTACCTCTGCGGACCTGCCCAGTTCACCCAAGGCCTCTATGACGGACTGCGGGCTCTCAACATTGCTGACGATCGCATTCAGGCTGAAGCCTTCGGTCCGTCGTCGCTGGTCCGCGCGGGGCAAGCCACACCAGCCCTGATGTCTCCCGCCGCGCAGCCGTCCGAAAAACCTGTGCCCGTCATATTCACGAACTCCTTGAAAGAGGCGCGGTGGACGCCTGGTTCCGGCACTCTCCTGGAGTTCGCTGAGGCGCGCGGCCTCGAACCCGATTTCAGTTGTCGGGAAGGAAACTGCGGGACGTGCCGGACGAAGCTCGTCAAGGGTGCCATCGCTTACGTCAAGCAGCCCACTGCGAAGATCGACGCCGACGAAGTGCTCCTGTGCTGCGCTGTTCCTGCCGACCAGGAAGGCGGCCTGCAGCTCGCTGTCTAAGGGCCGATTGCTGCGTCCAGCGTAACGGTCCCTTGTTTCCTTTCGATGTTCAGCAATCGTCCCGACCGGATCATGTTCAATCTCAAGAGAGCGACGTCTCTCTCCCAATCGACAAAGGAGAATACAATGTCACGCATTCCTACCCCCGCAACGATCGACGACGCTCCAGAAGCCTCTCGTCCGATCCTCGAGACCATCCAGAAGCAGATCGGCTCCGTCCCGAACATCTTCCGTCTGGTTTCCAACAGCCCCGCCGCATTAACCGGTTTGACGTCTCTCCAGGGCGCACTTGGCAAGGGCAAGCTGCCGCCGGCCACCCGCGAACGCATCGCCCTCGCCATGGCTGAAGCCAACGGCTGTGACTACTGCCTGTCGGCCCACACCTTCACTGGCACGAAGTTCGCCAAGCTCGACGAAAGTGAAATCGCTACCAACCGTAACGGCACGTCGAACGATCCGAAGGCAGCTGCTGCGGTCGAGTTCGCCAGGGCTCTGACGGTCGCTCGCGGGTCCGTCGCGCCAGGCGAAATCGCCAAGGTTCGTGGTGCGGGCTACAGTGACGCCGAGATCGTCGAGATCATCGCCCATGTGGCCCTCAACACCTTCACGAACTACGTGAACGAGGCGCTTGATACCGAGATCGACTTCCCCCGGATTGATCGCGCGGCTGCGTGACCAAACCCTCAAGAGGCGGTGCAAGATGCGCCGTCTCTCGCCAATAAAGACAAACGCCATCTTGAGAGGAACTTGAACATGTCCCGTCCCCCGCTTCCCCCATTCACCAGAGAGACTGCCATCGAGAAGGTTCGTCTTGCCGAAGATGGTTGGAACAGCCGCGATCCCGCCAAGGTCGCGCTCGCCTATACGCTCGATACGCGCTGGCGTAACCGGGTCGAGTTCGCGAAGAACCGCGCCGAAGCCGAGGCCTTCCTGACCCGCAAGTGGAACAAGGAGCTCGATTATCGCCTGATCAAGGAACTCTGGGCTTTCACCGGCAATCGCATTGCTGTTCGGTATGCCTACGAATATCGCGACGACAGCGGCCAGTGGTTCCGCGCCTATGGCAACGAGAACTGGGAGTTTGCCGAAGATGGCCTGATGCGGGAACGTCATGCGAGCATCAACGAACACCCGATCGCTGAAGCGGATCGCAAGTTTCGTTGGCCGCTGGGCCGCCGGCCGGACGACCATCCTGGCCTGAGCGATTTCGGCTTTTAGACGGCTGATCAAGGAGATGAAAATGGCCAGCTCGTCAATTGATCCGCGGGTGAGGCTTTCAATAGAACTGGCTCTCACGGGAAGCAACACGAGCAAGACACTGCTTGCGAAACAAGAAGAAGCCGGTCGTGCCCTTGGTATGACCGGCGCCGAGATGGATGTTGCGAGGCAAGGTTCCAGCTTCGATTTCGAGACGTCGGTCGCGGTCTCGCTTGCTTTGAATGCCTGTCGGGAGACGCACCAGCGCGCCCTGCGCGCCGGTCTTTCCGAGGAAGTCTGCGCGGAGATAGAATTCATCTCGCAGGCTTGCCGTTCTCAATCGGATGATCTCGTGCCTCTTGAGACTTCGTTTTCAAGCCCTTAAGGACTTGGAAATTGGGGTGCTTCGGGGGAATGGATGGATCGCTGGCAAGCAATGAGGATCTTTGTTAAGGTCGCCGAAACCGAAAGTTTCGCGGCCACCGCACGCCAGATGTTCATGAGCGCACCGGCTGTCACACGTGCCGTTGCCTCGCTCGAAGACCTTATTGGCGCGCGCCTGCTCGTGCGAACCACCCGCTCGGTGAAGATGACCGAAGCGGGCGTTCGCTATTTTGAAGATTGTCGCCGGATCCTTGCCGATATCGCAGAAGCAGAGGCGGCTGCCGGCGGTTCCTACGCGACGCCGACGGGGACCCTCTCCATAACCGCGTCCGCGCTGTTCGGGCAGATGTACGTTCTTCCGGTCGTGACGGATTACCTCGATACCTATCCGACGATGAAAGCGAAGACGCTGTTCATTGATCGACCGGTCAACATCGTCGAGGAAGGCATCGACGTCGCTGTGCGCATCGGCCATCTCCCCGACTCTAATCTCTCTGCCGTGAAAGTTGGTACGGTCCGTCGCGTCATGTGCGGTTCTCCGAAGTATTTTGAGCGCTTTGGTGTTCCGAAATCGCCAGCTGACCTCAAAGACCATCGTATCGCGGCTTCCACTGCAGCCTGGGCTTCACCTGAGTGGAAATTCGGCGACGATCTGCGAGTATCCGTGGATGCGGCTTTACAATGCAACACCAACGAAGCGGCGATCCAGTCGGCACGCGAGGGGTGGGGCCTGACAAGGGTGCTCAATTACCAGATCGGCCCAGCCCTCATTGCTGGAGAGCTCCAGATCATCCTCAGTGAATTCGAAGAATCACCTTTACCCATCCATATCCTTCATCCGGAGGGTCGGCACGCTCCAGCAAAGGTGCGCGCCTTCGTCGATATGGCTGCAGCAAGGCTGCGCGAGAATCGCCTTCTCAACTAGCCCCTCGATATCACCAAGCTAGGCCTATTCTCTTGGAGCGAACTGCGTTCGCTCGCCGTCTCGTTGCGTGGGACCGCCGTTCGGGTAGACAATTATCCCTGTTTCTGAACGCGATAGTCACACCGCAAGTCGATCCCCTGAGCTGCGATCCGTCGGACAGCGTTACCCACGCCGACGCCACCGTAGCGGTTCATCCAAATGGCCGCCTGTTTTGCCGCAATCATATCACCAGACGCAACAATCCGTTGTCGAATACGAACATTCTCCTTCCAGGCTGAAAGAGCGATGTTGGCTGCAGGCAACAAGCCGCCCACGACCACTCCTGAGGAGAACCACAATGTCTCGCACTCTTGCCGCCCTACTTCTCGCATCCGCCAGCATCTTCATTACCACGCCCGCAAACGTAGTCTTCGCCGAAACGCCGGCGATCGCCCAGCAGGCATCTGCAACGGTTCACTATCGCTCCGTGAAAGTCGACGGCGTCAACGTCTTCTATCGCGAAGCCGGACCGGCCGACGGCCCGGTCGTCGTCCTGCTTCACGGCTTCCCGACATCGTCGCACATGTTCCGCAACCTGATCCCGCTGCTCGCTGACCGCTACCGCGTCATCGCCCCTGACTATCCGGGCTTCGGTCAGAGCGATGCCCCCGATCACACCAAGTTCGAGTATTCCTTCGGCCACTATGCCGATATCGTCGACACGCTGCTGACCAAGCTCGGTGCTACCAAATATTCGATGTATCTCATGGATTATGGCGCACCCGTTGGCTACCGGCTAGCGCTCAAGCACCCGGATCGCGTCACCGGAATGATCGTCCAAAACGGCAATGCCTATGACGAAGGCGTCCGGGATTTCTGGAACCCCATCCGCACCTACTGGAAGTCAGGGGCGAAGAAGGACCGGGAAGCGCTATCTGTTCTCGTCGCACCTGAAACGACCAAATTCCAGTACACCGATGGCGTCAAAGACCTGACGCGGATCAGCCCCGACAATTGGGTTCACGACCAGGCGCTGCTCGATCGGCCGGGTAACAAGGATATCCAGCTCGACCTGTTCTACGATTACCGTACCAACCTGCCGCTCTATCCGCAGTTCCGGGCCTTCTTCCGGGACCGGAAGCCGCCGACGTTGATCGTCTGGGGAAAGAACGACAAGATTTTCCCGGAAGAAGGTGCGCACCCTTATCTGCGTGATCTTCCCGAAGCAGAGTTCCATCTTCTTGATACAGGCCATTTTGCGCTTGAGGACAAGCTGGAGGAGATGGCTCCGCTGATCAGGAGGTTCCTGGATCGCAAGATTGCACAGTGAAAACAGAGAGAGGCTCCCGCACCGCCTGAAAACGGTTCAGGAAGCCTCCTCCACAAGCCTCTCTTCATGGGGCAGCCATTTGTTTCGATACGCCCGCCGCATCTCTCCTCCCGCGGCAGGTATTTTGGTTTGCCTTGAGATGGAAATATTGGTCATCATTACCGGCGGCTCTCGTTTGGCGATCGCAGGCACACGTCGGCGGTTCGAGTCCCTTCAACTGCAAAAAAGGCTGTGAGAGCTTTGCGCCGTCATTTCCGCCATTCGGTCACTGCGGTCAGATACCTGCAAGCAGCCGGTCCGCTTTTTGTTCTTGGACTTCTTACCGCAAGGCAAAACCGAGGGGCGGCGCCTCGATGATTTCCTCCGTGCCCAGCTCCCCCACATGGAACCAGACTTTCCTGTGGGATATTTATGCCGCGCTTCTACCGACCGACCCACCACCATCAACGAACAGGATTTGGCCAGTGATGAAGCCAGCATCCTCGGACAGAAGGAAGGCTATGGCGGCTGCGATTTCTTCCGGTCTGCCAAGGCGGCCCATTGGGATCATCGAGAGGAACCGTGCCTCGGCTGCGCTCCCGGCCGGGGTGTTGCGGCGGAACATTTCAGTTTCGGCCGGACCCGGCGCAACGGCATTAACGGTTATGCCGCTGCTGGCGAGCTCCATCGCCCATGTCCGTGTGAGGCTGTTTACCGCAGCCTTCGCTGCTGCATATCCGCTCCTGAGCGGTGTGCCGGTCGTCACCATGCTACTGACGTTCACGATCCGGCCCCAGCCTTTTGCCTTCATCACTGGTAAGAGAGCCTGGACGGTCTGGATCGTGGGGTGAAGGTTGACACGAAGCATGTCCTCCAGATCATGAAGATCGATTTCTCCGACTGCGTGGAGCCTTGCCAATCCGACATTGTTGACGACGCCGTCGAAGGAATAGAGTTGCGCCAATTCCCTGAGAGCTTCCTCCGAAGCCTGCGTATCGTTGAGATCGAGCGAGACCAAGGCGCCAGGGAACTCAGGATCCTTTCCACGGGCGATGCCGACCACCTGATGGCCTGCGGCGGCGAGGCGATGTGATAGTGCGCGACCGATGCCCTTGCTTGCACCAGTCACCAGGAAAGTTCGTTCAGTCATGTCCGTACCTGTCATTATAGAATCTCATGTTGTGGGCGAACCGCTCGAGGGACACGCCTGACGGTGCGCCTGTTGTATCGTCGCCGCAGATGGTTCATGCGGTGAGTGAGGAGGTTCCTGTCTGGCCGTTCTTCGAAGCGCCGGCGAGCGCCTGACGCGAGCCGCCCAGACGTCTGCCTCCCTCGGGATCCCGCAGATGTTCCGCGGGCGGGACGTCGCTGGTGCGCGCTGACGCTCTTGCCTGACACTCCGGGAAGATTTCAGTGTTCCCAGTGCGAGTGGCAGATGACCGAGCACATGTTCACCCGCTGGAACTGCGGATCCCTTGCGGCCAGGAAATCATCGTTGAAGGTTCCGAAGGTGGTTTCCGGTCTGTGCTTCATGCCTTGGTAGAACGCGTCGATGATCCCGTCCTTGAAATCGGCTTCACGAGGAAACGCAGCGACGACCGCGTTCCGGTCTGCCTCATCGTATTGCTCGAATCCTCGGCCGGCGACGTCCATCCCGGCTCCAGCCTGGAGCAGCGCAATTTCCGCACGCATGAACTCCGGTATGCCAGGCGTTGTGTGCAAGGCAACCGCGTTCCACACTGTTTCGAGGTCGCCTTCCGAGATGCCGCGCGCGCGCAGGAAGTCGCGCGCGGCATTTGCCCCATCCACTTCAAAGCGAAGGCGGCTGTCTGCGAACTGCGCCGTCAATCCGAGGTCATGGAACATGGAGGCGACGTAGAGCAGTTCGGGATCGTAGACGAGCCCCTTGTTTGTCCCGCCGATGGCTCCCCAGAAGTAGACGCGACACGAGTGGCGAAAGAGCAGCTCGCTTTCTGTGTCGCGTATGAGCTGGGTCACGTCCCTTGCGAGCTTGCTGTCGGGAATGCGTATGCCGGCTATCTCCAGCGGGATCATGGCATGCTCCATTGGTGTTGGTTGGGGTCGGCCTTAAGCCGATTTAGCGCACTGCCTGGGGCGTGTTGCGGAAGCTGATGGCCATGCGATTATAGCTGTTCATCAGGCTGATCGCGATAGTGAGGTCGACAAGCTGCTTCTCGTCGAAGACCTTCCGCGCCGCCTGATAGGCGCTGTCGGGCACGCCGGTCTGCGCAACCAGGGTCACGCTCTCCGCCCATGCCAGAGCCGCACGCTCGGTCTCGGAGAAGAGGTTGCCGCCTTCTTGCCAGGCCTGCAGGAGGGCCAGCTTCTCAGTTTTGACGCCCCGCTTGATAAGTTCGCGGGTGTGCATGTCGAGGCAGTAGGCGCAGTTGTTGATCTGCGATACGCGGAGATAGACGAGGTCGACGAGTTCTCCCGGCAGGCCGCTCTGGCTGACGTAGCCATACACCCCGCCAAGTGCCTTCGCGCCATTCGGAGCGACCTGGTTGTAATCAAGCCTCTGTGTCATGTCGGTTTTCCTTAGTTCTGCTTTACGGGGAAAGTGAGTTTCGTTTCGGAGGTATCGGTGACGAAGATAGCAAGCAGCCTGGCTGGCTCCGTCTGGCTCACGTTGCGGCTGATGGAATGGACAGCGCCAGGTGGCTCCGACCAGCCTTCTCCGGCCTTGTAGATACGAGCCGGGCCGTCGTTGACCTTCGATTCGACCCGGCCGGAAAGGACGTAGGCATAGATGAAGGCCGACTTGGCATGGGTATGCAGCTTGGAAGCCGCACCAGGCTCGTAGTCGACTTCGACTGCGACAAGCGACTTACCCGGTACGTTGGGGATGGCTTCCCGGAGCCTGGGGGTGACCGTCTCGGACCGCGGATCATGTGCCGATGCCTGCGACGCCATGATCCAGGAGATTGCCGCGACGGCGACGGGCAACAAGTTTTTTATCTTCATGAGTGTGCTCCTCTCGATGGCCTGAAGATGCCGCTGCCGTGGCATGAAAAAAAGAACCAAGAACATGCAGAAACAGTGTACCATGAACCCATGGGGACTAAGCTTAGCCTTTCCATCGACCGCTCCGCATCGACATCGCTCTCGGAACAGATTCACTCCGGAATCAGGAAGGCGATCGAGGACGGCGTCCTGGAACAGGGAGCGCGCTTGCCTTCCTGGCAGGATCTTTCGGCCGAGCTTGGGGTTGCGCGCGGAACCGTCCGGGCCGCCTATGACAGGCTTGCTGCAGCGCAGCTGATCGAGGCTTCAAGGGCGGCAGGCACCCGCGTGGCGCAGCGGCCAGGTGCCGTTGCGGATATGCAGACGCGGGTAGATCCAGGTGCGTTCATGCAAATGTATCTGGAAATGACGCAGGGACCCGCGTTCTTCCAAATGGGTGTCCCTGCGACCGACGTCTTTCCCGCAACATTGTTTGCCCGTCTGTATGGCCAGGCCGTGCGAGCCGGTGCGAGCGCGCCGCTGCTCTACCCGGATCCGCGTGGGGAGCTAGAGCTGAGACGCGAGATCGCCTCCTTTCTGGCCATAGCCCGTGGCATGAACTGTTCGCCGGACCAGGTGATAGTGACCAATGGATATGCTGCAGGTCTGGGGCTTGCACTCGGCGCCCTAAAGCTGGCCGGACATCCCGCTTGGCTGGAGGAGCCTAGCTTTCCCTGGTCGAGAAGAGGCGTCGAACTGGCCGGTCTCTCAGTCGCACCGATCCCGGTCGATGCGCAGGGCATCGACGTGGAACACGGTATGCGCTCATGCCCCGGCGCGAAGCTCGCGGTTGTCACGCCGGGACAGCAGGCACCTCTGGGCCATACCTTGTCCCTGGGACGCCGTCTGCTTCTGCTCGACTGGGCAGCGGCGAATGGTGCATGGATTGTGGAAGACGACTACCTGAGCGAACTGCAGCTGACAGGCAGGGCAGCCCCCGCTCTTGCCTCGCTGGATCGAGCAGGGCGTGTCATCCACATCGGCTCTTTCAGCAAGACCATTAGCCCGGCGCTCAGGCTCGGCTTCGTCATCGTACCCCATGCACTGGTGCCGTTGTTCGCGGAGACGGCCGCCTGTCTCATGCCGGCGCCTGGTCCCGCAGTGCAGATGGCTGTCGCAGAGTTCATCAGGGAGGGCCACTATCTGAGGCACATACGCCGCATGAAGCGTCTCTATGCCTCGCGACAGCAGGCCGTGCTTGCTGCCCTTCCAAGCTCCGATTGCGTCGTTGATGTTTCGACACCGGGTCTCGCGGTCCTGCTCAAGCTGCGGGACGACATTTCGGACGTCGCCGTGGTCAGCGAGGCTCTCCCATTCGGTCTGTTTCCAGCACCGCTTTCGACGTGGTTCGCGTCGTCAGCAAGCGCTCAGCCGGGGCTGCTTCTGGGCGTCGCGAGTGCTCCCCAGAGAAATCTCCGCGAGGCCTGCCGCCGGCTTCTGGAGCTGGCCGAACGGTCCCGGCTTTAGGTGTGGCCACCCAATCACCGCGTCTTCCGAAAGCTTGCGCGATACTGAGCTGGAGTGACCGCGAGCCGTTGCGTGAAGACGGCCCGCAGCCTGTCGGCCGTGCCAAATCCGCAGTCGTAGGCCACCGTCTTCAGCTGAAGATCGCTACCCTCGAGCAGGTTCCTCGCGGCATCTACTCTTGCCCGCTCCACGAACTCATGCGGGGTGCAGCCTGTGGCCTGCACGAAGTGTCGAGCAAGGCTGCGTGTGCTCATTCCGACAAGGTTTCCCAGAGACTCAAGCGTGTGGCGTTCGCGCAGATGACAATGCGGTGGCCGAGAGCTTCTTCAATCTTCTGAAGCGAGAGAGGATACGTCGCAGGGTCTACCGTTCACGCGATGAAGCTCGCCAGGATGTGTTCGACTACATCGAGATGTTCTACAACCCGAAACGCAAGCACGTCAGAAACGGAATGCTGTCGCCCGTCGAGTTCGAGAAGCAGTAGAAAATCTAACCCGAGGGTGTCTACGAAACTCGGGGCTATTCAGCCTGCGCTTGACGCAATGAAAACGGTCTACGTTAATTAAGCGCGCTTACCTAAGCTTGAGGCTTATTTAAATAAAGGGGCTCTTGCTTAAATAACGGACGGAATTCATATTAGGCTATGTCTGATTCCGAATCTAATTTGCGCCTGGGCCGTTTTGTCAAAACAACGGCAGCGAGCGAAACAGTGCGGGCGTTCGTGCCTCCGCCATTGCCGCCCGAGCCATCCATCGATGTCCTTTCGCTATTGGAGCGCCTCAGTCTGGCAGAGCGTGCGCTAGGTCGCCTGGATGGCATCACAATACTGCTCCCGCGCCAGGAGCTATTCCTCTATATGTATGTAAGAAAGGAGGCAGTTCTTTCCTCGCAGATTGAAGGCACACAGTCGACGCTTTCCGATCTTTTGCGGTTTGAGACCGAGGCTCAAGCGGGGCAACCGGTCGATGATATTCGTGAGGTTTCCAATTACGTTGATGCGATGATGTACGGTTTGGAGCGTTTGGAAACGCTGCCAATGTCATTGCGCCTGATCCGAGAGATGCACGCACGACTGCTGCAAAGCGGGCGGGGAGGCACTAAGGATCCAGGAGAGTTTCGGCGCTCGCAGAATTGGATTGGAGGCACGCGACCCGGCAACGCACTCTTCGTGCCACCACCCGTGACGGAATTGGGTGGCTGCCTAGACGCGTTCGAGCGCTTCATGCATGACGATCAATCACGGTTACCGGCTCTGATCAAAGCTGGCCTCCTGCATGTCCAGTTCGAAACGATCCATCCATTTCTCGATGGCAATGGCCGGATAGGTCGTCTGCTTGTCACTCTTTACCTGTGCGTGAACGGCGTTCTACGCAAACCATTGCTATACCTCAGTCTTTACCTCAAGGCCCATCGAAGCGAATATTATCGATTACTGCAAGAGGTCCGTGAACATGGAAACTGGGAAGCTTGGCTAGACTTCTTCCTGACAGGTGTAGCCGACACCGCCAACCAAGCATTTGAAGCTGCCACTCGGATTGTCGATCTTTTCAAGGAGGACAGGGAGAAAATCACAGTAGAGAGCGACCGAGCCGGATCGGCCCTTCGTATTCACGAACTCTTTCAGCAAAACCCCTTTCATACGGCAAATCAGGTCGTTCAAATGACAGGCCTTTCCGCGCCGACTGTCAATGCAGCGCTCGCTGACTTGGAGCGTTTGGGGATTGTCGACGAGGTGACAGGTCGCAAGCGTGGCCGTGTTTTCAGCTACCGTAGATATCTTGCAATCCTAAGCGAAGGCACTGATCCCCTGCCTGCTACGTGACTAAATCACGGATCGCAAGTTCGAATCGCATCAAGAGCCTGACCAATTCAACAAAGCAGCTTTCAATCCGAGGCGGACAATTGGCCGCTGGTCGGCTCGTGAGTCCAGCAGACAAAGCCCACGATGCGACGGTCGTTTGGTGATAACGCGGCAGCAAGGCGGGTGCTACTGCCTAATGTTGTCTGATCGCCCCAAGCCGGACTAACGCATATCCGACGCCACCAATCTGAATCAAAAGGTCTGCTCTCATTTCTCTATCAGTGACCACCTTAATTTTGGTCCATTTGTCTACCTTGGTATCGAGCGGGAGTGGCAATCCTTCTCGCAGCAGGAGGGTAAGCTCAGGTGCTCTTTCCGACTTATAGATACAAATCCTCATCGAACGGAACCCTAACTGCACAGGTTTGTGACAGCTATATTGCAGTGCGTTATTATTTATTGCAATGCCGCAAAGCCATTCTGTGCAGTGTGCCGAGGTTATGTTCCCGTACTCCTGTCCATCTACGTATCCATCCGGCGTAGGCCGCGGGGTTTATGATCTCGGCTCGTCTGCCATGATGCGTTCGATCCTTTCGGGATCACATTGCTCATCGACGAGGAATTGCCGGACACCCCCCTCCCAGGTGCGGATATCGGCGAGGAATTCCTTTAAGCTCTCGATGCCCCGGTCGGTGAAGGTCGTGATGCCCTCTTGGCTGCCGTCATGGGCATGGATCATCTCGCCGTAATCGATGTTGTCTGAGTTGCTGGCGATTTCCTGGAGGAGTTCGAGGTTCTCGCCGATCAGCGAAGCAACATAATCGATCGTGTAGACATGCGTCGGCCGCGCCATCAAGCTGCTCTCTGCCGGGCGCTGCCCACGGCGGACCAGTTCCAAGGCAACAGTTCCGGCAGCCGTGATACGGGCAGGTTGGGCATGCGGGCGAGGATATCGGCCAGCCAAGCCTGCGGATCGATATCACTCATTTTGGCTGTGACGATCAGGGAATACATGAAGGCAGCGCGCTCTCCGCCGCGCTGGGAACCGGCGAATAGCCAGGCCTTTCTTGCCAGAGCGATTCCGCGCAGGGCGCGCTCTGCCGCATTGTTCGAGATGCAAAGCTTGCCGTCATCGAGGAGCCGGATGAAGGCTTCCCAGCGGCCCTCTTTCTCGAACATGTAGTTGATCGCCTTGGCGACGGGATTGTGCTTCGACATCTGAGCGCGATGGGCCATGAGCCAGTCGTGCAGTTCTTCGACGAGCGGACGAGCATGCAACTGCCTCGCTGCCAGTCGCTCCTCGGCGGACGTCCCGTTTATACCGCGCTCAATGTCGAAGAGTGCGTCGATGCGGGCGACAGCCTCAAGCGCGACCGGCGATATCTCGTGAGCAGGTTTGCCCTTGCGCACGTTGCCGGCGATGTCAGCGAGTTCGAAGAACTTGCGCCGCGCATGGCTCCAGCAGAGCGCGCTGAGCACCGGCGCGGGGCTGCGGTCGGCACGATAGAGATCGTTGTAGCCGCCATAGGCATCGGCTTGCAGTGTGCCATGCCATCCGGCGAGATGTCGATTTGGATGGGTCTTCTCGCGATCGGGAGAGAAGTGGAAGAGTGCTGCGGGAGGCGCGCCACCTGCGAAGGGGCGGTCGTCGCGAACGTAGGTGCATAACCTGCCTGCTTTGTTGCGCCCCTGGCCAGGAGTGGAACGGTGGTGTCGTCGCCATGCAGCCGTTCGGCGGCCAGCACATGAGCACGGATCAGGTCATGGATCGGTTGCAACGCCGTCGCGCAGGCCCCGATCTGATCGGCCAGCGTGGAAAGACTGAGGTCGACACCTTCCCGGGCCCAGCGCTCGGCCTGGCGGTTCAACGGCTGATGCTGGCCGAACTTCTCGAACAGGATCGTCGCCAGCAGGTTCGGTCCTGCCCATCCGCGCGGTGTGGCATGGAAGGGAGCCGGCGGCTGGCTGATCCTCTCGCAGTCCCGGCAGGTGAACTTCTCCCGCACCGTCTGGATCACCTTCCACTGGCGCGGAACGATCTCCAGCGTCTCGGTGATGTCCTCGCCCATCTTCACAATCCGGGCCGAGCCGCAGCAGGGGCATTGCTCGGGAGCTTCAATGACCAGCCGCTCGCGCGGCAAGTGTTCGGGAAACGGCTTGCGGCCAGGCCGACGGCGTTCGAAGGCGGAAACATTCGTGATCTTGTCTGCCATGCGTTCCGCCGCGATCTCGTCCTCAGTGGCGTCGGCCTCGAGTTCTTCGAGCTGCAATTCCATCTGGTCGATCAGCCGGGCGCGCCGTTCTGAACTCTGGCCATACTGCTCGCGGCGCATCTTGGCGATCTCGAGCTTGAGGTGCCGGATCATCGCCTCGGAGGTTGTCACGACGGCGCGCACCTGCGCGAGATCGGCCTCGGCAGAGGCGGCACGCGCTTCCGATGCCGCAAGTGCGGCGCGCAGTCTGGCTATCTCCGAAGCAGCGTCATCCATGGCCGAAAGCTACCATGCCGCGTGCCGAAAGCCCAACAAAAACAGTATAATGAAAGCGATCAGCCTGCCTTCGAAGGCCGCTGCGTCCAGCGCGGGTTGCGCCAGTCGATCCCTTCCAGGAGATAGCCGAGCTGTGCTGCCGAAACCGCGACGGCCGACCCGCTCTGGCTGACCGGCCAGACGAACTTTCCAGCTTCCAGCCGCTTCAGGTAAAGCGACATGCCGATCCCGTCATGCCACAGGACCTTAATCAGATCACCTTTGCGCCCCCGGAAGCAGAAGACCTCACCGCCATGAGGATCGCGACCAAGGCCTTGTTGCACCTTCAGCGCCAGGCTGTTCATGCGACAGCGCATGTCCGTCACGCCGCCTGCAATCCATACCTTCACCCCAGCTGGAAAGGCGATCATGACGCATCCATAACCGGTAGCAGACGGGCGAGGATGGTGGGATCAAGCGAGGACGGGATCGTCAGGCGACGACCATTCGGCAGGCCGATCTCGATCATCTTGTCGCCGTCCGACCGGAGCGGAGCGGTCATCTCGGGGAACGCCGCCGGCGGCGGCGAAATCGAAAGCGGCACGAAGCTCGTCGATGCAGAAACGCTCAGAAGACCGCTTCGGTATTGACGACGCCAAGTCGTCAACAATGATCGAGACACTCCATAGCGCCGAGCCGTCGCCGAGCCCTGTCGAAACCCCTGCAGACTTTCCTCAACGATCCGGACCTTCTCTTCGTCCGACCAATCTCGCCGACGGCCAAGATCGTCGGCGGACAAGAGTTCAATCGGGGAAATCACCGTAGCGCATGACATAAGGCATGGACTTAAAGCCAATCAGCAAATCACGGCAGACGGCCTTTGCCGGAGGGATACCCGTCTACTACCGCTTCTTCCGGCTATGCGTATGAGAAAGCACTGCCTTGACATCCGCCGCGCTGCGCCTTGCGACCAGAAAAACGCGCCCTTAAGGTTGGTGCCGATGATCTTGTCCCAATTTGTTCATCGATCTCGAGCGAGGGAGATACCTGTTCGTACCCGGCATTATTGACAAGGATATCGACAGCGCCAGCGATGTTTTCGAACTTGCTTAGCGTTTCGTCGATGGACGAAATATTTGTCACATCCTGGGCGCCCGTGATACAGGTCCTGCCAAGGGCTTCGATACTCGCTTTGGTTTCGATTAGCGAATTTTGATCGCGCGCCATACGCAAATAACGGCACCCGCTTCGGCAAGCGCCAGCGCAATCTATTGGCCCATGCCGCGGCTCGCACCAGTCACAACTGCCACTCTTCCTGCCAGATCGAACATCGTATTGGCCATGATGATCCCCTTGTTTTTGCGGGATAGAACCACCGTTCAACAATAATGTCTATACATGTACTAACAAAAAAGGGACATTCCGATTAGTCGACATTATAATCAGAAATCCCGGTCGGCAGCATGTTCACGCCGTCTGGCCTAAGCATTGTCGTCACCTTTTGTTTGATAGCCTTGCTCCACGCAAGCAGGCCTAACGTTCTACGCCTAAAGCATCCTAACTGGACAGCGCTTGCCTGAAGGATTTATGATTGTGGCACCGATCAATGCGATGCTTCTAACATGAATATGGTCAAGCCGCCTTTGCCGTCCGAAAGCAACCGAGAGGACAAGGTCCAATCGAATCCGGTGCGGCTCGGTGCACGCCTCAAGCTTGCGCGGCAGACGCGCGGCTTGACGTTGAAGGCACTGGCGCTGGCTGCGGATTGTTCAGAAAGCCTGCTGTCCAAGATCGAAAACGGCAAAGCTTCGCCCTCGTTGCCCATGCTGCACCGGCTGGTGCAGGCACTGGATTCCAATATCGGCTGGATGTTCGAGGAGACGGATGCCGATGAGGGGGTGGTATTTCGCGCTGGCACGCGACCGCTGATCTCGCTCGATCCGCTGCGGCGCGGCGAGGGCATATCGCTGGAGCGCATCATTCCCTATTCACAGGGCCATCTGCTCCAGTGCAACATTCACCATATCGATGTGGGCGGCGAGAGCGCCGGGCCGATCCAGCATGTCGGGGAGGAAGTGGGCTACGTTCTTGTCGGCGAGATCGAACTGATGATCGGCGATAAGACCTTTCGCCTGGCCGCCGGAGACAGTTTCGTTTTCAATTCCGAACTGGCCCATTGGTATCGCAATGTCGGAAACCAGCGCGCCTCGATTTTCTGGGTAAATACCCCGGCAACATTCTGATTTAACTCAGGAAAAGTTGCGAGTTAACTTTTGTGATTGCTTGCATTCAAGTGACTTGACAATAATTCAAGTCACTTGAATAATGCCCCTGTAAATTCTGTTGCCGCCAGCGGCTTCTAACAAGGGGAACCTAAAATGGGTCGGACCAAATATCTTCTCGGCTGCGCTGCAGCTGCAGCCATGACGCTTTCCATGGGCGTTTCCAGCGCCTTTGCCGATACATTCGCGCTCGTCACCATCAACCAGCAGGCACTGTTCTTCAACCAGATCAATGACGGTGCCAACGCCGCAGCCAAGGCTGCAGGCGCCGATCTCGTGATCTTCAACGCCAACAATGTGCCCGCGGCGCAGAACGATGCGATCGAAACCTACATCACGCAGAAGGTCGACGGCATCATTCTGGTTGCCATCGATGTCAACGGCGTAAAGCCGGCCATCACTGCTGCTAAGAATGCCGGCATTCCGGTCATCGCCATCGATGCGCAGATTCCGGAAGGGGACAACATCGCCTTCGTCGGTGTCGACAACACCACAGCCGGCGCCGAGATCGGCAAGTTCTTCTCCGATTATGTGAAGAGCGACATGGGTGGTGCTGCAAAAGTCGGCGTCGTCGGCGCGCTCAACTCCTTCATCCAGAACCAGCGCCTTGATGGCTTCAAGGCAGCCGTGGGTAAGGGCGGCCAGAAGGTTGAGTTTTTGAATACCGTTGACGGCCAGAACGTGCAGGACGTTGCACTGTCTGCCGCTGAAAACCTGATGACCGCCAATCCCGACATGACGGCACTCTACGCGACCGGCGAGCCGGCGCTGCTCGGCGCGGTATCCGCCGTTGCCAGCCAGGGCCGCGGTGATAGCATCAAGGTCTTCGGCTGGGATCTGACGAAATCCGCCATCGATGGCATCGACCAGGGCTTCGTGACGGCTGTGATCCAACAGGATCCTGCCGGTGAGGGCAAGGCCGCGGTCGAGGCGCTCGTCAAGGTCAAGAAGGGTGAAAAGATCGAGCCGATCATCAACGTGCCGGTCACCATCGTCACCAAGGCGAACGTCGATCAGTATCGCGAAATGTTCAAGTAAGCCGAACTGCCGCCGCCGCCCGGCCTGACGATCAGGCTGGGCGGCCGGGTTTCCAGCAAGGGCGTTGAATATGACCGACACGCAAGTCAGCCGCGTCCGCATGACCGGCATTTCCAAGCGCTACGGCGCTCTACAATCGCTCGACAACGCCTCACTCGACCTGAAGCCCGGGGAAGTCCTCGGTCTGGTGGGTGACAACGGCGCGGGCAAGTCTACCATCAGCAAGGTTCTCTCCGGCGCGGTGATCCCCGATGCCGGCACCATCGAGATTGATGGCAGGGAGGTTGCCTTCACCTCGCCGGCGGATGCGCGCGCAGCTCGGATCGAGATGGTCTACCAGGACCTGGCGCTCTGCGACACGATCGATGTCGCCGGCAATCTCTTCCTTGGTCGCGAGCCGAAACGACGGATAGCCGGCGTGCCGATGCTCGACAAGAAACTGATGCACGAGCGGGCGCGCGACATGCTCTCCAACCTCGGTATCGTCATTCCCGATACGCGAATGAAGGTGGAAAACCTTTCGGGTGGCCAGCGCCAGTCCATCGCCATCGGCCGCGCCGCATCCTTCAATCCGTCCGTGCTCATCATGGACGAGCCGACCGCGGCACTCGCCGTCGCCGAGGTGGAGGCGGTGCTCGAACTCATCCGCACCGTCTCGCAACGCGGCGTGTCGGTCATCCTCATCACGCACCGCCTTCAGGACCTTTTCCTCGTCTGCGACCGCATTCAGGTGATGTACGAGGGGCGCAATGTCGCCGAGCGCCGGATCGAGGACACCAATATCGAGGACGTCGTCAATCTCATCGTCGGGCGAAAATTTGCCGCCCGGTCCGCAGGCCATAACCGGGAAAAGGGCGTCTCCGCATGAGTTCCGAACCCAACGCCTATGCCAGCCATCCGCCCCGCATGCGCGAGGCAACGATCCTCGACAAGGTCGTGGCCAATGGCGGCGTCATGTCGATCGCGCTGTTCTTCGTCGTCTGTTGCCTGTTCTTTGCGGTGACGACCGATGCGTTCCTGACCGCGCCAAACCTTCTCAACGTCATCCGGCAGTCCGCCCCGCTGCTCATCGTTGCAGCCGCCATGACCTTCGTGATCACGACGGGCGGCATCGATCTTTCGGTCGGCTCTGTTCTCGCCTTGACGGCCACGCTTTCGGCGGCAGCCCTTCAGGCTGGTGTTCCCTGGCCGCTGGCTATCCTGCTGATGCTGCTCCTCGGCGGCCTTGTGGGCGTTATTCAGGGCTACTTCATCGCCTATGAGCGTATCCCTGCCTTCATCGTCACGCTTTCCGGGCTTTCCGTGATCCGTGGTTTTGCGCTGCTCATCACCGGCGGTTATTCGATCCCGATCGAGCCGACCAGCCCCTTCGTGGCGCTTGGCCGCGCCTGGGTGTTCGGCATTCCCGCTCCGGCGCTGATCGCCATCGTCATCCTCGCCGTCGCCTACATCGCCTTCAACGAAACCCATTTCGGTCGTTACGTCACGGGAGTCGGCGCCAATGCCGAGGCGACACGGCGGGCAGGCGTCAACACGCGCTGTGTCATCCTCTGGGTCTATGTGCTCTCGGGTACGGCGGCGGCCGCCGCTGGCGTCATCCTCTCCGCCCGTCTCGGTTCTGGCTCGTCGAATGCGGGACAGGGCTTCGAGCTCGATGTCATCGCAGCCGTCGTGCTTGGCGGCACCAGCCTCTTCGGCGGACGCGGCTCTCTCGTGGGGACCGTGCTCGGTGCGCTCACGGTCGCAGTGCTCGCAAACGGCCTTATCCTCTCGCACCTTTCGCCCTTCTTCACACCGATCGTCACCGGCTTCATTATCCTCGTCGCGATCTGGCTGAATTTCCGCCTGTTCCGCGGCGGCGCAAAGGGGCGCTGAAAATGCTCGATGATCTCTTCAAGGACGCGCCGAAAGCGCGCCATCCCATCGGGGTGAATTCCGGCGCTGCCATGACCGTCACCGGCCCCGTGCCGGTTGAGGATCTCGGCGTGACGCTGATGCACGAGCACATCTTCCTTGATGGCGCGACCAGCTGGATCTGCCCCTGCCATCCGGACGAAAAGGCAATCGCCGAACAGAAGGTCTCTATCGAGATCATCGGCGAGTTGCGCATGAACCCCTATATGAACCGGGACAATGTCTCGCTCGACGACGGGGATCTGGCGCTTGGGGAGCTCAAGCGGTTCCAGGCGCTCGGCGGCTGTACCGTGGTCGAAACGACCAATTTCGGCATCGGCCGTGATGCGGCAGGACTTGCCCGCATCGCGCGCATGTCGGGGCTGCGGATCATCATGGGCACCGGCTTCTATCTGGAGCACACCCATCCCGACTGGCTGAAAGCCATGGACGTCGATGCGGTGACGCAGTTCATCGTCGATGATGTCGGTGGCGGCGAGACGCAGCCCGAGATCATGGCCGGCATTATCGGTGAGGTTGGCGTCAGCCGGAATTTCACCGCCGAGGAGGAGAAGTCGCTTCGTGCTTCGGCGCGGGCGTCGCGCATCACCGGCCTGCCGCTCTCCATCCATCTGCCGGGCTGGGAGCGCCTGGCGCATCGCGTGCTCGACATGGTGGAAGAAGAGGGCGCGGATCTGCGCCACACCGTCCTTTGTCACATGAACCCCAGCCATAATGATCTCGATTATCAGATGGCATTGGCCAAGCGCGGTGCTTTCCTGGAATATGACATGATCGGCATGGACTATTATTATGCCGATCAGGACGCCCAGTCGCCGTCCGACGAGGAGAATGCCCGTGCCATCGCCGCCCTCATCGACAAGGGTTTCGGCGACCGGCTGCTTCTGTCGCAGGATGTGTTCCTGAAGATCATGCTGACGCGCTACGGCGGCTTTGGCTACGGCTACATCCTCAAGCACTTCCTGCCGCGGCTGAAGCGCCATGGCGTCGATCAGGCGGCTATCGACCGCATGCTGATCGACAACCCGAAATCCGTCTTTTCCGCCGTCGCCTAAGCGCTGGCCCATCGTTCAAGGAGTTTCCATGACCAAGAAAAAAGTGCTGCTCGCCGGCGAATCCTGGGTGTCGACTGCCACCCACATCAAGGGTTTCGACCAGTTCCCGACCGTGACCTACCACACCGGCGCGGACGAATTGCTGAAGGCCCTGAAGGATAGCCCCTTCGACGTTACCTTCATGCCTGCGCACGAGGCGCAGAAGGAGTTTCCGAGCACGCTCGAAGGCCTTCAGGCCTATGACGCCATCGTGCTTTCGGATATCGGCGCCAACACGCTGCTTCTGCATCCCGATACCTGGATCCACTCGCGCCGGACGCCCAACCGCCTGAAATTGCTGCGCGACTACGTTGCCCAGGGCGGTGCGCTCCTGATGTTCGGTGGCTATTATTCGTTCCAGGGCATCAATGGCGGCGCGCGCTTCCGCAACACCGCGGTCGAAGAAGTGCTGCCGGTGGCCTGCCTTCCCGTCGATGATCGTGTCGAGGTGCCGGAGGGCTTTACGCCGGTTGTTTCGGGCGATGCTTCGCATCCGATCCTTTCGGGCATTTCCGGCGAGTTCCCTTATCTGCTTGGCTTCAACGAAGTGACGCTGAAGGAAGGGGCAAACCAGCTCATGACCGTTTCCTCGGAATATGGTTCGTTGCCGCTGCTCGTCACGGGAACCTACGGCGAAGGCCGTACGCTCGTCTGGACGTCGGACGTCGGCCCGCACTGGCTGCCGCCGGAATTCATTGCCTGGCCAGGCTACAAGACCCTGTTCGAGCAGATGCTCGCCTGGGCAACGGACTGAACGGAAGGTCTTGAGGCCATGACCATCCATGTCGTCGGCAATGTCTGCGTCGATGCGAGCTTTCGCCTGGAGCGGCTGCCGCAGCCGGGCGAAACGCTGAACGCAACGGCTGCCGGCGAAGGCCTCGGCGGCAAGGGGGCAAACCAGGCCGTCGCTGCCGCCCGGACAGGGGCGTCGGTCACGCTCTGGGCGCCTCTGGGACGGGACGCGGCCGGCGACGGGATGGAAAGCCTGCTTTCCGCGGAGATGTCCGACCTGCGCCTCTCGCGCCTGGACCTGCCCAGCGACCGCTCGGTGATCTTGATCGATCGCCACGGCGAGAACGTCATCGTCACCGCCGCCGCCTGCGCAGAGGGATTCGATCCGCTGACAATGACCCCGATCGTATCGACCTGGCGCGCCGGCGACATGCTGCTGATGCAAGGCAACCTCGGTGCCGATGTGACAGCGCAATGCCTGAAGGCGGCGCACGCAGCCGGACTGCTCACGGTTTTCAATCCGAGCCCGCTCTCTGCCGAAGCGCTGGATCTGGCGGCGGTATCGCTTCTGATCGTCAATCGCCCAGAGGCCGAGGCCTTGACCGGCGAGACCGCTCCCGAGCGCGCCGCCGACCGCTTGCGCGCGATGGGAGCCCCCACCGTCATCGTGACGCTCGGCTCAGAAGGTGCCTTCGTTCTGGATGCATCTTCCCGGCTCCAGATCCCGGCTAAAAAACGTCAGGCCGTGGATGCGAGCGGAGCCGGCGATTGTTTTGCCGGAACCTTGGCGGGGCTTCTCGCGCAGCGCGTCCCTGTTTCCGATGCCGCAAGACTTGCAACACGGGCGGCGGGTTTAGCTGTCGGCCGTGCCGGTACCCTCGCCTCTTTCCCCACCTCGGCAGAGCTAGCCGCCCTTACAAAGACATTGAAACTGGAAAACGTGTGATCGCCATGAGCAACCCTATCGGACGGCAGGACAAGGACACACTGAGGACGCTTTTCGGGCGCGACAAGCCGGTGATCGGTGTGGTGCATCTGATGCCATTGCCGGGGGCGCCACGCTATGACGACGAAGGCGTCGAGACGATCTACGAGCGCGGTCTTTCAGATGCACGGGCCTACCTTTCGGGCGGCTGCGACGCTGTCATCGTCGAGAACCACGGCGATGTTCCGTTTGCCAAGCCTGATGATATCGGCCCCGAGACATCAGCGTATATGGCCGTTGTCGCCGATCGGATCCGCCGCGAGCTCGGTCGCCCGATCGGCATCAATGTGCTCGCCAATGCGGCGATCCCGGCGCTTGCCATCGCGTCTGCCTCGTCAGCATCCTTCATTCGCGTCAACCAGTGGGCCAATGCCTATATTGCGAACGAGGGGTTTGTGGAGGGAGAATCGGCACGCGCCATGCGCTACCGTGCCCATCTTCGCGCCCGTGGCGTCCGCATCTTTGCCGATGCCCACGTCAAGCATGGGGCGCATGCCATCGTGGCGGATCGGCCGGTGGAAGAACAGGTCAAGGATCTCGTCTTCTTCGATGCCGATGTCGTCATCGCCACCGGCCAGCGCACCGGCCACGCCGCCGATCTCGGTCATATCAGCATGATCAAGGAGGCGGCGTCGCTACCTACACTGGTGGGCAGCGGCGTCACGCATGATAATGCCAACGATATTCTGTCCGTCGCGGACGGCGTGATCATTGCAAGCGCCCTTAAATACGATGGCGTCTGGTGGAATGCGGTTGAGCTCGAGCGGGTCAAGCGGTTCATTGCAGGCCTTGGCCGATGACCCGGAAGCCGGAGGTCAACGCCGCGCGCCTGCTCGCGTCTGTCGCCGATTTCGCAGCGATCGGCGCGACGCCTGCCGGTGGTGTCAACAGGCAGGCTTTGGGCATCGAAGACCGTGCGGCGCGCCGGCTGCTCGCGGAGCGAGCGCTTGCCCGCGGCTTCACCGTCTTCCAGGATGATATCGCCAATCTGTTCATTCGACGGGAGGGCCGGGATGCTTCCCTGCCACCGATCCTCATCGGCAGCCACCTCGACAGCCAGCCGACTGGTGGCCGTTTCGATGGCGCGCTCGGTACGCTCAGCGCTTTCGAGGTGCTCGAAGCGCTGAGCGACGCCGGCATCGAAACCGACCGTGCCGTCGAAGTCGTCGCCTTCACCAATGAGGAAGGTAGCCGCTATTCGCCGGGTTGCATGGGATCCATGGCCTTTGCGGGGGTAGGAACTATGGCGGACTGGGAGCCGATACATGCGACGGACGGCCCGCGGCTGGCCGATGAGCTGGCGGCAACGCTCGCAGCACTGCCTGAAGCTGCATTGCGACCAACAGGCCACGCTATTTCCGCCTTTGTCGAACTGCATATTGAACAGGGCCCGATCCTCGAGCAGGAGGACGTGCCCATCGGTGTCGTCACGGCGGTGCAGGGCACGAAATGGCTTGAAGTTGTCTTCTCCGGTGTGGCCGCGCATGCCGGCACGACGCCGCTTGAATTCCGCAAGGACCCCATGGGTGCGGCAGCCGCCGCAATCGCAAACCTTCAATCGGCGGTCATGCCTGCGGACCCCGAGGCACGGCTGACGGTCGGCCGCATTACTGCCGAGCCAGGTTCCATCAACGTCATCCCCGGTTCGGTTACCTTCACCGTCGATATCCGCCATCCGGACGCCGCTATCCTTGCTGCGATGGACCAGCATGTGCGAAAGGAATGCGAGGCCGCTGGCGCCCGCTGGGACTGTGACGTTAGCGTCAGCCAGCGCGTCAACATGGCGCCAGGCCGCTTTTCACCAGCTATTACAGGGGCAATTGAGAAGGCCTGCAAAGCTCTCGGTCTCAAGAGCCGCCAAATGGTTTCCGGTGCTTTTCACGATGCGCTGTTCATAAACCGCGTAGCTCCAACAGCCATGATCTTTGTTCCGTGTCGCCATGGCATCAGCCATAACGAGGCGGAGTTCGTAACTGACGCGCATATGATTTCAGGTGCCCGGGTGTTGCTCAACGTGGTCGAAGCGCTGGGCTAGCGCCTATCGTTGTTTCGTAGAGGGGGACCTTTGGATTGACTCGCCCAACGCTCCCCTAGAGTTAAGCTCAAACGCCTTTTGAGTGTGGAACGATTGGCAATGGGTCGGTGGACGTTTTAGTTCTTGCCCTCTTTGCGGGCGAGCACGCCGTCTCCCCTCGATGGCTCCGTGGCTGGCCGGAAACAGATTTTCGCGAACGGCCTGGAGATCGGAGGGCATCCCGTTTGCGCCGCCACGCTGTCAAGAAGAGGAGATGGTTTCTTCTGTAGGAAGCGGCTCGGCCATGCCGGCATGAGTAACGGGAGCGCGTTAGCTGACAATCGGTTTATCCACCAGCTTTTCGACCAATCGTCTGAGTTCCGATGGGGTCGTTTGCCCAGCCACCACCTCGTGGTACCCGACCCCGGCGCGTCGAAGCGCCTCCTTCTTGACCGCATCGCGCGCGGCCGCGGTGCCTCGATGGTGTCCTCCGCCCTGATATTCGATGACATGCCGCGGTTGGCAATTGCTGTCCACGAGCAGTAAGTCGACACGCTTGGAGTTGATGCAACTGTAGGCGTCCGCATCGGTGCTTCGCAGGATTTCGCCCAACGACACCTGCGCCATGACCTGCCAGGAGGAATTGCAACTGATTACGATGCTGTCGAGCTCGCGAAACACGCGGGCTTCGCTCTTGTTCAGCAATGGCTGAATGGTGAAATTCGAGCGCATGACGATACGCAGTTGATCCACGGGGTCGACGGGTTTCACTAACTCCGGAGCTGGCATCGGACGCCAGGGTCGCAACAGGATGCGCTCGTTGCTGCGCTTTTTCTCGGGGCGTGACCTGTTTCTCTCCTGCCGGGATTGTTTTCTCGTCGTTGGTAGGAGCTGCTCAACGGCCATGCCGATGACGAGGCCGACAAAAAGCGCGGCAATCAGCAGTTCTGGCTTGTCGAGATCCGCAACAGTTATACCGCCCGACGCGGCTACTGCGGCAATTCCGATGATCAGCCAAGGCGCCACGAACAGCACCGACCTTTGGCGATAGTGCATGCCCCTCTCCAGATTTCCCGCCAGCATAGTAGAGCGCATGCCTGACCCGCGAAAAGTTAGCCAAAAGCGTTAGGGTCGGAGGCGGTCGAGTCACACGCTATCGAATTCATGATATTAGGCGGGCGATAACCGTAGCGCCTTTGTTGACTCCTTCTTTCACCCAGTCGAAAAGTGACTTGGCTATAGAGGAGATGTCTGATGGCTGATGAGAATAATACGCGCCCCGCTGCCGGGGCCGCGGAAACGGATGCGCCGATAAAAGCGGACGTTAAGAAGAAGCGTTCGCCGCGTCGTCGAAAGCAAGCTGCCGAACCGGCTTCTGCGGCGACCGAGGCCGTGACCGAACCGGCGCCGGCGGCAGGTGAGGCAAAACCTGTTGGACGGGGCAGGGGAAGAAAGCCGAGGTCGAGCGAGGCCAAGCCTTCCGATACCAAGGGCACCCTCAAGGGCAGAGGAAGAAATAAGATCTCCAAGCCTGCCCCGCAAACGGCAAAGGCATCCGCACCGGTGATTGATGAGCTGGAAGATCTGATCCAGCTTGAAGAAGAGAACAAGCGCTTGCGCAAATTGCTGGCCGACAAGCTGCGCCAGGAAAATACCGATCTGCGCAAACGGCTCGGACTGGATTGATCAGCACGCTGACATTTAGGTCGGCCGCCATCGGCTTCAGCCACCGCATCTTCAGCAGAAAAATAGTCGCCGGGCGCCTCCATCGTGCCCGGCCGACCTGCGAGTGGGGGCAGGGCGCTACGCAGCATCGCAGCCCGGCTTGATCGAGGTGAAATCCAATGAAAACACCGTGGAAATTTCTAGTCGATTTGACGTCTCGGCGACGAGCGGCAAAAGGGCCGGAGAGTTCGACGGCGCACGACACCGATCCCGCGGCCCTTGCTCACGGCGCGGACCAGACTCCGGCACCTCCTTTAACCGAAGTCACTGCCTCTGCAGATCACAACGAGGCTGTTCCGGTCGAGAAAGTGGCATCAGATTCGAATGGGCCGGAAGGCGATCGCGATGCAGCGCAGGCATTGGCACCGCCAGTCGTTGGTGACGAGGCTTTGACACTCTCACCAAGCGAAGCGCGTCGTTCAGTTGAAAGCGCCGATGAGCCAAGCGAGACAAATTCGAAGTCTCGGACAAGGTCTCCGCACAGTCGCGGTGAGCGGAGGATGGGAGCCCAGGCTAACACTGGCGCGCGGGCCGGTGTCGTGACACGTGAAAGTCAAGGCGTGCCTCGGTCGTCTGCGCGCGACGCGTTCTTCGACGATGTGGCAAGCCTTGATGAGGACATCAAAAAACTGAAAAGAGAGCTCGCCCGGAAGCTCCAGCTGCAGAACGCCCAGCTCAAAAAGATGCTGAAACGGTTCGACGTTAATTGAGAGCTCGGCACGGAATCTAAAGGTCTAATGTAAATATGAAAATACCACAGCGAAACTTCGTCGTCGAATTCAAGTCGGGTCGCCGGCGATTGACAACCCAGGCAAATTCGATCTGGGGAAACACCGATATCAAGGCTTTCATCCGTCAGGCAGAGACGGAAGCGCCGCACTTGTTCGAACCCAAGCACAAACTGGACGCTGTCGGCGAACCCGGCGAAATTGCGCAGGACCAGCGGTCAGCAAATCAGCTCGATCAGAACCATGACGCCGGCAATGAGTCCCAGTTGCCCGCTTCTTTGGTCGGACCGGCGCCAATCGATCCACCGCAAAACCATCACGATCCCGTCGGACCGATCGCGCAATCGAACAAACGTTCAACCAAAAGGCCGGTCCGAAAAGCGGTGACGCGTATAGGCGAGAGCCGCTCAGGGAATCATGTCGACAGCGCAAGGAATCAACTCAGGCAGGATTTTTCCGCCGCTTACGTCGAAGCACCAGTCGATGAATTAGCGGCGCTTGATGCGGAAAACCGGCGCCTCAAGTCACTGCTGATAAAGCAGCTCCGCCAGGAGAACATGCAGCTGAGAACGATGCTCGAGCGATTTGGCGTTGTCTGAGAGTTTGCCCCATCTGCCAGCCTTCGAGTTCGCCAATTTGGTTTAGCGGCTTTGACGCCGAGATAGGTTACGAGCGTCGTTTCCGAACTTCCCTAGTTCTTGAGCGTCGTGGTGCGCGCCAATCTTCTCCCCCTTGGAAAGCCTGCGTCGTGTGGATATGTCACGGTAAGTCGATAGCCGAAATCGCTGCCTTGGGAGGCAGGACCGTCCCAGAGATCGAGCACTTCCTCTAGCGGGCTCGCATTTTGGAGTGGCTGGCTCGACGATGCCGCGATCAAATTTCGCCGTACGACTGCAACGTTCCGAGGCGCGTGACCTGGTTGCCGCTAGAGCAGTTGGGCAGCGACGTGAGCGATTGTAGCCTCGATCTCTACACTATTCCCGGGTTCTGTGCACAATAGGCGCGCTTGAGGGAGCGCGCATGGACACTCGGTTCAAATGGCTGGTCGATTTCGGCTTGGCGCTTGGGTGCGCCTTCGCGCTCATCGGAATTGCCGGCACTGTCGTCCTCCTCTCGATGGCTCAGCCTGTCGAATGGTGTTCGACGGATGGCTGCAGCATTCAGGGCTGGGTCGGGGTGATCAGCAGCAGCCTTGCGACCGTCTTCGCGCTTGTCACTGTCGTTGTTGCGATGCAAGCACTCCGGGTTCAGCGTAAAGGATCGGAGGCGCAATTGCGCGCCTATATGATCATTGAAAGGGCGGAGTTTGACATGTCCAGCGATAGTGTCGATGTCGCCTTCAAGAATTGTGGGGCGACCCCTGCCCTTGACCTCGAAATCGTCCTCGACCTCGATATGGTGACCGATCGGGACGCAGTTCTTTCCGTTCCTCTCACTAATATGTTCAAATTTGGCGTTATCGGCCCCGACAAGTTCCAGACCCTGGATTGGATCAAGGTGACCTCCACGTGCCGAGCCTACCTGCTGGACCTGCATGCCGGCACCAAGCACATCTGCATCGGGGGATGGATCGACTATAGCGACATATTCGGCGCACGCCATCGGCTGACCGTCTATATGGCGTTGACGAGCGACGGAACCACGTTCCGCAAAAAGCTCGACATCATCAGGCAAACCTACGAAAAACCCCATCGTTCCGTTAGCGCGTCGAGACGTTATCTGTCCACGATTGCGCGACAGCGTGGATTCTTTGCCGTTCAGGGTCGGACTCGCGGTGTTCTCCGCCGTGCTGACCTTCAGCCCATTTTTGAAGGTATGAAATACGCCGGCTGTGTGCGGTGCGCTCCATCAAAAGTTCGTCTGACCCCATCAACCCAAGCGTCGTGCTACGAAAATCATAACGCCGGGCGATTTGAAACCTCAGGTCTGCACGGTGGAATATTGAAATTCCGAGCACGCACATGGACCTCTCGAAGATCAAGACGCTGATCGACTTTGTCGGACGATCTAATATTACCGAGCTGACCGTGACGGAAAAGGACGTGACGGTTCGGATTTTCCGAACGGCAGCGAGCCAGGAGGATGTCGCCGAACCCGAGCGAAAGCCGAGACCGATCGCCGGTGCGCCCTCGGGCGGCGTCGAGCAAACCTCCCATGCGGTGAAGGCGCCTGTTTTCGGCGTTCTGCACCGGACCCCGGCGCCCGGGGAACCCCCATTCGTCACGATCGGCGACGCGGTCGAGGAGGGGCAGACCCTCTTCATCATCGAAGCGATGAAAGTCTTCAACAAGATCGCCGCGCCGCGATCCGGGCGCATCACTCGCCTGACCGAAATAGACGGCGGCGAGGTCGAGACCGGCGACCTGCTGGCGGAGATTGCCTGATGCCGGAAACATCTGAACAACCCGCTGCCAGCCGACGCTTCGAGACCGTGCTCATCGCCAATCGCGGCGAGATCGCCGTCCGGATAGAGCACGCGTGTCGTGATCTCGGCCTGAAGACGATCGCCATCTGCTCGGAGGCGGACAGGGATGCACCATATGTCAGGTCTGCCGACAGCTTTCTCTGTATCGGCCCCTCGAGTGCAGCCAAGAGCTATCTCAATCAGGATGCTATTCTTCTCGCCGCGCGCCTGACCGGCGCCGGCGCCATCCATCCTGGTTACGGGTTTCTGTCGGAAAATGCGGCATTCGCGGACGCCGTCGAAAGGGCCGGGCTGATCTTCATCGGCCCGCCGGCTTTATCGATCGCAACCATGGGCGACAAGATCGCGGCAAAACGGGCGATGATGGCAGCCGGCGTCCCCTGCGTTCCGGGCCCCGACACCGCGCTGCCCGACGATCCCGCATCGGTCGAGCGCGTTGCGCTTGACATCGGATATCCGGTCATCGTCAAGGCGGCCGGCGGCGGCGGGGGGCGCGGCATGCGCGTCGTTCCGATGGCCGACCAGCTGCATGAAGCGATCGCTCTGACCCGCGAAGAGGCCCGCAAGGCCTTTGGCTCGCCCTCGCTTTATATGGAGAAATTCCTCCAGCATCCTCGCCACATCGAAATCCAGATCATTTGCGACGGCCATGGCAATGCCGTATGGCTGGGGCATCGAGACTGCTCGATGCAGCGCCGCCATCAGAAGGTGGTGGAGGAGGCGCCAGCCCCGGGGATCGCGCCTGAGATCATCCATCCGGTCGGCATGGCCTGCGTGGAGGCCTGCCGTCAAATCGGTTACCGCGGCGTCGGAACCTTCGAATTCCTCTATCAGGACGGCGCTTTCTACTTCATCGAAATGAATACGCGCCTTCAGGTCGAGCACCCCGTTACCGAGATGACGAGCGGGGTCGATATCGTCCGAGCACAGATCAAGGCGGCCGAAGGTCACGTTCTGGACCTCACCCAGGACGGCGTGACATGCGACGGCCATTCCTTCGAATGCCGCATCAACGCCGAGGATCCCGACACCTTCCTGCCGTCGGCCGGCGTCATCACCCGCCTGGTTTTACCCCAGGGGTCAGGCATCCGCGTCGATACGCATATCCATGCCGGCTACAAGGTCTCACCCTATTACGACTCGCTGATTGCCAAGCTGATCGTGCATGCGCCGACGCGGGCGAAAGCGATGGCAAGAATGTGCGAGGCGCTCGCCGGCATAGAGATCGAGGGCATCGCCACCAGCATCCCCTTCCTGCGCGACCTGTTCGAGGACCATGCGTTCGCGCGCGGCGAGACCGACATTCACTATCTCGAGCAATGGCTGAAGCTGCGGAGGGCGGCATGAGCGCGATCGATTTCAGCGATCCGGCCACCGTCGCACTGCTGACTCAGGCGCTGACGGCCGCCGGAGTGGGCGGGCTGGAAATCTCCCGGCCGGGCGCCCAGCTTCGCATTGTCATTTCAGGGGAGGGGGAGGCGCAGAGCAGCTCAACGAAAGCGACGCCGAGTGCACCGGGTTCCGCACCGGCCGTCGTGAAGGCTCCGATGGCGGGCCGGTTCTGCGTCGATCACCCGGCTGCCTCCGGCGTGTCCCAAGATCTGCCGCGGTCCCTGTCGGCCGCCGCCAATATCCTCGGCTTCATCAGGATAGGGGATGTGCTGCTCCCCGTTCGCGCCGGCAGTGCCGGTGTTGTGACCAGGCTGCTCGCCGAGCCCGGCGCGCTGGTGGGCTACGGCGATCCTCTGTTCGAAATCGAGTTCCCATCATGATCGACACGACGAACAGACACGCATCGCGACGCCAGATCGTTGCCGCTACCAAAAGCCGGCCACGGGTTTCCTCGATCGGCGCCAAGGCCTTCCTGCTCGAGGCGCCTGGTGAATTCGATCTTGCAGCGCAGCGGCGGATCTGGGCTCTGTCCCGGAGCGTGAAAGGCTGGGCGGATCTTGCGGAAGACATCCCCGGCATGACCAATCTGCTGGTGATCTTCAAGGAGACGCCCGAAGATCCCGATGCGGTGGTAGCCCGGCTGCTACAGGCGTGGGAAAACGCGCAGAGCATCGATCTCAAGGGTAAGATCATCGAGATCCCGGTCCATTATGGCGGCGAACATGCGACCGATCTTCCGGCCCTTTGCGATCTCTCCGGCTTGAGCGACCGCGAGGTTGTCCGCATCCACCACCAGGCCATCTATCGTGTCTTCGCCGTGGGCAGCGCCCCCGGTTTCGGCTATCTGCATGGCCTCGATCCGCGCATCTACATGCCGCGAAAGACCGTGCCGTCGCTGAAGATGGCGAAGGGCTGCGTGACCATCGGCGGCATGCAGACCGGCGTTGCCATGCTCACGGGACCGAACGGCTGGAATTCCATCGGCTTTGCGACGCTCGAGATGTTCGACCCGAATTCGCCGACCCCCGCCATGATGGCGCCGGGCGATACGGTGCACTTCCTGCCGGCAAGGATCGAGCTATGATCGAAATCCTGGAAAGCGGCCCGTTCAATACGGTGCAGGACCTGGGACGCCCCGGCTATCGCGACATCGGCGTCACGGCGAGCGGCGCCATGGATCCGCTGGCGGTCAGAATCGGTAATATTCTCGTCGGCAATGACGAGAATGCCGCCGCAATCGAGGTGCAGACCTTTCCGTTCAGACTGCGTTTCGAGCAGCGCACCGTCTTTGCGGTGACCGGCGCCGACGGCAATCCTGATCTCGACGGATCGGAACTCCTTCCCTGGTGCGCCTATGCCGCCGAGGCCGGACAGGTTCTCGAACTGAAGCAGCCGCCGCGGCTCGCGCGTGCCTATATCGCGCTTGGAGGCGGGCTCGATATCCCCGTCGTCATGGGCTCGCGCAGCACGTCTCTCCGTGGCGGCTTCGGCGGCAATGCCGGCCGGCCGCTCGTGAAAGGCGATCGGATCGCGCTCGGCGAGGACGCGGAAATCACCATGCTACCGGCCGCTGGTCTTGCGGCCGTCGAACCGGCCGTGGCGCTGCGCGATATCTTCCCGGCGCCGGCCGACGGCGTACTGCCGATCCGAGCTCTGCCGGCCGGAGAGCATGATCTTTTCGCCGGAGACGGTGAGCCATTCTGGCGCCAGACCTGGAGGATCTCCTCACGAAGCGACCGCACGGGCTACCGCTTGTCGGGAGAACCGATCAGGCCGACGGCATCGATCGAGATGCGCTCGCACGGCGTCGTGCCCGGCGTCATCCAGGTGCCGCCCGGCGGCGAACCGATCGTGCAGATGAGCGATGCGAACACTGCCGGCGGATACCCGAAGATCGCCGGCGTGATCGAGTGCGACCTCTGGCGGCTCGGGCAAGCCCGCATCGGCGCCCGCCTGAAATTCGTCCGCTCGACGCATGCGGAAGCGCGCAGGGTCGAACAGGCTGTTGCTCGCTATGTCGATGACATCAGGCAGACATCCGGCATGATCAAACGCGCCCTGAAGGCGATGGCATAGGGCAATGCGGCGGGAAACGCGTGAAAACGGAGACGCCGTCAAAAGGAGGAACTCATGAAGATCGATCTGAATTCCGACATGGGCGAAGGATTTGGCCCCTACCGGCTGTGCGACGACGAAGCGATGATGAAAATCGTCTCCTCGGCCAACATCGCCTGCGGCTTCCACGGTGGCGACCCCGACACGATGGGGCGCATGGTCCGGCTCGCCAAACAGAACGGCGTCGGCATCGGCGCCCATCCCGGTCTGCCCGACCGGTTCGGCTTCGGCCGGCGCGAAATACCGTTTTCGGCGGACGAGCTCCGCCAGCAGATGCTCTACCAGCTCGGCGCCCTGATGGCCATCGCCAGGAGCGAGCGGGTCGCCGTGTCCCATCTCAGCTTCCATGCCGCCATGGGCAATATGGTCAACCGTGATCCTGTTATCGCCGACCTGATGATGGATGCGATCGCCACCGTCGACCGCGGTCTCGTGGTCTTCGTCACTTCGGGCAGCGAGATCGAATTGGCGGCCATACGTGCGCGCCTGAAGACGTTGGCACTTTTCCTCGCGGACCGTGCCTATGATGCCGATGGCAAACTCGTCCAGCGCGGGCTCCCGGGCGCCGTCGTCAAGGATGAAGCTTCAGTGCGTGCGCGCGTGCGGCAATTCCTGCTCGACGGAACTGTCCGAACGATCGACGGAGCCGTGATCGCCATGCCGGCGCGCTCCATTCTCGTTCACAGCGATACGCCCGGCGCCCTCGAACTTGCCGGCATCGTGCGCGGCGAGATCGAAACCACCGGCGCCACGCTTGCTTCCGCCGCCGAACTCGCCGAGTGACACATCCCGATCGCCTGCTGGCGGTCCATAACTCCCATCTCTCATCGAAGGGCCATTCCGATGTCCATCAAAGCCGACCGCCTGAAAAACGTCTCCATTTCAGCATCCGCCGCCATGACCCAGCGCGCGAGAGAGCTCGCCGCCAAAGGCATCCAAGTCGTCAGCCTCTCCTCCGGCGAACCGGATTTCCCCACTCCCGCGCACGCTATCGAAGCGGCGCATGCCGCAGCGCTGGCGGGGGATACGAAATATCCGCCGATGGACGGCACGCCGGCGCTCAAGGCCGCGATCATTAGAAAGTTCAAGCGCGACAACAATCTCGACTACGACGCCAGTCAGATCGTCGTCTCGGGCGGCGGCAAGCAGGTGATCTTCAATGCGATGTTAGCAACCTGCAATCCGGGCGACGAGGTCGTCATTCCCACGCCCTCCTGGGTGAGCTATGCCGACATCGTCAAATTCGCCGGCGGCGTCCCGGTCGCCGTTCCCTGCCACGAAGAGACCGGCTTCAAGCTGCGCCCGGAGGATCTGGAGGCGGCGATTACGCCGCGCACAAAGTGGCTCTTCCTGAATTTCCCGAACAATCCTACCGGGGCAGCCTGCTCCCGGGCCGAGATGGCCGCCATTGCCGAGGTCATGCTGCGTCATCCCCATGTCTGGATCATGACCGACGACATCTACGAGCACCTGGTCTATGACGACTTCCAGTTCTGCACGATCGCGGAAGTCGAGCCGAGGCTTTACGATCGCGTGCTGACGATGAACGGCGTCTCCAAGGCCTATGCGATGACCGGTTGGCGGCTCGGTTTCTGCGCCGGCTCGAAAGAGCTGATGGCAGCTATCAGCAACGTCAACGGACAGAACGGCGGCGGCATCGCGACGCTCACCCAGGCGGCCGCGATCGCAGCGCTCGATGGACCTCAGGATCTCCTTAAGCAGCGTGCGGCGATCTACAAGACACGACGCGACTTTGTCCTCGACAAATTGTCCAAGGTGGAAGGGCTGCGCTGCCACAGGCCCGAAGGCGCCTTCTACATCTATCCCAACATTTCAGGACTGATCGGCAAGACCAGCAAGGGCGGCCGAAAGATCGAAACGGATGTCGATTTCGTTATGGCGCTGGTTGAAGAGCATCATGTCGCGACCGTGCAGGGCGCGGCCTACGGCATGAGCCCCTTCTTCCGCATTTCCTACGCCACCAGCATGGAAAAACTCGACGAAGGCTGCGCGCGCATAGCAGAGTTTTGCAAGGACATGCGTTAAGCCGGCAAAGCGTTTTGCGTTTTCAACCGCGCCGTCAGACCGAGAAGGATGTCGCGGACGGCAAGGGCCGGCTCCGAAAGGGGGTTCTGGTCGGAAACGCAAAGCGACAGGGTTTCCTCGATGCGCGGCGAGACGAGCCGGCAGATCAGCGGCTCGCTCGATTCCGATACGATGCGATTGGCGATGGCTTTCGGCATGACAGTGGCGCCGAGACCATTGCCGACGGCGCGGCCGAGGGTACGCACGATTTCGACTTCCGCCACGACCTTCAGATTGGTGCGGGTGCGCGTGAAGGCGGTATCGACCGCCCGGCGGACGAAATTATAGGCCGGCGGCAACAGCATCGGCATCCCGTCGAGTGCGCTGACCGGAACAGGCTTTTCATCCGCTTCGATCGCAAAGTCGCGATGAGCGACCAGGAAAAACTCTTCGCTGAGAATCGGCTCGAACCGCACACCTTTGATCGGACCGGTTCCATGGAGCAACGCCATCTCCAGCCGGCCGTTCATGATCATCTGGCTGTAAGTCTGGCCGACGCTTTCGGTCAGATGCAGCAGGATCCCGGGATGCAGTTTCCGGGTCTCCGCCAGGAGATCGACCGAAAGTGTCGCGGCGCTGCTGAACGGCACGAGGCCGACCGATACGCGCCCGGCAAGCGAATTGCCGGCCGCTGAGGCATCGGCCTGCGCCTGCTCCATCTGCCGAAGGATGATCTGCGCATGACGATACACCGCATGCCCGGCGTCGGTCATGCTCACGCCCTGTTGGCTGCGGATCAAAAGCTTATGGCCGAAATGCTCCTCCAGCGCCGCGAGCTGCTGGCTCAGCGCCGGCTGGGCGATATGCAAAAGATCCGCTGCGCGCGTGATGCTGCCGCTGTCGACGATGACGATGAAAGATTTAAGGCGTCTGATGTCCATGGGGAGTGGAGTACCATTCTAATCTGCGCAGGTGGCAATGTTTACAGAGGCGCCTGGCTTTTGCAACGCGACGCGGTTTGCGGTCAGCCAAGATTTTGATGAAGCTGTGACGCCGCGAAAGAACGCCGGCAGCGGCCTCTTACACTTCTTCGGCACTGCCCGAGGCTCCATAACCGTTGCTTATTGCTCCAGAGATAATCGGTCTTAGGCAAGGGGTTAAAGCTTCGCTACTGTCTCAATCAACAACAAGGGAACGACAATGCCATTCTCCGACTACAAGACCGCACTGGTTACCGGCGCATCCTCCGGAATCGGCGCAGCCGTTGTCGAGCGGCTCTGCCGGGAGAACATCGAGGTCCACGCGGTTGCCCGCAGCACTGAGGCGCTGCAGCAGCTGGCCGCGCGGACGGGCTGCATCCCTCACGCCATCGATGTGACCGACCGAAGGGCATTGGCCGAGCTCGCGGCTCGGGTGGAATTCGACATTCTCGTCAACAATGCCGGCGTCGACCGGCCGAAGAAATTCCTCGAAGCCGACGACGGCGACATCGATCTCATCGTCGACGTCAATCTGCGGGCGGTGCTGCACCTCTGCCGCCTGGTGGTGCCGGGCATGGTGGCGCGCGACCGCGGCCACGTCATCAACATCTCGTCGATCGCCGGCGCCTATAATTTCGGCGGCAATTCATCCTATCACGCCACCAAGGCCGGCGTGAGCATGCTGTCCAACCAGCTGCGCATCGACGCTTTCGGCAAACGGGTGCGGGTCACGGAAATCTGCCCCGGCCGGGTCGCTACCGATATCTTCAATCACGTCCATGGCAATGACCCCAGCGTCCGGGAGCGGTTCATCGAAGGTTTCGAATTGCCGCAGGCGGCCGATATCGCCGATGCGATCGCCTTCGCCATCGCAGCCCCGGTCGCGGTCAACATCGGACATATGGAGATCACCCCGACGCTGCAGGTCATGGGCGGCCTGCAGACGGCCAAGCCGCAGCCTGAGGCGAAGACGGATCAATCCGGGGAACCAAAACCGTGAGCGGCTTCGACCTTTCGGCGATCCTCGGAAATCCGGAATATGCCGCCATGCTGCTGCATGGCATCGAGATGACCTTCGTCATCTATGCCGGTTCCTGGTTGCTGGCGATGACGCTGGCGCTTCTGCTGCTGAGTCTGCGCCTATCACCCTTTCGCTTCGGCGATCCGTTTGTCGCCGCTTACGTTTCCTATCACCGCAACGTCCCGACGCTGGTGCAGCTCATGCTCTGGTATTTCGGGATCTTCACGCTGATGCCGAGCGGCATCGCGACGTGGCTTGCCAGTCATAATGCGGAAGCGATCTTCGCGGTGATCGGGCTGGGGCTCTGCCAGGCGGCCTATTTCAGCGAAGATCTTCGTTCGGGCGTGCGTTCGGTCGGTGACGGCCAGATGCAGGCAGCCCGTGCACTGGGCCACGGTTACGTCTCGGCGATGCGTTTCGTGATCATGCCACAGGGCGTGCGCAATGCGCTGCCGCCGCTCATTAATCACAGCGTCTCACTGTTCAAGAACAGCAGTCTTGCCGTCGTCATCGGCGCGTCAGAGCTGACGCATGCCGTTAAGGAAATCGAGAACCTCAGTTTCCGCACCTTCGAGATCTACCTGATCGGCACCGTTCTCTACCTCTTCTTTTCCCTCGTGATCATGAGCATCGGCGCCTACCTGTCGATGCGCGCCGATCCTGCCCGGAGTGCCCGCGCATGATCCAGGACATGATCGCCATCATCAAAGACTATTGGCTGCTGCTCCTGATCGGCCAATATCCGAACGGACCGCTCGGCGGGCTTGCCAATACGCTGATCCTTTCGGCGCTCAGCATCGCACTCGCTTTTCCGGTGAGCATCCTGTTCGCAATGGCGCGGCTCTCCAAGTCGCCGCTGCTGCGCTGGCCGGTCACCGCGCTCGTCTATTTCACTCGCGGCGTGCCGCTGCTCATGCTCATCCTGTGGAGCTATTTCCTGGTGCCGCTGCTGACCGGCGCCGACGTGCCGAGTTTCGTCACTATGCTGACGACACTCGTGGTCTATCAGAGCGCGTTTCTCAGCGAAGTCGTCCGCGCCGGCATCGTCGCGCTCGGACCGGGCCAGATGGACGCAGCGCGTGCACTTGGCCACGGCTATATGGGCGCGATGCGCTACATCATCCTGCCGCAGGCGCTCTACAACATGATCCCGAGCATCATCTCCACCTTCGTCTCGACGATCAAGGACACGACGCTCGGCTATGTGATCAACGTGCCGGACCTGACCTTTTCCGCAAGCCAGGTCAACAACCAGCTGCTGACGCAGCCCTTCCAGGTCTTCCTCATCCTGGCGATCGTCTACTTCATCATCTGCTGGACGCTCACCTACTTCGCAAATCGCCTCGAGCGGCGCATCACGCGGCGGCGTGCGGGACTTCTCAACGTTCCCACGGCCTCCCTGGTCGCGCCATCGAAAATCGTATCGGAGCAGCTATGACCATGTCAGTTTCCGCAGAGGGATCGCAGACGATTCGGCTTTCGCAGGTCTGCAAGAGCTATGGCGACTATCCGGTCCTGAAGAACATCGATGCTGAGGTCGCGCGCGGCGAGGTGGTCGTTATCTGCGGTCCATCCGGCTCGGGAAAATCGACGCTGATCCGCACGATCAATCGCCTGGAAGAGATCAACAGCGGATCGATCACGCTCGAGGGGCAAAACATCCACGCGTCGATGCGGGCGAAGGAGCTCAACGCAATGCGCAGCCGGATCGGCTTCGTATTCCAGAACTTCAACCTCTTCCCGCATCTTTCCGTGGCTGAAAACGTCTCGATGTCGCCGGTCCGGGTAAAGGGTGTCGCGCCCGAGGTCGCACACGAAAAGGCGCTCAAGCTTCTCGACCGGGTCGGCCTCGCCGACAAGGCCCGGGCCTATCCCGGTCAGTTGTCCGGCGGCCAGCAGCAGCGGGTGGCGATCGCCCGTGCGCTTGCCATGGAGCCGCCGGTGATGCTGTTCGACGAGCCTACGAGCGCGCTCGATCCCGAAATGGTCGGCGAGGTTCTCGCCGTCATGAAGAGCCTGGCGTCCGAAGGAATGACCATGCTCTGCGTCACCCACGAAATGGGCTTTGCGCGCGAGGTCGCGGATCGGATCTGGTTCATCGACGCCGGCCAGATCATCGAAATGGCGACACCGGAGGCTTTCTTCACCAATCCGACCCATCCCCGGGCCCAGCGTTTCCTCGCTGATCTCAGGCACTGATACCAATCACCAAAAACAAAGGAGAACAGCAATGAACTGGAAATACCTGAGCCTCGCCGTCGCATTGGCCGGCATAACAGCCGCCGCACCCGCGAAAGCCGATCAGCTCGACAATATCATGTCGGCGAAGACCCTTCGCTGCGCGACTTTCGCCGACGTTCCTCCCTTCGCTTCGCCCGATCCGAAGACCCGCGAGATGGCCGGTTTCGACGTCGATCTCTGCGGCGCCATCGCCAAGGAGTTGGGCGTCAAGGCTGAAATCAAACCGGTGTCGGTCGAGGCCCGCGTACCAGAAGTCAAGCTCGGCCGCGTCGATATCACCGTTGCCAACCTTGCCTATACGCTGAGCCGCGCCGAGCAGATCCAGTTCAGCGACCCCTATTATCTCGCCAAGGAAATGCTGATCGTGCCGGCAGACGATGCCGGCAAGACGAAGGCGGATTTCGCCGGCCAGCGCATCGCCTCGACCAAGGGCTCGACCTCGGAAATGTCGATCAAGCTCAACAAATCCGACCCGCTGACCTTCCAGGACACGGCTTCTGCCTATCTCGCCGTTCAGCAGGGCAAGGCGCGCGGCATGGTGGCCAACACCATGACGACGACCAAGTTCGTCAATGAATCGAAGAGCAAGGGCAAGGAAATGCGGATGATCGAGGAGCCGATGCTGTACCAGCCGATCGGCATCGGCATGGCCAAGGATCAGCCGGCGCTGACCGCCAAGATCAACGAGATTCTGCACAAGCTGGACGAGTCCGGCGAGATCAACAAGATCTGGGACAAGTGGCTCGGCCCCAACACCGAATATAAGATGACCCGCACCGACAAAGTCGTGCCGCTTAGCGAACTGAAATTCGACCCGATCCCGTAGACCAACCGGTCTCGGACCTCCCGAAGATAATGCAACCGAGATAAGACGGCGGGATTTGCCCGCCGTCTACAAACGATGTGAGGCATCCATGATCCATATAAAAGATATCGCTGAACGGCCCAGCAAAGCCGACGTCGAGGCCGTTTCCAAATTTTCGCCCGCAACCATCCACGAAGCCCAGGGGCGCCGCGGCGCGCTTTCCTCCCGCCTCAAACCCGTCGACTACCGGATGAAACTGTGCGGTCCGGCCTTTACGGTCAAATGCGCGCCGCGCGACAACATCATGCTGCAGCTCGCCATCAACTATGCAAAGCCCGGCGACATCATCGTCGTCTCCGCCGGCGAATACGAAGAAGCCGGCTCGTTCGGCGACGTCCTTGCCAATGCATGCCTCGCCAAGGGCATCGGCGGCCTCGTGACCGACACCGGCGTGCGCGACACGCTTCAGTTGAGGGAGCTCGGCTTCCCGGTCTTCTCGCTCAGCGTCTGCATCAAGGGCACGGTGAAGGAAACCATTGCCGCTGTGAACGACCCGATCATCGTGGGCGGCGAAACCATCAATCCCGGCGACATCATCGTCGGCGATGCCGACGGCCTGGTGGTCGTGCGCAGGCAGGAAGCCCAGGAAGCCGCCCGGCTGTCGCAAGCGCGCGAAGATGCCGAAGCCGGCTATATCGCCGCCTACAAGGCGGGCAAATCGGTCATCGAGGTCAGCAATCTGGCGCCGGTGCTGAAGGCCAAGGGTCTCGTCGTCGACCTTTGAGACGGATCCCGCCGTCGCTTTGCAAGTCGGCCCGCCATTTCGGCCAGCTGATCACAGACGCCGGGGCGTAGTTTCACTCCGGTTCCAAAAATCACCGATATGCCGCTCGAGGGGAAATCGCCCAGTCGATGCTTTGAGTCCACTCGGATGGCGAACCCAGGGTTTCAGGTTCCTCGTCAACGCGCCTCATGTCGGCGATGACTACGACGTGATCCAATCCGCAAAGATCTTAGAGAGCCGGCGTTGGCTACCAGCTTTTGGGTAAGCCAAATAGTGCCCGATGTAGCGATTGTCCCTGCTATTGGTGAAGGGCCGCACGAGCCGACCACTTTTCAATTCCCGATTTGCGAGAGTATTGGATTCCAAAGCGATCCCTAGACCATTTGCCGCTGCATCGACCGCAAGGAAACTTCTGTCGAAGCTCATCGCAGGAAGAGGAGGGGGGCCGAGATTGTTGAGTTCGAACCAGTCGATCCATTGGATGCGCTTCAAGTCGCTTCTGATGAGCGGCAGGCGCTCAAGATCACGCGGCGTTTTCAGCCGCTCTGCCATTTTCGGACTGCATAAGGGCGATACGATTTCCTCTCCCAGTGGCACGACGATGAGATCTTCTCGGTTGGAAGGCTCGCCGTAGACAATATCGACGTCAAAGAGGCCGTCGACGAACCGTGCGTAATTCGTGCTTGCCGCCACTCTGACTTCGACCCCTCCATTCTTGCTGAGAAAGTCTGGAAGTCGTGCCGACAGCACCTGCGCTGCATAGCTGGGCGCGCAATGAACCCGCAAAAGATGCGCCTTGTTCGATGAAATCATCTCAACACCGCGCCGAAGTTCCTCGAATGCGTTGGAGGCATGGGAGAGGAGCGTCTGCCCCGCAAGCGTGAGGGTGACCTTGCGTGTGCTCCGTTCAAAAAGAGATGTACCCAGATCCCGTTCCAGCTTTGCAATGGCGTGGCTCACGGCGCTTGGCGACAGATGCAATTCTTCCGCTGCAGCCCGGAAAGAAGCAAGCCGGGCTGCAGCTTCAAATATGCGAACCGCGGAAAGGGAAGCCATCTGTAACATGCCATTAGTGAACCAGATTCACCTACCGTTGTAAACTTCGCGTTTGTCGAACGTCATCGACTGCGGCAGTTTCGGCCTTGCAAGCCGACTGACAGGTTCATGATTTGCCAGATGCTTGGGAAGCATCGGGAGGAGATTACATGCTACTGAATGGGAAGACCGCGGTCATTTCGGGCGCGGCGAGCAGGCGCGGCATTGGTCGTGCCACCGCACAGCTTTTCGCCGAGCACGGCGCTCGCATTGCGATCCTCGATATTGATGCAGAAGCCGCTGCTGAAGCGGCTGCGAGCTTGCCAACCATTGATGCCGGGGTCCACATTGGCCTGCGCTGCGACGTTGCCGACAAAGATTCATGCACCAGGGCTGCCTCCGAGGTCATTGCTTCCTTCGGTGCCGTCAACGCGTTGATCAACAACGCTGGTATTACTCAGCCCGTCAAGACGTTAGACATCACGGATGCTGATTGGCAACGGATTGTCGCCGTCAATATGACCGGCGTGTTGTTCCTGAGCCAGGCTTTCATACCCTATATGCGCGACAATGGCGGCGGATCGATCGCCTGCATGTCTTCAGTGTCGGCGCAGCGTGGGGGCGGGATCTTCGGCGGCCCTCATTATTCGGCCGCTAAGGCAGGCGTGCTTGGCCTCGCCAAGGCGATGGCTCGCGAGTTCGGGCCGGCTGGAATCCGCGTCAACTCGGTAACGCCTGGACTTATCCAGACGGACATTACCGGCGGCAAGCTCAGCGAGGAGATGCGTGCTGACATCATCAAGGGCATTCCGTTGAGCCGGCTCGGTGAAGCGACCGATGTCGCCAACATCTATCTGTTCCTCGCATCAGACCTCTCCGCTTATGTCACCGGTGCGGTGATCGACGTCAACGGCGGCATGCTCATCCACTGAGATCCGTCGCCAAACGACCAGGAACACCCACATGACCCAGATAGGACACAACATCAGCCTCACCGAGCGGGCCCGGCGCATCCGGCGTCATGCGCTGCGCATGGGTGAAGTTCAGGGGCAGGGCTATATCGCGCAGGCGCTCGGCGTCGCCGACGTGCTCGCCGTCTCATATTTCCATGCAACGAACTACCGGCCGGAGGACCCGGAATGGGAAGGACGCGACAGGTTCCTGCTGTCGATCGGTCACTATGCCATCGCGCTCTATGCAGCGTTGATCGAGGCCAAGATCGTTCCTGAGGACGAGCTGGAAACCTATGGCACCGACAACAGCCGTCTACCCATGTCCGGAATGGCCGCCTATACGCCCGGCATGGAGATCACGGGTGGGTCGCTCGGCCATGGGCTTGGCATCGCGGTCGGGATGGCTCTCGCGCTGAAGCGGAAGAAGTCATCATCCTTTGTCTACAACCTGTTTTCCGACGGCGAACTCGATGAAGGCTCGACATGGGAGGCAGCGATGTCGGCCGGATCTTACAAGCTCGACAACCTGATCGGAATCGTTGACGTCAACCAGATGCAGGCCGACGGTCCGTCGATCGGTGTCCTGAATTTTGAGCCGCTCGCTCCCAAATTTGAGGCGTTTGGCTGGTTCGTTCAACGGGTGGACGGAAACGACATCAATGCGCTTGTGGAGGCATTCGACGCTGCTCGCACCCACCCGGAAGCAAGACCTCGCATCATCATATGCGACACGAAGATGGCAAAGGGCGTGCCATTCCTTGAGGCGCGCGATCGAAACCACTTCCTCCGCGTGGAGCCTCACGAATGGGCTGAAGCCCTCAGAATCATCGATGCGGGAGCGGAAGCATGAGGCGTTCGAAATATATCCGGCCAGCGCATCTCGAGAACGGCGGCGACAAGCCTCGCCTGACGACTTCGGCGATGATCGCATCCATTGCCGGCCCGGATCAGCTGACCAAGGCTGCACCCTTCGGCAATGCATTGGCAGCATTGGCCCGTCGTAACGACCGTATCGTCGGCATGTCAGCAGACCTCGCGAAATATACGGACCTGCACGTGTTCCGCGCGGCGCATCCCGACCGCTTCTACCAGATGGGTATGGCCGAACAGCTATTGATGATGTCGGCCGCTGGAATGGCGCGCGAAGGCTTTCAGCCCTGGGTGACGACTTACGCCGTCTTCGCGTCTCGACGAGCCTACGACTTCATCTGTTTGGCGATCGCCGAGGAGATGCTCGACGTGAAGATCGTCTGCGCTCTTCCTGGCCTGACCACGGGCTATGGCCCTAGCCACCAGGCGACGGAAGATCTAGCGATGTTCCGAGGAATGCCGAACCTGACGATCCTGGATCCCTGCGACGCAAGCGAAATCGAGCAAGCGGTTCCGGCGATCGCCGCCCATAAGGGGCCGGTCTACATGCGTCTTCTGCGCGGCAACGTGCCGGTGGTTCTGGAGGAGTACGGCTACAAGTTCGAGCTCGGCAAGGCGAAGCTCATCCGAGACGGCAAGGATACTCTGATCATCTCGTCTGGCCTGATGACGATGCGGGCGCTCGATGCCGCCAAGCAGCTTGAGAAGGACGGCGTTGACGCAGCCGTCCTGCACGTTCCGACAATCAAGCCTCTCGACGAGGCGACAATCATCGCCGAATGCCGGAAAGGCGGGCGCCTCGTAGTCGTGGCGGAGAACCACACCGTTATCGGCGGTCTCGGCGAGGCTGTCGCAGCAGCCCTGATGCGCGCCGGCGTAGCGCCCCACGCCTTCCGCCAGATTGGCTTGCCGGACCAGTTTCTGGAAGCAGGGGCCTTGCCCACGCTTCACGACCAATACGGTCTCTCGACACTCAAGGTCACGGAGGCGGTGAAAGCCTGGCTTTCGACGTGATGCACATGGCCGGTTGAGGAGAGCCGGCCGACAAAAGAAAAGCTTATGACGGAGGATGATATGAGCTTTCAAGTAAAGAGACGCACTTTCTTGGCGACTGCCGCGGTGGTCCTTGCGGCCCCCGCAGTTGTGCTATCCGCCCGATTCGCCAGTGCCGCCGCTACGACACTCACGCTTGGTCATGGAGCAGCGCCGGGTAATCCCAGAACCGTCGCGGCCGACAAATTCGCGCAGCTCGTCAAGGAAAAGACTGAAGGGCGCGTCCAGATTAACGTCGCGGGTGCGGAGACGCTCGGCAGCGATTCCGCCATGCTGACCAGCCTGCGGACTGGCGCGCTCGACTTTACCGCCAACAGCCAGGGCGCCACTTCGGCGATCGTGCCGGAGCTGAACGCGCTCGGACTGCCGTTCCTCTTCGAAAATACAGGCAAGGCGATGGCCGTCCTCAATGGACCGGTAGGGGCAGAACTTGGCAAGCGTTTCGAAGCCGTCGGCGTCGTTCCGCTCGACTGGTGGGACAATGGCATCCGCCATCTTACAAATTCGAAGCGGAAGGTGACCACTCCGGCGGATCTGTCGGGCATGAAGATCCGAACACCTGCTGATCCCATGACGATCGACATCTTCCAGACCTTGGGTGCAGGGACCGAACAGATCGCCTTCGGCGAACTCTATATCGCCTTGCAGCAGGGCGTCGTGGACGGGCAGGAGAACCCGCTCGCCAATATCGAAAGTTCGAAGCTTCATGAAGTCAACAAGTACATCAGCCTGACCGCCCATAAGTGGGAATCGACGCCTTTCCTGATGTCGAAAATAGCTCAGGCCCGGCTTGGAGCCGACCTAGAAGCCGTGAAGGCGGCTGCCAAGGAGGCCGGGGACCTTCAGCGCAAGCTCTCGAGCGATAAGGCAGCCGAGGTGCTCCAGAACTTCAGGAGGAATACCGCTGTCGAGGTGGTGGAGGTCGACCACGATGCCTTTGTGAAGGCCACCGCGCCTGTCGCGGATATCTGGAAGAAGAAGCCGTTCGGCGACTTCGTCGCACAGGTGGTAGCTGCAGCGAAGGGCTGACGCCCACTTACGACAGGGAGGCATCATGAGCAGGTTCTACTCGGCCATCGAATTGGTCGCCGGAATGATCGTCGTATTTGCGCGCCTGGTGATCATCATCAGCGGTATCGGCCTGACAGTGGTCACTTCGGCCAATGTCGTTATTCGATACCTATCGACAAGCGGAGGCCTCTCATTCGCCCAGGAGCTGCCGATGCTGATGTTCCCCTGGTTCATCATCGCGGGCATCGTCATGGCCGCCCACGCCGGCGGGCATATGGCCGTGGAGTGGCTGTACGGAAAGCTGGACGGCGCTGTCCGGACGGCGGCCTTGATCGTGGCGAACGGCATCAGCGTCGCGGCATTTCTGGTACTGGCTTACCAAGCGACCGTCGTGGCCGAAATCGCAGGCGCGGAACACAGCGCCGTTCTGCAGCTACCGAACAGCATCGGATACTACTCGCTTTCCACCGGCGCGGTTCTCGTCTCCATCGTAACGATCGCTGCGACCGCCCGCGTTCTGAGATCGGGCTGGGAACACCGACTTGCAATCAGCCCCGAGGAGCTCGCGCTATGACCATCGTCATGATCATCGCCTTCTGCGTCCTCATGGTGCTTGCTGTTCCCGTTGGATATGGGCTCATCATCGCGGCGGGCCTCGGAGTGCTCTTCAACGGCTACGTGCCTCTCTCGGTCGTTGCCCAGCAGGTCTACGATCAAACCCAGTCATTCCCGATGCTGGCGCTTCCATTCTTCATGCTGGCAGGGACATTGATGCTGGGCGGCGAACTCGGCCGTCAGCTATTGGAGCTCGCATCTCGTGCGATGCAGCGCTGGAGGGGCGGACCGCTCTCGACCACGGTCGTTTCTTCAGTCGTGTTTGGCGGCGTCTCGGGTTCTGCCGTCGCGAATGCGAGCGCGCTGGGATCCGTGCTTATCCCGTGGCAGAAGAAGCAAGGCTTTCCTCCCGCGCTTTGTGCCGCTAACAATGCGACCTCGGCCGTCATCGACGTGCTGATACCGCCGTCAATTCCGATGATCCTCTATGCGCTGATCAGTGGCGTCAGCGTGGGCGACCTCTTTATCTCAGGCATCATTCCGGGTCTGATCATGGCCACGAGCTTCGTGTTCGTATGCTGGTACATCTCCGTCAGGCGGGGTTATGCCGCGGCGGCTGTGAATGTCCGCAAGCGCGAGCTGGCGCGATTGGCTCTCCAGAGCCTTCCGGCGATCCTTCTGCCGATCCTGATCATCATCTTCCTTCGTTTCGGCCTTGCGACGCCGACGGAGGTCTCGGTCCTGTCGGTGGTCTATTCGCTCGTGCTCAGCATTCTTTTTTACCGAGACCTGAGCTGGAAGCGTTTCTGCGACAACATGGTCGAGGCGGGCGTCGCGACGGGCGTGGTCATGCTTGTGATCATGGGGAGCGCCGCGGTCGGCTGGGTGCTCACGTTCGACCAGGCGCCTCAGCAGATGGCGGAATGGGTTTCCACTCACATCTCCAGCCCGATCGTGATCATTCTCATGATGAACGTCATCATGCTCGTCGTCGGCATGCCGCTCGACATGCCACCGGCTATCTTGTTGCTGGGACCGATCTTCGTCCCTCTCGCCGACTCCATCGGTCTGGATCGCGTCCAGCTCGGCCTGATGATGGTGATCAATCTGGGGATCGGGCTCTATACGCCGCCGATTGGCACCACGCTGTTCATCTCGTCGTCGATCGCAAAGGCGCCGTTGGGAACGACGACCAACGAGCTCTGGCCGTATTTCGGCATGGCCATGCTTCTCCTGCTGGTGGTCAGCTTCGTGCCGGCGCTGACGATCTACTGAGGAGCGTTCAATGAGCGAAACTTCAACGAACGTTATCACCGTGCGGGGACTGACGAAGTCCTATGGCGCAACATCGGTGCTCAAAGGCGTCGACTTCTCGGTAGCACGTGGTGAAGTTCATGCGCTGCTTGGGGGGAACGGCGCCGGGAAGTCGACGATGATCAAGATCATCACCGGCGCTGTTTCCAGGAACGATGGCGATATCCGCTTCTTCGACGATGACGGCAGGGAGCGGAGCGAGACTGAGGGCAGGGCGAGGGTTGCTGTCGTGCACCAGGAGCTGGCGCTTCTGTCCCATCTCACCGTGGCGGAAAACATTGCCTTGCCGCATCACCGGAAAGGCATGGGTCTGTTCAGACGCACGGCGGCCGCAAGACAGGCCTTCGAGTCCCTGCGCATGATCGACCAGGGCTTCGCAGCCACCTGCTTGCACCGGCCTGTCGGGAGCCTGAGCCTTCACGAGGGCCAGATGGTCGAAATTGCCAGGGCTCTCTCATCGGGCGCGGAGTTGATCCTCCTGGATGAGCCAACGGCCAATCTCACCGCCCTCGAAACGGAGAGGCTGTTTACGGTATTGCGGAAGCTGACCCGCGAAAATGGGCTGTCGGTCGTGTTCGTCTCCCATCGCATGAAGGAGATCAGGCAAATCGCGAACGTCTGCACAATCATTCGTGACGGACGGACGGTCGTGGATCGGCAGGCGATAAATGAACTGTCCGACGTCGCAATCATCGAAAAGATGGGCCAGGTGACGGCCTCCCACGCGGTCGAGCGGACGCGCCTGTCGGCGGTCACGTTCGACGCTTCTTCCGCGACGGACAGGCTCACGATCCAAGAGCAAGGATTCAAACTGGAACTGCGTCCTGGCACGATTCTCGGGGTCGCCGGAGCGCCAGCCGGACCTGCGATGCTGATTGACGGGCTGACCGGGGCGGCCCGGAGGAAAAGATGGACTGTCGCGCGCGCCGGATGGCCGGATCGCCTCCAGTCTCCCCGTCAAGCCGCTCGTCTTGGCGCCGGATATATCACCGGCGACCGGGCCCACAAGGGCGTGCTCCACAGCCTGCCCATCATCGACAACGTCATGGCGTCGCGACGGGTTGTCCGCGGTGCCGCGATCGCAGGCGGATCGGAAGGTGCCGAGTGCCTCGACCTCTTGAAAGCCCTCAAGGTGAAGGCGGCATCGGTCTGGGATCTGCCGAACACGCTGAGCGGCGGGACGCAGCAGAAGCTCCTGATCGCTCGCTGGCTCGGCGTCCCGTCGCGGCTCCTTGTGCTGGAGGAGCCCACGCGCGGCGTCGACATCGGAACGAAGCGTGAGATCTACCAGCTCATCAGGCAGATGGCCGCCAGCGGCACCATCATCGTCTGGTGGTCGACAGAGAACGTCGAACTGTTGGAAGTATGCAACCGGGTCGTCGCCTTCGATACCGAAGGTAGATGTGCCGGCGTCCTGGAGCAGGACGACTTTAGCGAAGAGAAACTCGTTACATTGACCGGAATGGCAGCATGACCAGGACACAGGCACAAGTCGCTCGGACGGAAACGCCGACAGCAGACATCAAACAAAGGGAGAGCCTCTTCAGCGCCTATCGAACGGAGATCGCGATTGCGGCCGCCATCGTCCTTCTTGCACTGGCGGTCGGCTCCCAGGTTCCCCAGGCGTTGACATGGGGCAACTTCGCGAACATCACACAGGCAGGCGCGCCACTCATCATCATGTCGCTCGGTGTCCTTCTGGTCGTTATAACCGGCGGCATCGATCTATCGGTCGGGTCGGTCTTCTCGCTCACTGGTATGGTAACAGCGCAGGCGATGGCTGGCGGTTTCGGCGGTTTCTCGGCAGGTCTCATCGGGCTTTGCGTCGGGCTCTTGTTTGGATCCATCAACGGCTTCTTGGTGACGATCGCAGGCTTGGCGCCTTTTGTCGTCACGTTGATCACGTTCGCAGTCGCCGGGTCCCTGGCGTTCATTGTTACGAACGGACGGTCGATGCCGATCGGCGATCCTGATTTCTGGCTACTCAACAGCGGCAGCATGATACCTGGCGTTCCGAATTACATCCTGTTCTGCGTCGTTCTTTTGATCCTGATCGAGCTCTTCCTAAAGAAGATGGTTGCGGGCCGCTGGTTTTATGCGGTCGGAAGCAGTTCCATGGCGGCGTACCTGCTAGGCATTCCCGTCAAGCGCACGAAGTTCATGGCTTATGTCGCGTCTTCGCTTCTGGCGTCATTTTCGGGGCTTCTGACGATCTCGTACATCCTGAACGCCGAATCCACGGCGGGATCGAGCCTTATGCTGCAGGCTATCGCCGCGGTCGTGATCGGCGGAGCAAGCCTCTTGGGTGGCACCGGAACCGCTGTCGGCGCCGTGCTGGGAGCGCTCATGATCACGGTTATTCAGAACGGCGTCAATCTCATTGGTATCAACAGCTTCTGGCAGGGCTCCGTCACCGGTGTCGCCATTCTCATCGCGGTTCTCATCGACCGCTTCAGCAAATCACGACGGGGAGCCGTTTGATCTTAACCCGGCATGTCGCCGGACAAGTGGAGGAGGAACGTAAATGAAAAATCTCAAACAAAGGCTCAGGCTCGTCGCCTGCGCAGCCATTGCTACCATGGTATTTTCTGCGGCGGCGCAGGCGCAGGACAAGAAAACGGTTGCCTATCTCGCCCCATCGCTCGACATCTCGTACTGGCAGTGGGTTGGGTACGGCGTGAAGGAAAAGGCAAAGGAACTTGGCATGGACTATGTCGAGTACACGTCTGAAAATTCACCGGCCAAACAGATGGATAACGCCCGCACCGCCGTGACCAAGGGCGTAGACGCCATCGTGATCGGCCCGGTGAGCTCCACGAGCACGCCACCGCTTCTCGCATATTTGAAATCGCAGAACATCCCGATCGCCTTCGCCGGTATCGGCCCGCAGCCCGGCCAAACCGACTACACCTCGTCAGTTACGGCGAACAATTACGAGACCGGCAAGGCGCAGGGAGAATTCGTCTGCAAGCTTGCCAAGGACCGCGGCGGCAATCAGGTCGGCATGTTGTCGCTGCCCCAGGATCGAGAGAATGCCCAGAAGTATCTGAAGGGAGCGGAAGAGGCATTCAAGGCAAGCGGATGCGATCTGGCGCAGATGTTGGAGACGAGGGGGCTTACCGTGAACGAAGCCGTCACCCAGGCCAACGACATGCTCACCGCACATCCTGATATCAAGGCGATCTACGGAATGTACGACGAAGCCGGAACGGGTGCGGCGAAGGTTCTACAAACGCGGGGACTGACTGGCAAGGTCGGCATCGCCGTTGCGGACGGCAGCCCGACGACCATTGGGCTTTTGAAATCGAACGCCATTCAAGGCATCTTCTTCCAGGAAGCAGTCGGGCAGGGAATAGACGGGACACAGCAGGTCTACAACGCGATCTCAGGCGCACCGGTCAAGAAGGATCTCGCACTTGTCATGCCGCTCGTCACGGCCGACAAGGTCGATACCCCCGAAGCGAAGGCCGTCATAGCGCGCGTGTTTCCGCCGGCGAACTAATCGGAATCGGACGCCGGCGACCATCTCCGGCGTCCTCCCAAGCGTGGCAATATTCAGGGGCAGCAGTCATGGATGACCTACCGATCATCGATCCGCATTTCCATCTTTGGGATCTCGATAACAACTATTACCCGTGGCTGTCCGATGGCGTGAAGCCATCCGCCTTCGGAGACTATGCTGCGATCAACAAGACATACCTTATCGAGGACTTCCTCGCCGATGCGAAGAACCAGAACCTTGTGAAGGCGGTCCATCTCGACGTCGGCTATGATCCGAAGGATCCGGCCGGTGAGACGCGTTGGCTGCAAAGTGTGGCCGACAAGCACGGCTTCCCTCACGGGATCGTCGGATACGCCGACCTGCGCAGACCCGACGTCGGCGATCTTCTGGACGAGCACATGTCCTGTGCGAACTTCCGCGGCATCCGCCAGTCGATGAACTTTCACGACGATCCCGCGAAAACCTATCTGACCGAACCGGAAGTCAGTCGGACGCCGGACTGGCGCCGAGGCTTCAAGGAACTGGCGCGGCGCGATCTCAGCTTCGACCTTCAGCTCTACTATTGGCAAATGGAAGAATTCCTCGAACTCGGCCGGGACTTTCCCGACGTGCAGATCATTCTCAATCACACCGGCATGCAGGTCGATGGCCCTGGCCATTTCGAGGGCTGGCGAAAGGGAATGCGAATGCTGGCCCAGGCGCCCAACATTGCATGCAAAATCTCCGGCCTCGGTATGGGAGATTGGACGTGGACGGTGGATAGCATCAGGCCCTACGTCGAGGAGACGATAGCAGCTTTTGGCGTTGAACGGTGCATGTTCGCTTCGAACTTCCCGGTCGATAAGTTGTTCGGCAGCTACGACAAGATAATGGATGGTTTCAAGGCTCTGGTGGTCAACTACTCGCGAGATGAGCAACTGGCGCTTTTCCATGACAACTCGGCGCGCTTTTACAGAATCTAAGATGGAGATCGTTCACAACTGATCTCCATGTCATACACGCTGCGCCGCCAATACCATGCCTGTTAAGGTCGTTGTTCGGAGGAACGGTGATGATGCAAGCCGCAAGTGATCACGAGGCCTTGGAGCGCTTCCTCAACAGCGAGGAATGGATAAGAAGATCTTCCACGGTCCTTACCGCAATGGCCAATGGCAAGAGGCTGAAGATGCTATCGCTACTGACCTGCAACAAGTTCAGCGTGAGCGACATTGCCAGACTGGTTGAACTCGACCAATCCGCCGCATCTCAGCATCTTGCGAAACTTCGTAAAGTCAGTTTGGTCGAGACGCGCCGCCATGGACAGCAGATTTTCTATGAGTGCCGCGCACCGGAGGTTTCGCGGGTTCTGTCGGCACTCATAACTAACGATATAGGTCAACGCTATCCTACAAATCTGTGATATCGCGCGTCTGCCCCATAGCCGCATGAGAAATCCGTCTGGGACGGCTGCACCAAGTCCTGTTAAAGTCTACATTATGGTCAACAACGCTGGAATCCTCTCCACTTGCGCGGGTTTCCACAAGGTGGACCCTGCCGAAATCGGCGCAGTGATCAATGTGAACCTCAAGGCACACTGAGGCATCTGACCCGTGCAGTATTGCCGGGCATGATGAAGCGGAAACGTGCCCACATGATTGGATCGATTGGCGGTCAGGCGCCTGATCCGTAAGCGGTGGAGCCACCACGCATGGCCACGAGTAAAGGGCCGCCTTGAAGAGCGGCCTTCAAACCACAGTGGCTCTGGGCGTCGGGGTGACCGAAGTCGTTCCCGTCCAATCCAGCCCGCACGCGTTTCATCAAACAGCGCGAACGCCGTTGACTTTCGGGCTTTCGCCGACACCGCTCGGGTTGAAGTGTTCCGGACTGATCAGGCTACTGGCGGCGGTACGAAGGTGAAATTCCATTCGAAAAGCCTCTTCCGTCTATTCAAGCTCTGTCTTTGATGATCGCCGCGCTGTTTGTTGGCCTCGTCACCGGTATGGGCGTTGAGCAGCTCCTTCCTTTGGCGATAATGCATGCCCCTCTCCGGATTTCCCGCCAAGATAGTTACAACGCCTGTCCGATGCGCGAAAAGTTATCCAAAAGACTGAGGTCGCTACTCGAACTCCTTCAATGATCGATTTCCTGAGTCCGAGGAGTAGTTGTAGCGGTCGTTCGACATCCGCTTCGGCCGGGAAGTCCTTAGTCGCTGGCACGGCGAGCGCTTCGAGACCAGCGACTGGCTTGTTGCCATAGCGTTCACGTTTTATGCCAGGAAAATCGCATAATGGATCGACTGGAAGTTGCCGTGGGCCGACGAACGGGAAAATCACCGATCGCCAAACACAAAGCTATTTCCGGCGAGGGATCTCCGGTTCTCCTTTCGAGTTCAACCAGGCCTCGAATGACAGGGTTGAGGTTCGACGCCCATCAAGGCAGCTGCGCATCGAATGACGGGTCTGGAGTTCCGCGCCCCGCGTAAATGGTGTAGCCGCATCCGGCCCAGCATAGGGCGGCCCGCGTTCGGCGAGCCTTCCCTTGAGGTAAGTTGAAGCCCCATGGGCCTGCTTTCTGATTCGCGATTGACATCGACGGCCTCTGATTCCCCCAGGCGATCCTCGCCGATGCGTGCGATGAGCTGAAGATTTCTCCAGACAATCAGGCCTTCGTGGCGCGGGTTGTAGGCCTGCGCTCTTAAGGTCACTCTCGGGAGGAAATCCTTCGAAGCCTTAGGGTGCCGTTCGCGAGTCTTCCTGACTGTGGGCAGAAACAAACTGCCATTGATCCATGAGGATCGTGGGTAGCCGCAGCATCTTCGGCTGGCCACGTCACGACACTGATAAGGAGGGTTCTTCCTGGGTTGACGTGGTATCTGTCATTTCATCGGCGTCTCGCATCCGGTCATTCACGTTTTTTCAGGTCCGGCTATCGACGCGGCGATAGCAGTCGCTTTCTCCCGATCAACGTAACCCGCCACATAGCCTTCCAGCAGAACGTTTCTCCCGACCATGCTCACAGAAATCGATGAGCTTTCGAGTTCCGGTTCCGCGGACATGGCCGCCTGCACGCTCGCAAGCTTATCGTGGGCGAGGGTTTCCGGCTCGAATGTCATGGCAGTCCTCCTTCTTGCTGCGAAGGAAACAGCGGGAAGACGATTTGGTTCGATGCCGGGACTTAGGTCCTATGTGCGTTCCAACGAGACTTCTGCGATGCAGACCATCAGGGCTTCGTGGTCCGGGTCGTAGCCCAGCACTTCCAAGATCGCTCCCGTGAGGAAATCCTTCGAAGCGCTAAGGTGGAGGTTGGGAGTCTCCCTGATCGCAGAAACATGCCGCCGCTCATCCATGAGGACCGTTACGGTGACGGACTAAATCTCTCACTACATGCCGCTACCGTGCGCATGAATTCGGCGATTCCATGCTGCTCAATCGGCAACCGTTGCCCGGCCCCGCCATTGCGGCGGGCAGCCATCTATCTTGATCGCCCCTGCCCGAGACAGTCAAGCAGCCCGCGTAGCGTTTTGTTCACCCAAAGGTGGATTTATCCTTCGATTTAGACGCAAAAATTGTAAATGTCCGGCAAGCCGTGCGCTGTGTTCGTCACTGCAAGCTAAGCTCACGAGCTCCCAACCGCACGACCGGCTTCGACATTAGTTGTTGCTGGGCCAGAAACTCAGGATGTCTTCGAATTGCATTCTTCGTTCCTGGCCGCATACCTCGGCTCGGATCCAGCGGTGGCGAACTCTCTGTCGCGCATAGCAAGTTCGCTGCGGCAAGTCGACGTGATCGATTACCGACGGTTACAACCGGGACGCTCTGCACAAATCCTCATCGTCGATTGCCGACAGCAGCACAGAGACGAGCACTCGTCTGCAAAACTCTCTCCCGAACTGCTTCAGCTGGCACTCGTTTCCGAAAACAACGTGCACCGTGCCGTGATTTTCGCCAGCGGGTTTTACGACTATCTGATGTGGCCGCTGCTTGAGCGGGAAGTCCTCAGCCGGCTCGCCGGTTGCGTCGCCGAGATCGAAGGGCGATCCGGCGCGCGGTTCTTCTCTGCCGACCCCCTCGTGCAGAAGTCATGCGATTTGCTGGCGCAGCGCGTCAATCAGCGGACCGCTCTCAGCGAACTGGCGCGCACGGTCGGCAGCAACAGGACCACGCTAGTCGATCGGTTTGAAGTCTCCTTCGGTTGCGGGCCGATGACTTGGCTGCGCCATTACCGCATGGCCGAGGCAGCCCGGCGCTTGCGCAGCGGACGCGAAAGCGTCGCTAACATCGCTGAATCGTTAGGTTACGAAAACAGCAACAACTTCTCGACAGCGTTCAAGGCTATCCACGGCATCTCGCCACTGCACTACCGAAAAATGGCATTGCGCAGAGAAAAGCCTGTCTGAACCAAAGGTCGAGATCGGAATGGCCTGTTATACATCCATTGAGAGAAAAGTATCGGATATACCCTCACTGGTTACCGCCGCCGCCCTCTCGGCTCTAAGCAACGTTCAGATCTCACAGCAGGAGAGACAAGCATGCCAAGCACATCCGCAGTGAATATCAAGGATCACGAACAGGCCTATTCAAACAAAGGCTACGACGCAGCACGCGCTTTCTTTCATGCCAAGCCGCTGGTTCTGGCCCAAGCTAATGCCGCTCCCCCGAGCGATGACAAAATCGCAAACGACCAGGGCACGGTACAGTTCCACCTTATAGGCCAAAAAACAGACGATCCGAAGTACAGCGGGATCATGAACGAGAACCAGGACAATCTCCTCGCGATTGGTGGCCTAATTCACGACTATATGCACACGAACTATCCCAACATCGACTCCAAAAAACTCGATATAAACACCTGGACAAACGTCGTTGGCAACGTCCCCGATCTTGCAGTCGGAGCGCAGAAGCAGAAAACCTACTCGAACAAGTTTGTTGGCACATCCGTTTCAGGCACCTTTCTGTCGCTGATTGCCAAGGCCATCGTCACCGACGGGGCATCTCTGCTAACGGACTTCCAGTCCTTTCTGACCGAGATGGGCAACCTGACCTTCAGCGCTAGCAGCAAGGCCCAGCAATATAAGGCGCTGACGTGCACCTATCAGAGCTACCTGCTCGACAACGGAGCGGGCGGATATTTCGACTATGGCGCCATCGTTTTAAGACAGATCGAGTTCAAGGAATACTTCCTTGAGCTGAAGTCTTCCTGCTCCTCGACGCAGTACGTCAACGTCGACATGGACTATACGGAAGTCACCAACATCATTCAGACGCGTCGCATCCGAAAGGGAGGCCCCGATTACCAGAACTTTCAGGACATGGTGAACAAGAACTCCACGGAGCAGTTCCAGAAGGCCAAGAACTTCTTCAACGGCGGCTCAACTCCGCAGAACGACATCAAGCCTCAGGTCTGAGTGTTTCAGACCTCGATCTCAAGCAATGCAGCTAACCAGACAACGGTGCGGTTTGGGGTAAAACTCACCTGCTCCACGCAACGCGACAGGCTAATCCGGATCACGCCGCTGCACCGGGGTCTCTGTCGCGCTGCCCTAGGCCGGCGGTGCCCGTTGCCGTTCCGGAAGGAACCGACATGAACCCATTTGCGAAAACAGTTGCGGGTCTTTTCACAGTCGTCGGACCCAAGAGCAACACTCCCCTCGAAGCAGAGAGAATTTGCTCTGCCCTGATCCAGAAACTGTTGCAAGATCCGTCACGCAACCTGGATCCGCGTACCTGGCAGAATGCGGTGCAGATGATCCCGACTCAGGTGGGAAGTGCGATAACATCGCAGACGTTGAGCCGCACAATGCCACTTAGCGATTTGCCGGGCGCACTTGCGTCGATCTGCCTCGACGGCGCGAGCGGAGGTCGCTCCCTTGCCGACCTGGCAAAGCCGATCGCATACTACCTGAGCACATACGGGGAGCCGACCGCATTCAATTTCCTGCTCCTGGATCAGACCAACGCTTCTAATATCCACCTAAGTCTGACATGCCTGAATGTGACCGACGGTCCCGATTTAGGGAATTTTAGCATCACGTCGACCTTGGTTGCGGCGTCGCTGAACCTGTCGAACAAACTAACGCAGTCAATCATCACGAAGGTTTTCGGCTCTTTCGGCCCGCCGGACGAGCAGCCCTTCTATCTGCGCATCTTCGTCTGATCGAAAGCCCACCAACGTCCAACTCTATGGAGATACCGATGATTATCGCAGCCTGCACCGACGATACAATGGTCGAAGACATAGCCCGCAATGCCGCCAAGGGCAATCACCACGTCTTTGGCGAATGGTACAAAGTATTCGACAAGGGCATTCCTGACCTCCACGCGACGGAAGATCTTTTCATCGTGGCCCATGGCGCGGCCTTCGGCGATGAAGGCCAGCCCGTCATCGGTAGCAAGGGAGATGACTTTTACCTGACTGCCCGTGATCTGAACACCAACCTGACGGTCTTCCCTGACGGCTATTCTGGCCGCGTCTACGTGTATGCCTGCCTTTCGGCAGCTCCTGGCGCCGGCGGGTTGAGTTTTGTCGAGTCCTACAAAGCACTCATTGGCCGAAGCTTTCCAAAGCTGACTGCCTGGGGCCAAACAGGAAAGCCCTCGGGTCCCTTGCCCCCGCCGACGGATAAGTCCTGGGTCGAAGCGCGCAACGGAAAATAGCTCTCCGCCGGGCCGGCCCGGCGGAGCCAGGAAGTAGCATTCACGCAGTAGATAACCACAAATGGAGGTAAGAACCATGTCTGATTGGAAAGACGTCTCTGTTAAGCCCGCTCACGAAAGTGTTAATTTGCTCGAGGGTGGAACCGGAAGTGGCGGTGAGAAGGAGTTTGCCTGCGGCAAATTCCCTTCCGATAAGCACCCGAAGGAAGGCAAGAAGTACGATATCAGCGCAACGCCTAAGGGCGGAATCTTCGCAATGGATTGGACCGCGACCTGCACGTTCGCAGGAGAGACGTCTGAGTTCAAAGTCGAGTAGAATACATCATCCGAGGCGCCCTTCTCCAGGGCGCCTCCCGCCATGGAACTAAGGGAGACCGCCGTTCAAGCCGCGCCATTGCCCCCGGGTGGGATAGGGACCAGCACTCACGCCTGCAGCACCTGTGTGATCACCGTCCATGCAGCTTGACCAAGCCGTGCATCAACTTCATCGCGGAACGACAGTCGGAGCAGCGATGCCGGCTTCATCGCCCGAGCGGAGGAACGCGTCCCGAGATTGCTTCGGAGTGATCTGACCGCCGATCGCATCGACGCGAGCCTTCACCGCAGCAGGTCGAGGCGACCAACTGTTGTGCCCCGTCCGGCTGCCCGGCAATGACAAGCCGTCGGCTATTCGGCTGGAGAATCGGAAGAACTGCTGAGAAAATTTCACAAACGCGTGGAGCAAGCTTGGGAGAGCGACAACCACTTCCATAATAGCAGCTTACAACGCAATAAGACCGGCTGAACGGTAGCATAGCAAATCGCGCCAGGGGTGTAGCGGTTCGATTCCTTTCAAGAGCTCCGCCTAAAGGTGGGGCGCTTGAAGGGTGACGAAAATTAAAGCGCCGGAATAGCTTCCGTCACTCTGTCGCGATAGATTTCACAGCGGACGCGACGACGGCGAGAGCATTCTCATCAAGACCAATTACACCATCCTGCTTTTCACCGATCAGTTTGGGCTTTGCACCGCTGTTGTCCCAAATCCAGGCTCTGTCAGCACGTTCAAGAAACCAAGGGAGTTGATCGAGAGATCTTGCGTAGCGAGCACGTACCTTATCGGCGGGAACGTCATGTCCACCCTTCGCGACGCGTAGCTTGATGCGCTCGATCGATCGTTCCGGACTGTCCAAAACGGTGTAGAAAAGCCATACAGCAAATCCCAAGGCCTCAGCGGCTTCCACAAGACGTCGATATTTATCTGTAGATAACACGGTCTCGACGCCAATTGTTTTATGGACGGCTATGGATGAATGGATCCAGGCCTCGATGCGTTGAACTGCAATCAAATTGGCTTCGGAGAGTGGTTTCTTTTCTACTTCACTGATCCGGGCTGCTAGAAGATCAGGATTGACAATCCATACGGACCGCCCTTCCAACTCAAGATCTGCATTTGCATAGACGCTACTCTTACCGGATCCGTTGGGTCCTGCAACGATCAGAAAGACAGGCTGCTCAAGCTTTTGCAGGAGCACGGTCGACGACGCCTGTCACAGCTTTGTTATCACGGCGAGCCTTGGCCACATTCTTGCTGAAGACGTAGGTGATGTCTTGTCCAAATGTTTGGCTTTTCGCGTCAATCGTGCGCACAGTGACGAACTGCCCGCTGCTCGAATCGCGAACTCGCTTCTCCGTCACCGCGTTGCCACGCACTCCGGAGTTTGGGCCACCAAGCTTTTTGACGACGACTTTTGCCATGTTTACTCCAATTCTTCACGGTCCAATATAGCAAGCATCATCGAGCCCGAAAAGACCAATCCGAGCAGGTTGCGGATGGGATTGTTGGACGGCAGCCGGCCGGTCGAGATACGAGCAACCAGGTTGCAGAAGCATCGTGCAAGCTGCCTGCGCGCATTCTGCTTGGCCAAGTTCCCCAGTGTGGACAATGCTCCCGCGCGCGTGATGGAGTTCAAAGATACTTTGCTGAAAGGCAGACACTGCGGGAACTCTCTTCAGGCATATTCCGGCGCGGCGCCTGATGCGTTCTGCTACACTTGGCTGATAGTCATCTCTATTGCGGTTGCCGGATGCCATTTACCTCCAGCGGCATACCAGGCGACAGATTGTTTCGAGGAGTGACGCCTTAAACGGGACTTTAACACCATCTGCGCGTAACTCCCGTGGTGTGGGTTGCCGAATAACGATTCCGTGACGTTCATTGTCGTCATCCCACGTCGCTTGACTGCGACCAGAAAATGCAATCCAAAACGGCGATGCCGCAACGGTTTCGTCGGTGCGCTTGTACAGATTTTCTTTGAAAGTCTTCTTATATTCCGTCTCGGCTGCAAGGTGATCCTCGCGAATCTTGATTAGTCGGTCACCTCCCTCGACGAATTTTGCTATTTTAACGACAATCCGATCGGCGTTGGTCCGGGCAAGATTGATTTGGCTCAAGTCAGCAAAACGTTCCCGTAGAGCAATAGACCGCAGACCGTCGTAATACATGAAACAACGCATCGTCGGCCCGGCGTACAGATCCTCTCGGCCGCCGGCCAGCCAAAAGGCGAGCAGCGAGTGTCCAACCATCGCCGCTTCTAAAAAATCCATAGGATCTTTCAGGTTGAAGAAATGTCCCATCATCCTACGCAATTCTCGATCAACAAAAAGGCAAAGCGAGCCCACGCCGCCACGACGGTCTGCATCTAGTTCCTCGAGAAAGCGGGACCCGCTAATGTTGGTCCCCACTTTTTCCTTATGGCCATAAAGGCCATGAGAATACTCATGGGCGAGAGCAGTAACCACTGCAGCAACCACGAACGCCATCGGGTCATAATTACGTGCAGGAACCTCGTGCACACTGACAATTAGGTCGAAAAGCCGCTCTACCGAGGCCAGTGCTATTCGCGCGTAGTAGAACAACTCGCCGTCCTTCTTATTCATACCCGCCGGCCCGTTTGGCTCTCCACTCGGGTCAAGGACGAACGTAAATTCAGCCTTAGCTTCTTCTTGAGACGAGGTCGAAACATATCGGGAGATTGTTGCCAAGATAGTCGCCGTCTACCGGACAAGGCGGTCAGCTCTTACGACGTCTTGCGAAGTATGGCGCTGCGGATCGCTAAGATACGCTTCGGCGAGAGCGGCTGCGGCATCGTCGGTCAATTCAGGCATTGGTTCACCAGCGGAAAAGAAATTGAAGTTGCAGATCGATATCGCAAGGAAGCGAAAGAATTAGCTAAGAACAATTTTTGTGCGCGTTTATGCTCGTCGAAGTTCGCTTAGAGATGACAAGGTCCTCACGGCGACACATTCGCAGCATTGACCCCTCTTAAATATCGCCGCAGGCGCTTCACCGTCGCCACGAGGCCGACGCACAATCTTTCTAATCAGTGTCTGGGATTTTCGTCTCGCTGTGGACGACTGTCCGCCGAACGCCGATCCTGAACTTCGGCAGCGAGAACGGACATCCATGTCATTGCCGCCAGCGATTTGCCATCGGCCGCACTCCCGTTATTCCCCGCCCGGCTAGGCTCCTAAGATTCCTAGATAATGTGCCATAGTGAGGTAACAAGTTTTCGGGTCTTCGGTTCTGATCCCTTCAACTGCCGCAGCTTGGTTTTTCGAGTTGGACGCGGCCTGCACTCTCTATCTCTGGGGTACCTCATTCACTTTCCTGGCGATAGTGTGCGGCGTGTGGACCTGGAATATCTTCTCCCCAGGCCTCCCTGTGGCGCTGGTGGCGGGACTGATCATCTCGGAAACGGCTTTCGGTCTCATTGGGTGCCTTGTTGTTCATGGCCGATGGCCGAACATAATGGAAACTACCGGCGTGGCGGTAATGATCGCCGGCGTCGTTTTGGCGACCCCCGTCTTCCATAGTTAGCGGCCCAGATTGATGGCTTTGGCCCGAATGCCTTGAATTGGCGACCCTTCGCATGGTCGTAAGTGCACATGCTACATTAGCCGTCTCCGTCCGAGATTAGCGGCGTTCCATTAAGTTTTATGGCCACGGACGCACGAAATCAGCCCCACGCCCGCCGGATTGCGTCCAAGGCTGCCAATATCGTCGGATCTTGGACGCGAGCCTCCAGGCAAAGGAAACTCAGTGTCGTCGAGATTTTGATATTCTCAGCGATGACAAGGCCGTGTGCCTGTTGTTCATGAAGGGCAATCGACTCTCGGCAAAGGCTCAATCCCACCCCTGTCCGGACCATGGCGACCATGGACGTCTCCTGATCCACCTGGGCGACGATATTTTGCCGGACGCCTAAATCGGCAAACAAGCGCGACAGCAATCGATTGTGGACCGAGGCCTGTGGTGTGCCGATCCAGGGAAGCGATGCGAGTTGCGGCCAATCGGCGCCGCGCACGAAACCGGCAAGCGCTGGCGGAGCGACGACGCGATAGGTCAATTGTGCCAGTTCACGGGCATGAAACAGCGGCGCGGCGTTTTCGCCGGCCCTATCGGCGGAAGGATCGTAGTCGCTTGGGTCGCCGAGAAAGAAACCGGCATCGAGTTCATTTCGCCTTAGCCTCTCCGGAACATCGCCGCTCATTCCGTGACGCAGCGTGGTTTCGATGCCCGGTCCGCTTTCGATAAGCGCCTTCAGAAACGCGCCCAAGCGGGTGAATTCCGGATCGATGATCGTGCCGATCCGCAATTTTCCCCGGACGCGTGTCGATAGATGTCCGGCCGTCTGGCCGAAATCCGTCAGCGCCGCCAACACCTGTTCGGCCTTGGCAGCGAGCAGCGCGCCCTCCTGCGTCAGCTCCAAACCCGTGGAGGTTCGCTGGAACAGGAGGAGGCCGGTCTCTGCAGCAAGACGTTTCAGTTGCAGCGTCACGGCCGGTTGGGTGACATGCAATAGCTCCGCGGCGCGGGTGACATTGCCCTCCCGTGCGACGGTGACGAATGCCCTCAATGTTCTCAGGTCGGCCGACTGCAGCATATTAGTTTCATTTATAATGCCTTCTATCATTTGTCATTGGATTTTCCGGCTGAACCTCCGCTATGGCATTGAACACTGTAGGCAGGGAGGCTGGCATGCAGCGGCAGGATGTCGAAGCTTATGAGTATGCGTGGTTCCGTCTGAACGGGCGGGCAGTACAATGACGCGGGACGCTTCCCTCTCTTCCCATGATGCTTTTGATTATATCGTTGTCGGCGGCGGCTCAGCCGGTTGCCTGCTCGCCAACCGCCTCAGCCGCGATCCGGCGATGCGTGTTCTGCTGCTGGAAGCCGGTCGCAAGGATGACTATCCGTGGATCCATATTCCCGTCGGCTATCTTTATTGCATCGGCAATCCGCGCACCGACTGGCTGTACAAGACCGAGCCGGATGCCGGCCTGAACGGTCGGTCGCTGCGCTACCCGCGCGGCAAGACGCTCGGCGGCTGCTCCTCCATCAACGGCATGATCTACATGCGCGGCCAGGCGCGCGACTTTGACGGCTGGGCCGCGGAAACCGGAGACGCGGCGTGGAACTGGCAGAACTGCCTGCCGGATTTCAAGGCGCATGAGGATCATTACCGGCTGGACGCCGGCGCGGATCCGAAGACCGGCGGCAACAGCCGTTTCTCCGACATGCACGGCCATGGGGGCGAGTGGCGGATCGAGAAGCAGCGGCTGAAATGGGACATTCTCGAATCCTTCGCCGAGGCCGCAGTCGAGGCCGGTATCCCTCGCTCCGACGATTTCAACAGCGGCGACAACGAGGGCGTCGGCTATTTCGAGGTCAACCAGCGCTCAGGTTGGCGCTGGAACACGTCGAAAGCCTTCCTCCGTCCCGTTAAAAACCGTCCGAACCTGACGATATGGACGCAATCCCATGTCGAACGGCTGATCCTGGAAACCGAGGGTTCCGGCCGCAAACGTTGCGCCGGGGTCGTGGTCCGACGGCAGGGGCAGCGGGCAGAGGTTCAGGCGCGCCGGGAGGTCATCCTGTCCGCGGGCGCAATCGGCTCGCCGCAAGTACTGCAACTGTCGGGTATCGGCCCCGCCGGACTGCTGAAGCGCCATGGCATTGAGGTCGTGCATGACTTGCCGGGTGTCGGGGAAAATCTCCAGGACCATCTGCAGATTCGCGCCGTCTTCAAGGTCGGTAATGCAAAGACGCTGAACACGCTCGCCAGCAGCCTGTTCGGCAAGGCGATGATCGGGCTCGAATATGTTCTGAAACGCAGCGGCCCCATGAGCATGTCGCCCTCGCAGCTCGGCGCTTTCACCCGGTCGGACGACAGCCAGGCGCACGCTAATCTTGAATATCACGTCCAGCCGCTGAGCCTCGACTCCTTCGGAGAACCGTTGCACAACGTACCCGCCTTCACCGCGAGTGTGTGCAATCTCAACCCGACCAGCGTCGGAAGCGTGCGCATTCGCTCCGATAAGGCCGCCGACGCCCCGGCGATTGCGCCGAACTATCTGAGCACGGAAGAGGACCGCCGCATCGCTGCCGAGAGCTTGCGGCAAGTGCGCAGTATCGTGTCGCAGCCGGCATTGGCCAAATACCAGCCTGAGGAATGGAAGCCCGGCTTGCAGTTCCAGAGCGACGAGGAACTGGCCAGGTTGGCGGGCGATATCGCCAACACCATTTTTCATCCCGTCGGGACGACGAAGATGGGCCGTGACGACGATCCGATGGCGGTGGTGGACAGCCGTCTCAGAGTGCGGGGCATCGAGGGCCTGCGCGTTGTCGACGCGGGTATCATGCCGAAGATCACCAGCGGCAACACCAACGCACCGACGCTGATGATCGCCGAAAAAGCAGCCGGCTGGATCGTCGCCGATGCTCGGACATAAATGATTTCTGGGAGGACAGTAGCAATGACATCGATCGCGCGTTCCGCGCTTCCGCTTTCAGGCGTCCGGGTGATTGATTTTGGGCAGTATATTGCTGGCCCGGCGGTCGCCATGATTCTTGGCGATCTTGGCGCGACCGTCGTGCATGTCGATCCGCCCAGCGGTCCGCTGTGGGACAATCCCGCCAATGCCATCCTCAATCGCAACAAGCTGATCGTCAACCTCGACCTCAAGACGGAGGAGGGGGTGGAGCAGGCAAAGGCACTGGTCGCCGAGGCCGATATTGTTGTTGAGAATTTCCGCCCCGGCGTGCTCGCCCGGCTCGGGATCGATTTTGCGGCTCTCCGCAAGGCGCGGCCGGAGCTGATCACCCTGTCGATCCCCGGCTTTGCGTCCGACGACGAGCTTCGCCGCGATTGGCGGGCCTTTGAGACAGTGATCGCGGCCTCCTCCGGCGTCTTCACGGATATGGGTCTCAATCGCGTCCTGATGGGCATCAACCCCTCTTTCTCGCCGCTGCCGCTCTCGTCCGCCTACGGCACGATGCTTGCGGCGTCAGCAACGGTGCTGGCGCTTCAGGCGCGCGAGCGCACCGGGCACGGCGATAATATCGAGGTGCCGCTGGCAAGCGCCGTCATGGAGGGCCTGTCCTACAACTCGATCCTGATCGACGACTATCCGGTGCGCTACCAGACCCAGCGCGAGCGGGAGATCGAACGGCGGCGCAGGGAAGGTCTGGCGATGGATATGTCCTATGAAGACCTTCAGGAGTTCCTCGATCCCTTCTATCGCAGCTATATGTGCGCCGATGGGCGGATGTTCTACGTCGTCTGCCCCAGCCACAAAAACCATGCAAAGCGCTGCCTGCAAACGCTCGGTCTATATGACGAACTGGTCGCTGAAGGGCTGCGTGAGGAGGAAGACACCTATCTGCCGGTCTCGCAATGGTCGTCCGACGTCTCCCTTGGCGTCTATCCACTCCCGAAATTCTGGGCCGACAAGATCGCGGCCCGCATGAAGGAAGTTTTCCTCACGAAGACGGCGGCCGAATGGGAACGTATCTTCGGGGATGGCCTGTTTCCGGGCGCACCGCAGCGCTGGCTGAAGGAATGGATCGCCGACGATCACGCCAGGGCTGCCGGCCTGATGATCCAGGTGGACGATCCGGTCCTCGGCCGTATGACCCAGCCGGGGCCGATGGCCTGGCTGCAAGAGAGCGCCGAAGCCATGTTGACGCCGCGCCCACGGCGTTGGGGAACGGCCAAGGATGCCTTGGCGATGCTTGCGGACATGGAGCGCCCTTCCTTACCAGTTCCCGCGACTGACGCCCCCGGTGGCTGGTTGGACGGGGTCAGGGTGCTCGATCTCTGCAATGTGATCGCCGGCCCGCACTCGGTCGCCTATCTCGCCCGCTTCGGTGCGCAGGTGATCAAGATCGATCCTGCCAAGCCGCTCTACGACTGCTGGAACACCGTGATCTTCGGCATGTCGCACATGCGCGGCAAGCAGTCCGTGCTGCTGAATATCGGTTCGCCCGATGGCCGTGTCGTGTTCGAGGAACTGGTGCGCTCTGTGGACGTCGTGGTCTGGAACGCCACCGACCGCCAGGTCAAGACGATGGGACTCGATGCCGAAAGCCTTAAGACGCTCAATCCGAAGGTGATCTTCTGCCAGCTCGATTGCTTCGGCGGCGTGCGCACCGGCCCGCGCACCGACTATCTCGGCTATGACGACCTGGTGCAATCGGCAACCGGCATCATGCTGCGGTTCGGCGGATCGATGGAAACGCCGGAGGAGCATGCCCATGTGGGCACCATCGATGTCATGTGCGGCTTCGGCGCGGCGCTCGGCATTGCCACGGCACTCTACCAGAAATCGAGAACAGGGATCGCGGGCCGTCCGCGCACGTCGCTTTCGGCGCTGACCGGGCTCGCGCAGATACCGTTCTGCTACGACTATGCCGGGCGCGGCCCCTTCGACGAGCCGTCTGGCCGCGAAACCAAGGGGTATGATGCCTTGTCGCGGCTCTACGAAACGTCCTCAGGCGATCATCTGTTGCTATGCGCTTCAGAAACCGACCTGCCGCGCTTCGACAAGGTCGAGGGTATGAGGGGAATACTAGAGATGGCAGCATCGGATCGCGAGGCCCATCTCGCACGGGTTTTCATGACCGCGTCCGCGGAGACCTGGCGGCAACGGCTACACGAAGCGGATATCGGCGTATCGATCTGCGAGAATATCGAAACGATCCGGAGCCGGAGTGCCCGCATTGCCGACGGTACGCCAGGAATTGATCGTGGCAGCTATTCCTTCTCGATCTTCCCCAACCATCCGAGCGGGCACACCGTCACCCAGCTCGATCCCTTTGCCATTCGTCCGACGGTCGGCAAGGTCACGGCCGTCGCGCCGGCCGAGAAGTACGGAACGTCCACACGCACCGTCCTGAAATCCCTAAACCATAGCGAGGCTGAGATCGAAAGGCTGATTGCTTGCGGGACGGTCAGCGAGACATGGAGCGCGGAATATCTGCCGAGCTAGCAAGCAATGGCGGCTTTGGACTCTGAGGAGAATACCGGAGGCGCCGAGGCGCCCGCCTGCGGCAATCAATTGCGCGCGGTTTGACAAATTCGACGCAATCGCCCACCAGCTACGACATCTGTGGCGGGGCCAGCCTTTCTCGAAACCGTTGGAAGTGCCCACTTTGGCAGCTTTAAAGCTACCCGCGCGTGTCCCAAAAGGTTCGGCTCCCGGCGAAACGCTTCGCGTCGGCCAAGAGGATAATGTCCATTATTTAGGCAATCTCACCCTACGCGGTGGCTAGAGCTACATCGTCTTTCATGCTCGATTATCCTGCAGCTTAGCATTAAAGACGTGGAGAATTCTTATGGTTGAACCAGCTCTCTCGCAACTGGAGTCCGATGCTCTCCGTAAGGACCGGTTTCATCTGATTCAGGCCGCCCCGGTAGCCGGAAGTATTGGGGCTGAAGCTCGCGAGCTCATCACGTCTTCCGAAGATGTCTTCGTCTTTGACCAGAGCGGCAGAAAACTGATCGACGGACCGGCAGGCATGTGGTGCATCAACGTCGGGCATCGCAACCAGGCCCTGGCCGATACATTGCACGACCAGGCGATGTCCCTGACCTACTCGACACCATGGTATACAAGCAATGCGCCCGCGGAGAAGCTTGCGCAGATGCTTGCGGAGCGGGCACCGAGCGATCTCAACCATGTGTTTCTTACAACAGGCGGTTCTTCCGCGGTCGAAACAGCCATACGGCTCGTGCAGTTCTACAACAACGTACGCGGACAGCCGCAGAAGAAATTGCTGGTCTCCCGTCAAGGAAGCTACCATGGCTCGACCTACCTGACCGCATCGCTGAACGGCCGCCCACGGGATCACGACTGGATGGATGGCGCAAGCGAACTCGTAAGAAAGTTGACTTGCCCCAATCCCTTCCACAGACCGGCCAACCTGTCAGTGGAGACCTTTGAAGATTTCCTCGTCGATGAGTTTCGCTCGCTCATTGCGCATGAGGGGGCTGGGCGAATCGCCGCTTTTGTTGCCGAACCGATTCAGGCAAGCGGCGGAGTCTTGATGTCGCCGCCGAACTATCTCAAGCGCATGCGCGCGCTCTGCGCAGAAAATGACATCCTCTTTATCGCCGACGAGGTCGTCACCGCCTTCGGACGGCTCGGCCACATTTTCGCATCGGAGGATGTGTTCGGCATCCAGCCAGACTTGATAACCTTCGCGAAGGGCGTCACCTCTGGATATTTTCCCCTCGGTGGCGTCATGGTCTCGGAGCGTTTGTTCGCCGAACTTCGCCGCTCAAACCATCCCAACGCCAATTTCGTGCATGGTCTGACCTATTCCAGCCACCCCATCGGCTGCGCGGTGGCAATCCGCAATATCGAGTTGCTGGAAGACGGCCTCCTCGAGCACGCGCGTGAAATCGGTCCCTATTTTCAGGAGCAGTTGCGAACGCTGGAGGAACTCCCGCTCGTCGGCGAGGTTCGCGGTGCCGGCCTTATGGCGGGGATTGAATGTGTTGCCGACGCTAAGGCCGAGAATCCTCTCGATCTCGATTTGACTGTCGGTAAGCGGATCGACTTTCATTGCCAGGAGAATGGCCTGCTTGTCAGGCCTCTCATCAACATGTGCGTCATGTCCCCGCCGCTTACCATCAGCCGCTCGCAAGTCGACATGATGACCGATGCCCTTCGCAACGGCATTGAAGCCACCGCACAAGACCTGATCCGCGAGAAACTTTGGCGGCCGGCATGACCCGTTGGCTGCCTCTCTTTTGAGCAGAGGGGATGGCTAGACGAGAGGCAAGCAGCCTGCGCAATTTTGCAGCCGGAACTGAGCATTCTGGGGAAGTCTGCAGGTTTCGAAATGTCGGAATACTGGATTATCCAGCCAGAGAACAAGCGAGGGGAAAATGAGATTCACCGTCACATCCGCCGCATTAATTCTTGGCCTGAGCGCCACCGTCGCCCTGGCTGAAGGCAATCTCAACATCTACAACTGGGGCGAATACACCAGCCCCGAGCTGATTGAAAAATTCTCGAAGACATACAACGTCCACGTGACGTTGACGGATTTCGATTCCAACGACACGGCACTTGCGAAAGTGCGCCAAGGCGCCTCCGGATTTGACGTCGTGGTTCCGTCGCAAAGCTTCATCCCCACCTATATTCAAGAAGGGCTGCTTGCCGAAACAAACCCAGGGCAGATGGAAAATGCCAAGAACCTCGAAGAGACGTGGCGGGATCCCGCTTTCGACCCAGGCCGAAAATATTCCGTGCCGTGGCTTTGGTATACGAGCGGCATAAGCGTCAATACCTCAGCCTTCAAAGGCGACATAAATACCTGGAAGGTGATTCTGGATCCGCCGGACGAACTGAAGGGAAAGATCAATATCGTTCCCGAGATGAACGATATCATGTTCGCCGCGATCAAGTTCGAAGGTGGAACCTGGTGCACAAGCGACAAGGCTTTGCTCACCAAGGTCCGTGACCGCCTGGTCGAAGCCAAGAAGAGCTGGCTGTCAATCGACTATGCCGGCATACAGAGAATGGCTACCGGAGATGTCTCGGCGTCCCTCGACTGGAGTGGTTCCGCGTTGAAGCGGCGTACTGAAAACCACAGCATCGCCTATGGCCTTCCCAGAGAAGGCTTCACCTATGGCTCTGACAATGTGGTGGTCCTGAAGGATGCTCCAAATCTGGAGAACGCCAAGCTTTTTCAAAACTTCATCATGGCGCCCGAAAACGCAGCGTTGAATTCGGTCTATGCTAAATATGGAGCGGCCATTATTGGCGCCGAGAAATACTACTCCGACGATATGAAGGGTGCGCCGGAACTCGTCATTCCCGACGATATGAAATCAAAGGGTGAGCTTCTGACGCTTTGCGATCCGAAGATCTCGCAGCTCTACAGTCGCATCTGGCAGGACGTCCAGAAGTAGGTCAGCGAGCATGGCGGCCCGCTACCGATTTCGTTCACTCGCTTCGACGTCAGCGCGCTTGTTCTATCCGCTCCATCGACACTCGCTGCGCGATTTATGTTGAGGACAATATGACAGGTGAGTTTACACCGGGGGTCGCTATTCGACTGAACAAGGTAACCAAGACCTATGGTTCTGGGGATGGCGTCGTCGCAGCGGTCAAGAGCACCACGCTTGACATCTTCAAGAAAGAGTTTTTCACGTTGCTCGGCCCGTCGGGTTGCGGAAAAACCACTCTTTTGCGACTGATAGGCGGCTTCGAATATCCCACAACCGGCACCATCCTTCTCGATGGCAAGGATATTGCGTCGGTACCGCCGTTCCAACGTCCCATCAACACCGTCTTCCAGAATTACGCGCTTTTCCCACACATGACGGTGGCGGAGAATATCGGCTTTGGCCTGCGAATGCTCAAACGGCCGCGCCATGAAATCGCTGCCCGCGTTGATGAAATGTTGAAACTGGTGCGACTGGAAAATCTGTCCGGTCGGCGCACGGGACAGATATCGGGCGGTCAACAGCAGCGCGTCGCGCTGGCGCGCGCGCTCGCATCCGAGCCTAAGGTTTTGCTTCTCGACGAGTCGCTTTCGGCATTGGATTACAAGCTTCGCAAGGAAATGCAGATGGAGCTCAAAGCGCTCCAGGCCGCGACGGGCATCACCTTCATCTTCGTAACCCATGATCAGGAGGAGGCCTTGACGATGTCTGATCGTGTCGCGGTGCTGTCCTCAGGTGAAATAATGCAGGTCGGAACCTCGCACGAAGTCTACAACAGGCCGGCAAATCGTTTCGTGGCGAATTTTGTCGGTGAAACGAACTTCCTCCAGGGAAGAGGGCTCAGCACAGACCATCGCGGGACGATGATCGATCTTCAGGGGATCGGCGCCGTCGCCATTCCGATGAAGGACACGGTCGGCCACGGTGCCCTGGTAAACATCGTCGTCCGGCCCGAGCATTTGCGAATTCTCCCATTGTCCCAAGAACCGGCCAGCCAACTTACCGGGTCGGTGAAGACGGTAAGTTTCTGCGGTCCCGAGACGCAATACACTGTCGAACTGACTAATGGCTCGGGTCTTCTGTTGGTCCGCAAGTACAACACGCCGGACGAAAATCCGTCCATTGCCATCGGGGATTTGGTCTCGGTGAAGTTCACACCGAACACGGCACAGGTGTTGCCCGGCTGAGGAGACGTAGAGATGGCTAGCCTCGAATCCGTACGGTTGAAAACAGAGTGCCGAAGGCGATGGCTTTTGATTAGTCCTGCGATGTTGGTCGTCATTATCGGTGCGATCGCACCGCTTCTGGTCATCGTGATTTACTCATTCCTGACTCCTGGTCCGACAGGCGGCGTGAGTTTTACGCCATCTTTCGAGGCCTGGACGCGCGTGCTCTTCGACCGTGATCTTTTCGATGACACGCTGACGCTGTCTGGGACGAACCTCGAGATTCTGCTGCGCTCGCTTCTCCTGTCGCTGGCGACCACTTTTCTGTGCCTGCTCGTAGGATTTCCTACAGCTTATTTCATCGCGACCCGCAATCCGCTCAACCAGGAAGTCTGGCTTTTACTTGTCACCGTTCCCTTCTGGACAAATCTCCTTATCCGCACCTTCGCCATACAAGATCTCATCCGGAACGAAGGAATCATCAATACCCTTCTGCTCAAAGCAGGATTGATCTCTGAACCGATCCAGATGCTGTTCACGAATTTCGCGATTTGCCTCGGCCTGGTCTATGTCTACCTTCCTCTGATGATCCTGCCTGTTTATGCAAGTCTGGAACGGCTGGATCGAAACCTGCTCGAGGCAGCGTCCGACCTTTACGCCCGTCCATTCAAGGTGCTTTGGGAAATCATCGTGCCACTTGCCCAGCCCGGCATCATTGCCGGCTCCATTCTCGTTTTCATCCCTGCAATCGGTACCTATGTCACCCCCATCCTGCTCGGTGGCGGAAGAAAACTCATGATCGGCAACTATATCGAATTGCAGTTCGGCCAGGGTCGGGACTGGCCGTTCGGCTCCGCTCTTTCGCTGACCCTTATGGGCATCGTGATGGTGGCGCTGCTCGTCTATGTCCGTCATGGCGACACCCACGGACACGAACATGGCTAAGAATTTCCCCGTAACCCATCAGCGTGGCTTCAGTGCCGTGGCCGTCACCGCGTTCATCTTTCTGTACGCACCATTGGCCGTGGCTCTCGTTCTTGCTTTCAACGCGGGAACCAGCGTTGCGAAATGGGGAGGCTTCTCGCTTCGGTGGTTTCAAAGCGCCGCAAACAATCAACAAGTCATCGCGGCTTCTATCCTGTCTCTGAAACTTGCCGCCATATCCGCCGTCCTGGCGACAGCGGTGGCCACGCTGGCTGCATTGGCGATGACGCGGGGACCAAAGTTTCGAGGGTGGACGTTCACCTACGGCATAATCTCGGTCCCGTTGATGGTGCCAGAGATTGTAACCGCCGTGGCGCTCCTGGTTGTGAGCGCGACGTTTCGAGGCTGGACCGGCTATACTGGCCTGGCATATCTGATCGTAGCGCACACGGCATTCTGCGTGCCGTTCGCCTATCTTCCGATCCGCGCTCGTCTCCAAACGATGGACATCAGTTTGGAGCGTGCTGCAGGCGACCTCTACGCATCGCCTTGGAACGCGTTTCGCTTCGTCACGATGCCCCTGCTTTTTCCAGGCGTACTCGCGGGCTTTATCCTCGCCTTTGTCACTTCGCTGGATGACGTCGTGATCACCGAATTCGTAAAGACTGCCGGCCAGGATACGCTGCCGACCTACATGCTGGGCCAGGTCCGTCGCACAATTACACCCGAGGTGAATGCGATAGCAGCCGTGTTCTTCGTGATCTCCGTGGCACTTGTCATCTGCATCTACGCCGTCAATCAGCGAACGAAGATCAACTGAATTCTTAATCTCAGATCCGTCCGGATCTTTGAAACGTGGGTAATGCTCGATGAAAACGATTTTCTCGCCGCGGCAACAGGAACACCAGGGCCAGTTCGAATTTTACAACGGCGCTGTTGTTGAAGGTCATGAGAATACCTCGCGCGCAACGTTCATATTGAGCCGGATCGAGGAGGTGGGCCTCGGACCCGTCCTCGCCCCCCGGCCGCAATCCCTTGAGACCGCCAAACGGATCCACTCGACTGCGTATGTCGATTTTCTGGCGTCGGCGTGGCGGTTTTGGCGGGAAGCCGGACGCACGGGTACAGCTCTTCCCTACGCTTGGCCCGCGAGAGGCAGGTATAAGGATGTTGCGCCCGACTCAATCGACGCGTTGCTTGGACTATATTCGATCGATGCCAGTACGGGCTTTGTCGAAGGCACCTGGGAAGCCGTCAAGGCTTCGCACGACAGTGCCCTCACTGCAGCGGATTTGATCATCGAGGGAGAACAGGCTTGTTTTGCCCTTTGCCGTCCCCCCGGCCATCACGCCGGAACCGATTTCAATGGCGGCTACTGTTTCCTCAACAATGCCGCCATCGCCGCGCAACGCCTGCTGGACGCTGGCGCTTCGCGTGTGACAATCCTCGACATCGACTATCACCACGGAAACGGCACACAAGAGATCTTCTACGAGCGCGGTGACGTTCAGGTTATCAGCCTTCACGCCGATCCCCGCAATGATTATCCGTTCTTCGCTGGCTATGCGGACGAACGCGGTTCCGGCAGCGGAGAAGGGTTCAACCTCAACATACCGCTCCCAGATGGCACCGACTGGATGCAATGGGAGAGGGCACTAGAATTCGCGCTTGGTAGCATTCGGCAGCGTGGCCCTGACGTAGTCGTCATCTCCCTTGGCGTTGACACCTTCGAGGGCGATCCGATCAGTCGCTTCCGACTGTCGCACAGCCATTTTCCTCTTATTGGCGCCCACCTGGCCGGCCTTGGGACGAAAACCCTGTTCGTTCTGGAGGGCGGCTATGCCGTCGAAGACATCGGCGTGAACGTTGTCGGCGTTCTTTCCGGCTATGAGGATGCCATCCGCCGTTGAGGCAGTGGCTGCAACGAACAACAATGTTACTGGAGCAAGCATGCAGTCCGATAACGCACTGAAATTCTATATCGACGGACGATGGGTCATGCCGAGCGGCGCAGACCGAATGGACGTGATCAATCCCGCAAACGAACGTCCGTTTATGCAGATCGCGGTCGCCACCACCGAAGACGCCGACTTGGCCGTGCAAGCGGCCTTCGAGGCCTTCCCGACTTTCTCGCAGACAAGCAAGAGCGAGAGGTTGGAACTCCTGCGCAATGTTCTACGATGCTACAATGATCGCTTCGAAGATATCGCGCAGGCCGTCAGCACCGAACTCGGTGCACCTTTGAAATTTTCCCGCGGGGCGCAAGCCTGGGCGGGGCAGATTCATTTGGAGTCGACAATCGCGGCTCTTGAGGCATTCAGCTTCGACGAGCACAACGGAAGCTCGATGATCACTTGGGAGCCTATCGGCGTTTGCGCGCTCATCACGCCATGGAATTGGCCGCTAAACCAAATCGTTTGCAAAGTCGCGCCGGCTCTCGCAGCGGGTTGCACAGTCGTGCTGAAGCCGTCCGAGTTGGCGCCTCTCAGTGCGCTCATCTTCGCGGAAGTGCTTGAAAGAGCCGGAGTACCCAAAGGTGTCTTCAACCTGATCAATGGCACTGGCCCTGTCGTCGGACAGTATCTCGCCGGTCATCCTCGGGTCGACATGGTGTCCTTCACGGGATCGACCCGCGCGGGCATCATTGTCGCCAAGACGGCTGCGGAGACGGTCAAGCGAGTGGCTCAGGAACTGGGCGGAAAGTCGGCCAATATCGTGTTGACTGACGCTGACCTGGAAGATGCGGTCATCAAGGGCGTCGAAGCATGTTTCAGCAATTCGGGCCAATCCTGCGACGCGCCGACTCGCCTTCTTGTCCCGGCCGAGCGCCATGCCGAGGCGCTTGAGATCGCGAAACGAGCCGCGGCCGCCACGCGCGTCGGAGATCCCCTGTCTGAAAATACCGATATGGGGCCGGTGATCAGCCAGCAGCAATTCGACAAGATTCAGGGGTTGATTGGTGTCGGCATCGAAGAAGGCGCTATTCTGGTTGCAGGCGGACTGGGTAGGCCGGAGGGGCTGGATGTCGGCTATTACGCAAAGCCAACGATCTTTGGTGGTGTGACGCCGGAGATGACGATTGCCCGAGAGGAAATCTTTGGCCCGGTCCTTTCGATCATTCCCTATGATACGGAGGCGGACGCGGTACGGATCGCAAACGACTCGATCTATGGTCTTGCCGCCTATGTACAGGGCGGCGATCTGGAGAGGGCGAGAGCTGTCGCACGGAAACTGCGGGCCGGGTCCGTCTACGTCAACTACGCGCCGTGGGATACACATGCGCCGTTCGGTGGATACAAACAGTCCGGGAATGGCCGCGAGTACAGCCATTGGGGAATCCGCGACTTTATGGAGGTCAAGGGGATCGTAGGCTGGGGGACGTGAGCGTCTCCCTCTGATCCCTCAAATCAGGCGTACTCGCCACGCGGAGATGTCTCGTGCCAATGCATGGCGAGGACAGAGCAAGCTCGGTAGTGGCGGGTACCCGGCAATTCTAACCCCTCAGCGTTTCAGACGGCGTCTCGCCGAAAAGCGACCTATAACGCAACGCAAAGCGGCTCCAGTGAAAGAAGCCCCAGTCCATGGCGATGTCGGAAACCTTCCGCGGCGCGCAACGGGCGTGCAGCAAGTCGCGACGCGCGCCGTTAAGGCGAAGCAAGGTCAGCATTTTGTCGAGAGGTATCTGCGAGAAACTTTGACAGGAAGCCCTGAGATTGAAGGCCGATACACCGAGGTCACGCGATAGCGATCTTACCGTGTGCGGCCTGTCCGGCGCATCGAAAATCCTATCACGAATTCTCTTATAGATTTTTTCGGCCTCAGCTATTTGCGGTGTTTCGCGAACGACGCTTTTCTGGAAAAGAAACTCGAAACGATCCGTAATGACGTCCGCGAGCACGTCATCGACATTTTCCTTGGCGTAAGGACATGATTGTTGACTCGCGGCTTTGAGCAGCGATAACAGCCAATCTGCGAGAAATGCCGCATGTTCTAATGGAGCTTCGACAAGGTGCGCTTTGCTACTGTGGTATTCATCGCATATGGCGTCGCGCCTGAGAACGAGCATCAGCAAATCACTACCAGCATCCATGAAGCCGATGCGATTGGTCCAATTTAGAGCGAAGCCCGAGACGCCGAGCGCTTTCTCGCCGCGAGCCAACTCACTTTCGTCGAGTTTGGGGTAGTAATAGAAGATCACGCTTCCTTCGGGCGCGGAAAACGCTTGTTCCGTGCCGACACTGATGGTCTCGCGCAAGATCTCCACACCGGGGAGCAGAATGGCAGCCGTTCGACCGTCATAGCCGCCGGTGGATACTTGTCGGTACTCTTGCCGCCAGCCCGGCAAGGACGTTTCTTGTTCCACCGCGTCATGGAAGGTGGTCTCAAAATACACGTCCTGCGTACCTCCAGTTACACTTTGATAAACCCGGTCAAGCGCATGCGTGAAAGAAGCTCTAGCATTGCGATACTGCACCAGCTCGGCCGTGTAGTAAACAAAGCCTGGAAATGGCATCGCTACGAACAGCTTTGGTCGGTCCCAGCAGAGCCGCGCAGCTAGCACAACCAGAAATACGTCTAGCCCAACATCGGACGCCGCTCGTTGCTCCCGTACCATGCTCCAATTTCGGCTTCATAGGCGAGCGCGATGCTCAATGCTTCCTGATCGCAATAGGTCTTGCCAACGATCTGAATTCCGGTAGGCACTCCGCTTGGAGCGCGTCCCGAGGGTACGCTGACGACCGGGCAACGGCTGAGCGTGTTGAAGGGATGGGTCATCAACCAGCCGAGCATCGGCTCGACATCCTGACCGTTGATCTGAAGTCCGCCCGAAGGCTCGAAATCCGCGCTGACGGCTGGGAGCGCCAGGGTTGGGCAAATGAAGGCGTCAAAGTTCTCCATCATCGGGCCAAAAGTCCCGTACATCTCGCCGGCGAGCTCGAGAGATCTCAGGTACTCTCTCATTCCCTTAACACGAGCACTTTGAGCGAAGGAGCGGGTATAGCCGCTTAGCTCGTCGCCATGCGTGTCGAGATATTGCGCGACCCATGTCCCAAAGATTGACGCGAGATAATCTCGCGCCGCGTCCTCCGCGCTCAGGCTCCAGCCGAGATCGACTTCGACGACTTCGGCGCCCATGTCTCTGAGACGGTCAATTGCCTCTAGAGTGTTCTTCCGCACATCCTCGCTCACTTGTTTGAAGCCGAGATCGATAGAGTAGGCGATCCGCTTCGATTTCAGGTTTGCAGGTTGGTGCGCTATTTCGATTTTCGGCCGCAAAGAGACCACGTCGAGGGGGTGAGGCCCACTCATAACGTTTTGCATGAGGATGCAGTCGGCAACGTTGCGAGCAAGCGGACCGGGATGGTTGTAAAAATCGAAGCCGAAGGGAGCGAGATCGGCATTCCGGCCATATGGCGGCTTGTAGCCGACCAATCCGCAAGCCGACGCAGGAATGCGAATAGACCCACCGATGTCTGAACCGGAAGCGAGCGTCGTGAACCCCGCTGCCAGAGCCGCCGCGGAACCGCCGGAGGAGCCGCCGGTGGTGAATTCACGGTTCCAGGGATTGCGTGTAACGCCCCACAGGCGCGAATGGGTAAAGCCGGCGCATGAAAACTCGGGCGTTGTGGTTCGGCCCATGATGACCGCCCCGGCATTGATCAGATGCTCGTTCACCGGCGATGTTACAGAAGCGACCTCCTCTTTGAAGATCAACGAACCAAATGTCGTGATCTTGCCAGCAATGAGGCTCTCATCTTTGATGGCCACCGGAATACCCTCCAGTGGCCGCACCTGTTCGCCGCTGCGGTATCGCCGCTCAGCCTCTCTTGCCGCAGCAATCGCGTCGTCCGCATAGAGGAATGAAAATGCGTTAATGTCGGAGCCGATCTCAGCAATGCGCGCCAACTGTGCGTTCAGAAGCTCGACCGGTGACAAACTTCCGTTTCGAAAGGCCGCGAGGGCTTCGGTGGCCGGCAAATAGCAGAGTTCCAAGTCGCTCATTCTTATGCTCCACGCGATGGCCTTCTGATCACAGCTTGCTAACAGGCTGATCGATAAATTGCCCTGGTAGCATTGTCGGACTAGCGGTCTCTATCCTCCCTTGTTTGGTGGTGGAGCCTATTTTTTAGGCTATCGAAAGGAACGTGCATCCTTTCCCTTCTGGTTGGACTAATTCTCGCCAGGTGCGATTGGCGCATCAGACGGCGAGTTGCGTAAGATCCTCGGAAGTCAACCGCAGCGCGGCGGTCCGGGCGAAACTGTCGACCTGCTCGGTCTTCGTTGCCGAGGCGATAGGTGCAACCACCGCCGGCAGAGCCATCAGCCATGCGAGCGCGATCTCGCTGAGGCTTGCTTCGTACCTATCCGCCACCGCTTGAAGAGCGTCGAGAAGGGCGAAACCGCGGGGCGTAAGATATTTCTCGACATCCTCCCCACGGACCGATCGCGATAGGTCCGCTCTGTTGCGATACTTTCCAGAAAGAAAGCCGGAGGCGAGGCTGAAATAGGTGACCGCGGCGATGCCTTCCTGCACGCACAGTTCCTGCATCGGCCCTTCAAAGCCCGAACGGTCGTGCAGATTGTATTCGGGCTGGAGGACCGTGTAGCGAGGCAAGCTGTCTACGGCGAGGGCAAAGGCCGCCTGCATCTGGTCCGCGTCGAAATTAGATGCACCGATCGATCGGATCTTGCCGGCCTGAAGCAGCCTGTCGAAGGCCGAGAGTGTCTCTTCCTGGGGCGTCTCGGGATCCGGCTGATGCGCGAAATAGAGGTCGATAACATCAGTTCCGAGCCTGTAGAGGGAGTGCTCGACGGCCTCGAGGATCCACCGACGCGACAGGCCCTTGCGGCCGTCGCCACCCATATCGGAACCCACCTTGGTAAAGATCACCACCCGCTCGCGCATACCCGGCCGTGCCTTGAGCCAGCGGCCGATCATCGATTCGGATTCGCCCTGGAATTGCCGGGCGCCCAGTTGGAATAAACATCGGCCGTATCGATGGCGTTGAAGCCGTGATCGACGAAGGCATCGAGCAGGCGGAACCCCGTCTGTTCGTCGACGTTCCAGCCGAAGACATTGCCGCCCAGGACTAAGGGAGCGATGGAGAGGCCGGAATGACCCAGTTTGCGTTTGATCATTGTCTTTCTGTCATCCGTTCAAAGTGTAAAACTGGGCCGGAGATGCCTAATGTCCATTCATCGGGCTCAGCATCCTTCCAGCCATTCCGCTGTCGTCATGACTCTTGCGAAGCCCGCGGCCAGGGTCGCGGACGTGCCTGCCTTGATCGTGTCCTGCGCTGCCGTCTCGGACAGGTCGGGGCACCCGGTCGCGTCGACGGGGAAATCGACGAAGTAGTCGAGGTCATGCCCATGCCTCGCCGTCGCTTCGCAGCAGAAATTGGTCATGAATCCGGTCACCACGATCCGCTGTATCGACCTTTCCCGCAGCATCCGGTCGAGACCTGTGCCCACGAAGCTGGAATAGCGCTGCTTGCTGATCGTGAGGGCGCCAGCGGGAATCCTGAGCCTCGGGTCATCATCGACGTCTTCGGTGCCCGCGACAAATCCGAGTTCGCCCACCTCGCCGCTGAAATCGAACATTCGGCCGGCATCCGAGCCATCGGCGCGATGGACATGGCGGATGTGAACCACGAGGTCGCCCGCCGTTTCCGCCGCGGCCACGATAGCGTTGATGTTGGCGATCACGTCGGCATTGCCGACGCAATGCAAGGGCGAAGCCGGGTCGGTATAGACCTTTTGAACGTCGATCACGAGGATTGCGCGCGCCATATCATTCCTTCCGCTAAGCTGGTGCAACATAGTTGCGATGGCCGAAATCCTCAGATTCCCAGCGCAATTCCGTCTTTCCGTGGTTCCGATGCGCCGATGAGTGTGCCGTTCTCCCAGTCGATGCGGATCGCCTGCGCGCCGCCGATCGGGTCCCCCGCGGGAGAGAAGGTGAAGCCCCGCCGTTCGAGTTCGGCTTTGGTTGCGCCGTCAATCGTGTGCTCGGCCTCTACTCTCGTTCCATCGGTTGTCGGCATTACGCGCGGCATATCGATCGCCTCCTGCATATCCATCCCGTAATCGAGAACCTTGGAGATCAAATGCGCATGGCCAAGCGCCTGGTAATAGCCGCCCATCACGCCGAAGGGCATCTCCACCCGGCCATTGCGGGTCACCATGCCCGGGATGATCGTGTGCAGTGGTCGCTTCGAGGGGCCAACACAGTTTGGATGACCGGGTTTAAGCGAGAAGCTCTGGCCGCGATTGTGCAGAATAACGCCGGATCGTGGTCCCACGAGGCCTGTGCCGAAACTGTCGAAGATCGAATTGATGAAGCTTACGGCATTGCGGTCACGGTCGACGACCGAGATATAGACGGTGTCGCGATGAAGCGGCATTTCGAACGGCGGCAGGTCGGTCAATGCTTTCTTCAAGTCGATCATCGCCGCGAGCCTGTCGGCCAACGCGTCCGACAGCAACTCATGGACTGGTACTTCCGCCTTGTCCGGATCGGCAACCCAGGCGTCACGGGCGGCATAGGCCAGGCGTGTCGCCTCGATCTCGATATGCAACCGGTCCGGCGATTGCGGGTCGCCCTTGGCCTCGAAGCGGCTCAGGATGTTGAGGATCAGGAGTGCGATGATGCCCTGGCCGTTGGGCGGGCATTCGTGAATCGCAAAACCGCGAAAGTCGGTGGTGACAGGGGCTACATATTCACCGCGCGCGTTGGCGAAGTCCTCCATCGTGTGATGCCCTCCCAGAGAACGCAGATAGGCGACTATGTCCTCGGCGACGGGGCCGCCATAGAAGCCGTCGCGACCCTCGACGGCGATGCGCTTCAGGGTTTCCGCCAGTTCCGGCTGCCGATGCACCTCGCCGATCTTCGGGGCTCGTCCGCGGGGAAGAAAGATCCGCGCTGCCGTCGCGTCGGCGGCAAGCAGTTTTTCTTCCAGCGACCAATCGCGATTGACGCGCGGCGTGATCGCATAACCATCTTCGGCAAGGCGGATTGCCGGCGCCAGCACGTCAGCGAAAGGGAGTTGGCCGTGATCGGCGTGCAGGCGTGTCCATGCGTCGATCGCCCCGGGGATGGTGACCGCAGCGGGTGACTGGCGCGGCACCTCCGCTAGCCCCCGCTGGTCAAACCAGTCGGCCGTCAGCGCGGCCGGGGTGCGGCCCGAGCCATTGTAGGCGATGACCTTGTCCGACCCGTCGGGCGCATAGAGTGCGAAGCAGTCGCCGCCGATGCCGGTCGAGCCCGGTTCGACGACGCATTGTACCGCGCAGGCGGTGATGGCGGCATCCATGGCATTGCCGCCGCCCTCCATGACCTGCAGCGCCGCAAGTGTCGCTGCGGGGTGCGAGGTCGCCGCCATCGCGTGGCGCGACACGGCAACGGATCGCGTCGGCTTCTCGAAGTTGCGCATTTGGTTCATTCTCCTCGTCATTGGCGGCAGGGCATGCCTCAGGCCCGCGCCCGATAGGGCGTGAGCCGGATTTCGAGCGCGTTCAGCGCCGAGATGATTGCAAAGTTGATCGTGAGATAGATGGTCCCCGCGGCGACAAAGACCTCGACGGCGCGATAGGTCTGCGAGATCAGGTCTTGAGCGATGCCGGTGACCTCCATCAGGGTGATGATTGAGGCCAGCGACGTGCCCTTGACCATGAGGATGATCTCGTTGCTGTAATTCGGGATCGCCTGGCGCAGGGCCAGAGGCAGCACAATCAGGCGCAGCGTCAGAAGCTTCGACATGCCTGAGGCCGTAGCGGCCTCGACCAGGCCGCGCGGCACAGCCTTTATCGCGCCGCGCAGAATTTCGCTTCCATAGGCAGCTTCATTGAGACTGAGCGCGATGATGGCGCACCAGTAAGGCTCGCGGAACAATGACCAGGTTCCGATCGCTTGAAGCCACGGCCGGAACTGACCGAGACCATAATAGATGAGGAAGATCTGCACCAGCAGGGGTGTTCCGCGAAAGACTGCAACGAAGGCACGGATGGGTAAGACCACGATCCGGCGATTTCCCTGTTGGGCGAGTGCGAGCAGCAGGGCCATTAGGAAACCGATGCCCATCGAGGCTGCAGTCAGCTGCAGGGTCAAAGGCAGGCCAGCAAGCAGGACGGGAATGATCTGTAGAAAGAAAGCGACGTCGATCATGCGTGGACCATGCATCTCCAGGCCCGCGCCTCGCCATACCGGAAGACGGAAGCGGTTACCGCGGCGATAACGAAGTAGAGCGCGGCGGCGGCGACATAGAAGATGAAAGGTTCCCGCGTCGAGCCGGCTCCGATCTGCGCCTGGCGCATCAGTTCGACGAGGCCGATGACGGAGATCAGCGCCGAGTCTTTGAGCACCAACTGCCAGACATTGCCGAGCCCCGGCAGGGCGTGGCGCATCAGTTGCGGTACGATGACGAGGCGCAGCGATTGAGATCGGGACAGGCCAAGCGCCTTGCAGGCGTCGGACTGGCCACGGTCCACGGCCTGGTAGGCGCCGCGATAGACCTCCCCCTGGTAAGCGCCCGATATGACGCCGATCGCCAGGACGCCCGTCGCAAAAGTCGGGAGCCCGACGAAGCCGGCAGCGCCCAAAAACCTGCCAATCTGCGTCAGTGCAATACTGCCGCCGTAGTAGAGCAGGTATATCGTCAGCAAGTCGGGCACACCGCGAAATACGGTGCCGTAGACATGGGCGAGCCAAGCGGGGACGCCGCGAGAAGAGAGCCGGCCTGCAGCTGCCGCGGCACCAAACACCGCGCCGAGCAGAAAGCCCAGAACGGACAGCGCAAGCGTAACACTGGATGCGAGAAGCAGCGCAGCTCCCCAGCCTCCCCTTTCCAAGCCCAAAAGATGCATAAGGTTGATCATGTGAGTCCTAGCCTTTCAGCGCGCTGCCCGGCGCAAACGGCCCGCGCCGCTCCGCCGGGCAGGTCTGCCCGCGCCTACTTGACCGGTGTCACATCTGTCTTCACCCATTTCTCCGAGATACGCTTGATGGTGTCGTCGGCGATCGCCTCGTCTATTGCGGTATTCAGCATCTCCTTGAGCTTCGTATCTTCCTTGCGCAGGCCAGCGCCTGTTCCCAGTCCGAACATGCCTCCTACAAAGCCGGGTCCGGCCAAGGTGTAATCGGCAAATTCGGGCTTCGAGAGTGTCGCGGTGAGCGCCGTCTGCTGCGCAAAAATAGCGTCGATCCGCCCCGCGGCCAGGTCGAGGTCATGTTGCTCGGTCGTCTTGTATTCACGGATTTCCACGGTGTCGCCGAAATATTTCTTTACGAACTCCCCCATCATAGTGGCCGACTGTACGCCGACCACCTTACCCTTCAGCAGGGGCTTCAGCTTCTCGATCGCGGCCATGGATGCGGCCTCGTCGTCCAGATTGAACTTTTCCTCGGAAAGGCCGAGCTTGCCGAGCTCGCTGTCCTTGGCAACCGCGAACCCACCCGGGTCAACCGCGTAGGGCTGGGTGAAGTCTATGGTCTCGAGCCGTTTTGGCGTGATGAACATGCCCGCCATGATCACATCGAACTTGCCGACCTTGAGCGACGGAATAAGCCCGTCCCAGTTCTGCGCGATGATCGTGCATGTGATCTTCATGCGCGCGCAGAGATCATTGGCCAGTTCGATTTCGAGCCCGTCCAGTTTGCCGTCGGCATTGGTGAAGTTCCAGGGCGCATAGGCACCCTCGGTCGCGATGGTTATCGCCTTTGGAGCGTCCTGGGCGAGGGCTGTCTGGCCAAAGCCGAGCATGCCAAGTACAGCCGCGACCGCGGCCAGCTGATGAATTTTCATGTCAGTTCCCCTTTTTAACTCTTATCTAGCTGTTCCCGTCGCCCACACCCGATCTGACGCCGGTCTAGGGCATTCTCTCCGGTCGGCGTTGATCACCGGCTTGGAGTTACGAACTCGGCCAGCATTGGTGCCGTGCCGAGAATATGATCCCGCATCACCTGTTCGGCGTGGCGCTCGTCGCCGGAACGCAAAGCCGCAATCAGTGCGGCATGCTCTTCCCGGGCGGAAAGCGGCTTTTCGACATAATCGAACCAGATGCGCATGTAGGGTTCGATCACCGCGTGCAGCGCCGAGATCTGGTGGATGAGCTTGGGCCTGTGGCTCAGCGCGCATATCCTCCCGTGAAATTCCTGGTGCCGGACCACCCAATCATTGCTTCCGCTCTGGCCAGCGCGCTCCATGCGGTCAAGCAGGCGTTCCAAGTCATCGAGTTCGTCGTCGTCGATCCGCGGCATCGACAACCTGACGGCAAGCCCCTCCAGCACGGATCGCATTTCGAAAATCTCGTAGAGTTCATCAACCGTGAGCCCGGCGACGATGCAGCCGCGGTTGGGACGCAGAACCACCAACCCGTCGGACGCAAGGCGCCGGAACGCCTCCCGCACCGGCATCCGGCTCATGCCGATCTCGGCTGCGATGTCCTCAGGAATCAAGCGTTCGCCCGGTTTGTAGCGTCCGAGCCGAAGGGCCTGCTGGATATGTCGATACGCTTCTCCCTCTGCCGTCGAGCTATGCTGTCCAAATGAAGCAATGGAGGAAGACATCGAAGGATCACTCCGGATTTTTGTATCCAATGATACAATCATGAGCCTTCCTCTTCGTCAAGCTTCCTGACCGGCTTCGGTCTCGACCTGTATCGTTGGCTCAGCTGCGTAGGTGAGCCGCCCCCCACAGATCGTGTAGCGCGGCGCGACTTTGACCATTTCGTCGGGCGCGATGGCTTGAAGATCGTGATCCCAGATGACAAGGTCGGCGACGAAGCCCGGTTTCAGCTGGCCCTTCCAGGATTCGGCAAATTCGGCATAGGCACCCCGGACAGTATAGGCGTCCAGCGCCTCCATAAGAGTCTGCCGATTGTCCGGCTGATCGTCGGTCCAGGACTTACGCGTCATGGCCGAATGAATTGACAGCATCGGCGACACTGGGGAAACCGGCCAATCTGTCGAGAAGATCAGGTCGATGCCGGCGTCGCGAATGGCGCGCCAGGCGTACGAGCGCGCCCAGTTCTCTCGGCCTATCCGCGACAGCGTCGGCTCGAGCGGCAGGCCCATCTGGCCAGGGGGGACGGTGGGTTGCATGGAGGCGACGATCTTCATCTTCGCCATGCGGGTAAGATCATCGGCGCGCACCACTTCGATGTGTTCGATCCGGTGGCGGCTGTCGCGTTCGCCGTTGCTGGCTTCGGCGGCCGCGTATCCGTCGATCACATTGGCGACGGCGCCGTCACCGATGGCGTGGACGGCGATCTGCAGCCCGCGCCTGTCCGCCTCCATGCAGACGCGGTCGAAAGTCGCCTGGTCGAAGCGCGGCTCGCCCTTCCAGCCGGGCCGGTCGGCATAATCGTCGTACATGACGGCCGTGTGGGAATCGAGAACGCCGTCCATGAACATCTTGACGGTGCCGGAATTCAGCCATTCGCCATTGAAGTCGGCCTGCATCTGTGCGGCCTTGTCCATCTGCGTGACGATGTCGCCGCCGGTATAATGAAAGGGAATACGTCCCCGGCAGATCAGCCCGCCCTCGGCCTGGATTTCCGACAGAAGCTCCAGTTGGTAGCGATTGCCGTCCATGTTCTGGAAACTCGTGATGCCGTGGGCGGCTAGATGCTGAAGGCCGCGCTTTATGAGGGCACGGTCATAGGCGCGGTCGGCAGCGCTGGGTGCCGGATCCGGTTCGCCGCCGGTACTGAGGCCAAGAAGATCGCGGCCGCCGTTTGCCCCAAGGGCGATGACATCGTCGAAGGCGTAGTGCTCCCGCAGTTCGCCGGTCGCGAGGCCGTCCTCGCCCATCACGATCTCGTTGCCCGGCGGGAGGGTGCGGCCCTCCAGGATGCCTGCCTTTGTCAGCGCGATCGTGTTCGCCCAGATGGTGTGATGGTCCGGCGACATGACGGCCAGTGGCCGGTCTGCCAGAATCGAGTCGAGAACGTGGCGATCCACACCGCGGTTGTCGGCGAGAATAGTGTAGTCGCACCCGTTGGCGAGCAGCAGGCGCTCGGACGGCTTCGATGCTGCGTAAGCCAATATCGAAGCCTTCATGGCGTCATATCCCTTGACGTTGAACAGCGAGAGCTGGTCGAGTTCGCTCGATCCGCCGAACAGGTGGATATGGCTTTCGTTCATGCCGGGCGTGATCGTGGTACCGCCTGCATCGATCACATGCGTTGCTGAGGTGCGATAGGCGGAAATCTCGCTTTCGCTGCCGACGGCCAGAATGCGGCCACGGGCGATCGCAATCGCTTCTGCCTCCGGTTGCTCCGGGTTCATGGAGAGAACGCGGCCATTGGTGATAATCATCTCTGCTGAAGTGGTCATGATCTAACCTCAAGGGGTACGCAAAAGATTGACGCTTTCTGATCCCAAGCCCACGCTCAAGCTGCGCGGGTAATGTGCTTCACGCCGCGATAGGCCGCTAACCCCCAGGGGCCGAGTTCACGACCGATGCCGCTCGCCTTGAAGCCACCCCACGCCGTGTTGGGGAAGATCATCTGGGGCGTGTTTACCCAGACATGACCGGCGTCGAGGCGGCGTGCCACGTCGGCAGCCGCGTCGCCGTCAGTTCCGACGACGGTGGCAGCCAATCCGAACTCGGTATCGTTGGCGAGCGTGACTGCCTCGTCGGTGTTGGTGAAACTACGGATCGCGAGGACAGGCCCGAAAATCTCTTCTCTCCACATCGGATGATCAGTGGGTACGTTGCGGTAGATGGAGGGCTCGACGAAGAAACCCTGCCGATCATGCACGGGGTTGCCGCCGGCGACGCAATCCAGCCCGTCGGCGCGCGCCTTCTCCAGAAATGCCTTCACCTTGGCAAACTGTTCAGCGGTCGTTAGCGGTCCAATTTGCGCACCCGGATCTTCGTGACCCGCCACCAGAAGCTGGTTGGCCTTGGCAACAAGGGCCTCCGTGAAGTCGTCGGCGATCGTGTCAGCCACGAGGAGACGGGAGGTTGCCGAGCACATCTGGCCGCAATTGAAGAAAATCCCCGCAGCAGCAATCTCAACCGCCTGGGAAATATCCGCATCACCGAGGACAACGATGGGGGATTTTCCACCAAGTTCGAGCGACACGGGAACAACGCGCTGAGCGGCTGCCGTCATGACCCGACTGCCGGTCGCGTTCGACCCGGTGAAGGAAATCTTCCGGATGCGTCGATCGGCGCACAATGCTGCGCCGATATCGCCGCCGCCGGGCACGATGTTCAACACACCGACCGGAAGGCCGACCTGCGCTGCCAGATCGCCATAGATCAATTCCGCCAGCGTTGTGAATTCCGAAGGCTTCAGGACGGCGGTGCAACCTGCCGCCAGCGCCGGCGCCAGCTTCCACGCTGTCGTTACCATCGGGAAGTTCCAGGCGACGATCAGGCTGACCGGCCCGATCGGCTCGAAGTGGGTGGCGCCCGTTAACGCACCGTCTGCCAACTCCACGGGCTGGCCCTGCTGGGCGTCCAGATGTTCGGCGAGGCCGGCATAGTATTCAAATGTCGCGGTCGCATCGTCGACATCGATTTCAGCCTCGTATCGCGGCTTTCCGTTGTTGAGTATCTGCAGGGCGACAAGGTGGGACTTCCGTTCCTTCAGCCCCTTGGCGATCGCACGCAGAAAGCCGGACCGCTCGCGACCGCTCGTCCGCCTCCAGTCCTCGAAGGCCCGCGCAGCCGCCTCGCTCGCCTCCGCCACCTGCTCAACGGAGGCCGGCATGAAGCTCGCGAAGGTTTCGCCGGTGGATGGATCGACGGATAGAATGGACGCTGCACCATGCCCGGCATGCCAGCGGCCATCGATGAACACGCTTTCCGGACGGTCAAGAAGAGGAGAGGGGATGCACAGATTGAGCGGAAGGGAGAATGTCGTCATTACAGCGGGAACCCCATTTTATGGACCATGTTTATCCAGTGTTTGCGCCATCCGCCCTTCTGGTCGACCTCGTCGAGTGCATACATAGTCAGTTTCGCGCCGATCCAGCGGAAGGGTTCTGGGGGGATCCAGTTCGGTAAAGTCCGGGCGAAATCGAGGTCTAGATCAGGACCCGATTTCCCATCCAGAATGTCAAGTCCGATGGACGCGCCAAAGCGCGTTGCCGTGACGCCATAACCGGAATAGCCCCCTGCATAGATAGCTTTGCCCCCGTAATACCGCTGAAAATGCACGGCAAGGCGCATGGTGAGGTCGATCGGACCAGACCAGGCATGGGTGAACTTGATATCTGCGAGTTGGGGGAAAGTGGTAAAGAAGTTGCCGGCGAGCCGGTCATAGGTCTCGATCTTGCGATCGTCCGCTGGGTCGGGGTTGTTATTGAAGAAGTAGCCCACACGACCGCCGAAGATAATCCGGTTGTCGCGCGTCAGCCGCATATAATTCAGCTGCGTTCGAGTGTCGTAGACGCCCTGGCGATTCTTCCAGCCAAGCCTCGAGAGTTGCTCTTCTGTCAGCGGCTCGGTCGCCAGAACGCGGTCTCGTGCCGACACGATGCGCGTCTTGATGTTCTTGTGGCCTGCATTCCAGGCGTTGGTAGCAAAGAGGACCTTCGGAGATTTGACCTGGCCGTCATGCGTGACGATGGTCAACATTGTGCCATTGTCTTCCACAACGGTCATCGGAGTATGCTCATAGATGCGCACGCCCAGATTAAGCGCCGTTCGCTTCAGCCCCCAGGCTAGCTTCACCGGATGCACGATTCCGCTGCGCTCTCTCGACCACATGGCGCCTTCGAACAGCGGCGAAGCGAGTTCCGCTCGCGTTTCCTCGCGATCCATCAGAACCACGTCGTGGCCGTAACGCTTGGCGAGATCGAACTCTTCGCGCAATTTACTCATACCCGAGGGGCCTACGGCCACCGTCATCTCGCCCGACCATTCCAAATCCGCATCGATCGCATGATCCTGGATCGTCTTGGTCCAGCCATCGAGGTTGTCCTTGCCAAGTCGCTCGAGCGCTGGCAGATCTTCGGGAAAGATGCGGTTTGCGTTGGAGAGTCCATGCATCACCGAGGTGGAAACGATACCACCCGGTCTCCCGGAAGCACCGTGGCCGACCTTGCCGGCCTCAATAATGATGATATCCCGGCTCGGATTCGCCTGTTTGGCCAGAATGGCGGCCCAGAGTCCGGTGAAGCCGCCGCCGACAATGGCAAGGTCCGCATCGGTACGCCCCACGAGGTGTCTTTCGCTATCGGGAGCGAGCGGGTTGTCGAGCCAGAAGGGATAGAGCGTCGCATCGGACAATGCCTTGGGAATTGCAGTCATTTTGTGTGTGCTCCCAGCAATTTCGGGAGGTCCCCAAAACGCGCGACCAGCGAGAAGATGACGATGGTCAGGATGACGAAGAAGATCGAGGCGGAAGCCATAACGGGCGTGTAGCCGTAGCGGAGCGAGTTGAAGATCCGCATCGGCAATGTCTCCAGAACGGCACCGACCGTCATGTAGGCAATCAGATATTCGTTCAGGGAGACGACAAAGGCGAAGGCGAAGCCGGAGATCACGTAGGGCCGAACCAGGGGAAAGACGACGGTGCGCAGAATTACGCGGTTGTCGGCACCCATGGTCGCGGCGGCTTCCGGCAGGCTTGCGTCGAGGGTGCTGAAACCAAGCGTCAGGGAGACGAGCGGCAGGGACACGAGAAAGATGCCGTGACTGACGATGACGGTAAAATATTGCCCATAGAAGCCGGTTTGCGTCCAGAAGGACAGGAAGCCAAGCGCCGTGATCACCGGCGGCAGAAGAAAGGGAGCGAGGCCGATCGTGGTGACGACCTTTACCCAGCCCAGCCGGTAGCGCCAGTTGAACCAGGCGATCGGGAAGGCGATCGCGACCGCGAAGGCTGCGGAGAATAGCGCGATCATCGCGCTGTTGAGCACGGCGCCTGACCAGTCGGCCGAACGAAAGAGATCTCCATACCAGTCAAGATTGAACCCCTGCGGCGGAAAGGTCAGCGACTTCTTCTCGTTGACGGAGACGCCGAACACGACGAGCAGCGGCGCTGCCAGTATGATGCCGAGCAGGCTGAAGGCAATGCGGCGAAGGGAGACCTGGCTTATCATGCGCGCTCCTTGCGACCGAATTGCACGACGGTGATCACGATCAGAAACGTCACGATCACCAGGAACACTGCAAGCGCTGCGGCGAAGGGGATGTTCGACTGCACAAGCGCCTGGTCGCTGATGGCGACCGACAAGGTCCAGTGCTGGGGACGGCCCAGGATCTGGGGCATCAGATAGGTGCCGAGCGTGAAGACGAGCAGCATCAGAAAGGTCGTGACGATCGTGTTGCGCTGCATGGGCAGCACGACGCCGAAGAAGGTCCGGAGTGGCGACATGCCGAGCGTTCGTGCGGCTTCCTCGATATGCGGATCGACTCGCGACAGGATCGGGTAGAGCACGAGAACGGCATAGGGGAAAGCGGTGTAGACGACACCAGCCACGAGCGCCGCGAGGCCAGGCGTATAGGAAGCCGGCCTATCGATGAATCCGATGAAGACGAGAAAATTGCTGATCCCGGCCGTGCGCGACAAAAGTGTCGACCAGGCAAAACCGACAATCGATTCCGACAGCGACAGGATGGAGAGCAGAAAGATCAGCCAACCGATCTGCGTCGTCCGCGGCGCATGGACCAGAAGGTAGGAGAAGGGAAAGGCGATCACGATCGCGATGGCGGCGACAGCGAAGGCCAGGCCGAAGGTCGCAACGAGCAACCCCACGAAAAAAGGGCTGACCAGGCGCCGGTAGTTCGCAAGCGTGAACGTGGTTTCAGAGGCCCCAAAACCTGAATTCTCATGGAACGACGTCAGGACCATGGTGCCGAAAGGCACCACAAAGAACACGACCAAAAGCACTGCGGGTACGATGATCGGTAGATAACCTGCAATTGTCCTCGGACTTGAAGCGTTCATCGGATCACCTCAGAACAACGCAGGTCGCGCCGTTGACACGAACGTGGACGGGCCGACCCACTGTCAGACCGCTCTCGTGCCGAGAGGGGAGGGCGACAACAACGTCCTTTTCCATGCCCTCGACGGCAACATTGACCTCGATCCCGGACCCTAGGTGGCGCGCGAAGGCAATATGGCCGAAGAAGCTGCTGTCGTTGGCCTCGTCGTGAAGTTCCAGATCTTCTGGGCGGACAGAGAAGGTGAAGGCGCCCGACGCCGGCGCATCGCTGACGGTGACGGTGCCGCCGGGGACGCTGACCCGCCCGGGCGAGACGACACGGCCCTCGATCAGGTTTGCCGCACCGATGAAATCGGCAACGAAGGCGTTGGCCGGGTTGCGGTATATCTCCAGCGGCGGGGCGACCTGCTGGATTACGCCGCCGGACATCAACACCACCAGGTCGGCGGTCGTCATCGCCTCCTTCTGGTCATGCGTGACGAGAAAGGTCGTGATGCCGAGTTCCTGCTGCAGGCGCTTCAACTCGACCTGCATCGCCTCGCGCAGCTTCGCATCGAGCGCTGACATGGGCTCGTCGAGGAGGAACAGTTTCGGTTTGAGTGCCAGGGCGCGGGCGATTGCTACACGCTGGCGCTGGCCACCCGAAAGCTGCGTGATGGACCGGTCCGCCACGCCCGGCAGGTGAACGAGCGAGAGAAGCCTTTCCACCTCCATTTTCTGCACGCGCTTCGACGCGCCGCGGATGCGCAGGGCGAAGGCTATGTTCTCACCGACCGAGAGATGCGGGAAAAGCGCAAGCGACTGAAACACCATGCCGAAATTGCGCATATGGGCAGGCTCGTTGGTAATGTCGCGCCCGTCGAGAAGGATCTGTCCCCCCGAGGCATCCTCGAGGCCCGCGATTATCCGCAGCAACGTGGATTTGCCGCAACCGGACGGCCCCAGAAGGCATAGAAATTTCCCGTTCTCCACATCGAGGGAAATGTTGCTCAAAGCGTTGATGGGGCCATAGGCCTTGTTGATTTCGCGGATAGCCAGTCCGGACATATCTTCCTCCGGCAGGGCACGCTGAAAGCGCCACCTGCTTTACGATTGCTCGCGGCCAAAACGCAGCGCGGCGGTCAGCCCTGCTGCATCTCTGTCCAGACCTGATTGATGAATTCCGTCTTCAGCGCCTGCATCTCGTAATGCGGCCTTACCGGATCGATATCGGAGGAGACGGAATCGAATTCCTCGTCCGTTAGATCCATCGTTGACCGCTCGACGACCGGCGCGCTGCCGAGTTTACGGGCAAGCTTCGCCTGGGTCGAGGGCTGCGACATGTAGTCCATGTAGACATAGGCGAGATCGAGCGAGGAAGCCGCAGCCTTCGTCACTGCCCACGTGCCGTAGTCATAGATGCCGCCTTCGATGGGCATTGTGGACCGAACGTGGAAGCCGTCCCGCACCGCCAATCTCGTCACATCGTGGAAATACTGGCCCATGGGGATTTCGCCTGATTTGAGCGCCTGTTCGAACTGCGCTTCGTCCCGGTACCAGAGACGCACATTCGGCTTCAGCTCGCCGACCTTGGCTGCCGCCTCGCGGATGCCGTCATCGGTGTCGAGATGCTTGATGCCGCCGAAATAGACCTTGGCCGCGACTTCAAGGAGATATGAGTTGCCGACATTGGCGAGAAGACCAAGGCAGTCCTTATATTTTGGGTCCCAAATGTCCTTCCAGGAGGTTGGGGCTTGCGGATAGACATCTGTGTTGGAAACCAGCGTGACATACCAGCTCGTGGCGCCGATCGCGACGATCTCGCCGTTGCCATTCTCGCGCACCAGTTCCGGCTTGATGTATTTGATGCTGGGGATCTTCTTCGGGTCAAGCGGCGCCCAGAGTCCGGAATTCGAACCGCGGATGACGGGAACGCCCGCCATCATCGAGATGTCGACCGGCGACTTGCCGGCCTTGGCGGCCTGCTCCAGCTGGATCAGCCAGACCTCGCCCGTCGGCTCGCCCACACTCTCGACCTCGATACCGGTGGCGGCAGTGAAGTCCGGAAAAATTTCGGCGTCAAACGTGTCTTTGAAGTAGCCGCCATAAAGACCCACGCGCAGCTTTTTCTCCTGCGCCCGTGCGATATTCGGAAACCCGCTGACGATAGGTGCCAGAGCGAGCCCCGACAGCCCCTTCAGCATGCTGCGACGTCCCAAGGACGTGTTTGATGTGCTTTCAATCGGCATGACGTTCCCCTGCATTTTTGGATTTATCGAGGGAATGTCACCGATCGACTCGCGCAAATACATGACAATTTCCGCGCGGTCACTTCGGGAAAACCCGAACTATTTCGGGGTGAAGGTCCACTATGGTCAGTCGTGTCATGAGGAGAATTTTTCAATGGTGGACCAGGCGCATCTCGACGCACTTCGAGCCAAATATGGCAACGCCTCTGGCGGCGATATTTTCGAACCGCATTTTCGGGAGGTTGCACAATCGCAATTCAAGGGCGGCGACAAGCGCAAGTGGCCATTCGCCGGCATTCCGACGCTTCTCGACGCGCCCGGTTTGCCGGAGGCTCAAGACGACGAGCATTTCGGCGGACTGGATATCGCGCTGGTCGGTGTACCCATGGATCTCGGAGTGACCAACCGCAATGGCAGCCGTTTCGGCCCGCGCGCCTTGCGCACCATCGAACGTATCGGCCCTTACGACCATGTCCTGCGTACGTCGCCGATGAGCAAGGCGAAGATCGCTGATATCGGCGATGTCCCGATGTGCAGTCGCTTCGATCTTGCCCAGTGCCACCTCGATATCGAGACATTCTACCGCAGGCTTGCCGGTGCAGGCGTGCGGCCTCTCAGCGTAGGCGGCGACCATTCCATCACGTCGTCGATCCTCAAAGCGCTTGGTGAAAAGGAGCCGGTGGGTCTCATTCACATCGACGCCCATTGCGATACGGCAGGTCCTTATGAGGGAACGAAATTCCAGCACGGTGGGCCGTTCCGCCTGGCGGTGCTTGATGGAGTCCTTGACCCGCGCCGCACGATCCAGATCGGGATCCGCGGCCCCGCCGAATATCTGTGGGAATTTTCTTATGAGAGCGGCATGACGGTGGTGCACGCCGAAGAGGTGGGCGAGGCCAGTCTGCCCCGTCTGATCGAACGGGCGCGCGAAGTCGTCGGCGACGGCCCGACTTATGTCTCCTTCGACATCGATAGCGTGGACCCGGGCTTTGCGCCGGGCACGGGAACGCCGGAAGTGGGCGGCCTCCATCCGCGGGAGGTCCTGCAGATCCTGCGCGGGCTGAACGGCTTGAACATCATCGGCGGAGATGTGGTCGAAGTCGCCCCACAATATGATGCGACGACCAACACGGCGCAGATCGCCGCGCAGGTTCTGCACACGATCCTCTGTCTGATGGTCAACAGCGGTCAGGTCGGTGGAGCCTAGAGGCGCGGACGCACATGCATCACGGCAGGCCGGGGGTTTGCGCTTCCGTGCGTTTGGTGCAATCTGTCGTCATGAAGATATCCGGTTCCGACCTTCACTTGTTTCGTGTGTTCGAAAGTGTCGTGCGCAATGGCGGTATCTCTGCGGCCCAGATGGAGCTCTCACTCAGCCAGCCGACAATCTCCAATCATCTGACCGCGCTTGAGCAACGCCTGGGAGTGAAGTTATGCGAGCGGGGACGCCGCGGGTTCTCCCTGACGGACGACGGACGGCGGGTTTATGACATCAGCGTGGAATTGGGAGAGATGCTGGACGCCAGTTCGGCGCGTTTGTCTTGCCTGCGGAGCGCTCTCGCAGGAAAGGTGAGCCTCGGCATCGTGGACTGCCTGGCGACGGACCCACGTCTGCATATCTCCGGTGCGATCGCCGAACTCTCGAGAACTGCGCCTGAAATCGAACTGAACCTCAAAATCATGCGGCCGAACGACATCACGAGAGCGGTCGCCGCAAACGAGCTCGACGTGGGCATCGGCGGTTCCGACATCAAGGTGTCGGGTCTTTCTTACCGGACCCTGTACCGCGAGGAGCACGCGGTTTTCTGCGGATCGGGCCATCCGCTGTTCGATGCGACGCACGACGCGATCACAAGTGCGGATTGCTACAAATATCCTTGGGTCCACCGCGGCTACTGGAACGGCGTCGCGAGCCAACGCCTCCACAATTCCATCCTGAACCGCATGGCCTTCGACATCGAAGCGGAGATGTTGATGGTGTTGTCGGGGGCCTATCTGGGCGTTCTGCCGGTCCACTATGCGAGCCTGTTCGAGCTGCAGGGGCGCGTCCGCCGGCTGCCCATGCCAGACGAGGACTATTTCGCCGACATCGACCTCGCCATACGGGCGAGCGAGCAGGCTGCCAATGTCAGTTTTGTCGCCGAGGCGATCGTCAGGGCGCACGGCTTACATTTGTAAACGTCAATGTATCGGTTCATTGAACGTTATTTTTAGCGGCTCTGCCGCCGATCTAGTCTGGCGCCCGGGCGGATGGAGGCTCTGGCGAGACGCAGTCTTCCCCGGATACTCTGCTCTGCTCTCCGGCGGGGCGTGCCGACGACGAGTGGGGACGGCAGATGCAAAAATGCGAAAGTAACATCCGCAATCTGATTTCGGTCGACAATGCCGACATCCGTCTCATCCGGATCTTCATCCGGGTCGTGGAAGCCGGGGGCCTCTCGGCGGCACAGGCCGATCTCAACCTCTCCCTGTCCACCATATCGGGAAAGATAACGGCGTTGGAGGAGAGGCTCGGCGTCACGCTCTGCAAGCGGGGTCGCGGCGGTTTCGAACTTACCGAAAGCGGCCGTTTGATCTTCGACGAATGCCAGCGGCTCTTCGGTTCGCTCGACCAATTCAGCCGCAAGGTGTCCGGCTTGCGCTCCAATCTCAGTGGCAATCTTGCCATCGGCCTGGTCGACAACACGATAACCGATCCGGTATCGCCCCTCGTGCGGACCATCGCAAAGCTCGCCGAAATCGCGCCGGCTCTCCACCTGTCCATTGAGATGAAATCGCCGGGTGAATTGCTGCGCGAAGCCGTATCGCGAAAGCTCGATCTTGTCGTCGGCAGCTTCCCGCGTATGGCACTGGGCCTGGCCTACATCGACCTCTACGACGAGACGCAGAATTTCTACTGCGGTGAGGGTCACCCGCTGTTTTCCATGCCTGACGAGAAAATCGGCATTGACGAAGCGCGAACGCACCGGATCATCGGGCGCAACTATTGGGCTGCCCGCGACATCAAGATTTTCGCAATCAGCAGTCCGCACGCGACAGTATCCAGCATGGAGGCTGAAGCCCTCCTGATCCTCTCCGGCTGCTATCTCGGCTATCTTCCCGAACATTATGCCGCGCAGTTCGTGCGCGCGGGACGGATGAGGCTGATCCGGCCGAACCTATTTTCCTACAAGGCCAAGTTCCAGGTCGCGACGCTGGAGGACTGGAAAAGCCGTCCGCCCCTTCGGGCCTTTGTGGATGTCATCAAGAGCACGGTGAATGCCGCAGCGATGCGAGCCGCTTAGCACCAGTTTAAACGACGGCAATCGCGGTTTCTGGCGGGAAATTCTTGAAGAGAAGGAGACCAATCGAACGGCTGGGCCAGCAGCACCTGGGCAGCACCGCTCTGCTGACGAGTCTAACGCCCGACGGGCGCGAGGCCGGCAGCACACGCGTAGGCAAGGAGCGATGCCGACTAAAAGCTGTCGAGTTGCGGAGTTTAGTTGACGACGCGTAGCCCTTCACTTCGGGAAATCACGAACAAAATCCTCAGGCCGTTACCGTAGATAGTTCAGTGTTGTTCATCGGGCAAATCGCAGTTTGCTTGATGACATTCTCTTCGGGAGGAAATCTTGATGGCAAGATCGCTGCGTCGGACTTTAAATCGGCTTGTCGCCGCAGGGTCCATGTTCATTCTGTCGGCGGCAGGCGCTCATGCGGCACAGCTGTTCATATTCAATTTCTCGGACTATTTCGCGCCGGACACCATCTCCAAGTTCATCGAGAAGACCGGCATCGATGCGCGGGTTGATTTCTTCGATTCCCTCGAAGTCCTGGAAACACGCCTGCTGGCAGGCGGCAGTGGGTTCGACGTCGTTTTTCCCAGCGCAACGGTCGGTGAGCGCCTGATCGCCTCCGGCGCGTTGCAGCCGATCGACAAGAGCAAGCTGAAGAATTACGGCAACCTCAATCCCGAACTCCTGAAGATGCTTGGCGAGCATGATAGCGGGAACGCCTATCTCGTTCCCTACATGTGGCTGACCACTGGGATCGCTTATAATCGCGCCATGATCGACGCGAGGCTTCCCGATGCGCCCGTGAACAGCCTCGCCATGGTGTTCGACCCAAAGATTGCGGCAAAGTTTGCCGACTGTGGCATCGGTATCGTGGATGCGCCGAACGAAATTATCCCGATGGCGCTCAACTATCTCGGCCTCGACCCCTATTCCGCGAAGGAGGAGGACCTGCAGAAGGCACAGGACCTGCTGATGGCCCTTCGGCCGAATGTGCGGCACATGCAAAGCGGCAAGCTGATCGCGGACATGGCCTCTGGACAGCTCTGCCTAGCCGTCATGTGGAGTGGCGACACGGGGATTGCGGCTGCGCGGGCGCAGGAGGCGAAGACGGGTCAGGATGTCCGCTATTCCCTCCCGAAGGAGGGCACAATCGTCTCCTTCGATACGCTGGCGATCCCCGCCGGTGCGGCGAATGTCGAACAGGCGCTCCAATTCATCGACTACATCCTCGATCCCCAGGTAATTGCCGATATCAGCAACGCAGTCTTCCTTGCTAATGCGAATGCCAAAGCCACGCCGCTGGTGAGCTCTCAGATCACCAGCGACCCCAACATATACCCGTCTGACGACGTCAGGGCGAAGCTCTTCGCCGACCGGTCCCTGCCGGCCCGCCAGAATAGAGAGCGGACCCGGGTTTGGACCACCTTCCGCGCCGGCAACTGAGCGCGCTATCGTTGAGAGCGGTGGATATGCAGCAGTCTTATTTGACGGTCGACGGTCTGAGCAAGACCTATGGAAGCTTTGTTGCTATCAACGGCGTGTCGCTGGATGTCGGCAAAGGCGAATTCTTCTCGCTTCTCGGACCTTCTGGCTGCGGGAAATCAACCCTGCTGCGCATGATTGCGGGCTTTGAGGCGCCGACCTCGGGTCGTGTGCTGCTGGACCAGTCCGATGTTACCATGGTGCCTGCTGAGAAGCGTCCGACCAACATGATGTTCCAGTCCTACGCGCTCTTTCCACATCTCGACGTCGCGAAAAACATCGCTTTCGGCCTCGTGCAGGAGCGGCTGCCTAGAGCCGAGATTGAGCGCCGCTTGGCCGATGTCGCCCACAAACTGCAGCTGAAGGTCTTGCTGGACCGGAAGCCCTCGCAGCTGTCGGGCGGCCAGCGGCAACGCGTGGCCTTGGCTCGAGCGCTGGTCAAGCGCCCGAAGATACTGCTGCTCGACGAGCCGCTGGGAGCGCTCGACAAGAATCTGAGAACCGAGACCCAGGACGAGCTCGTTCGCCTGCAGAAGGATTTAGGCCTCACCTTCGTCATCGTGACGCATGACCAGCACGAGGCCATGACAGTATCATCACGCATCGCCATCATGCAGTCGGGCCGGGTGCTTCAGGTCGGCTCACCTGAAACGGTGTATGAGGCCCCCATTTCCCGCTATGTCGCGAAGTTTCTTGGGGAGGCCAACATCTTCGAGGTGGCGACTGCCAAGCCAGAAGGCGCGCAGGCGCGGCTCACCCTGTCTGGCTTCGACGGCCAGTTCGGGGCCAGGCTGCCGGCCGGCGTTTCGCCGGATGGTCCGTTCTGGCTATCGGTGCGGCCGGAACGCGTCGAGCTTGGTCGCGGCGGGCCGGGCCTTCCAGGTGTGATCGAAGACATTACATACACCGGCGTACAGCGGCGCTACCGTGTGCGCCTAGCAACGAACGCGACGCTCGACGCCCTCAAGGTCAATTTGGGCAGCGACGACGATCTCACCGTCGGGGTTTCCGTCGTCGCAAGGTGGGCGGATGACGCCGCTCACCTGCTCGGGGAGTGAGCGCAATGATCGCCTCGCACCGGAATCGCCTCGGCCAAAGAATTCTGATCCTGCCGCCCTTCCTCTGGCTTGGCATCATGTTTTTGCTCCCGACCATTCTGGTGGTGGCGATTGCGCTGTCATCCACGCGGGTGGGCATGCCGCCTTTCGAGCCGCTTTTCAGTTGGAATGGCGTCCTCCTGTCGATCAAGCTCAACTTCGAGAACTTGCAATTCGTGCTGCGCGACGGGATCTATGCACGCGCCTACCTGAACAGCCTGAGGGTCGCGTTGGTCGCGACGATCATTACGCTTCTCGTCGCCTACCCGCTGGCCTATGGTATTTCCCGTTGCCGCCGCTCCTGGCGTTCCGTTCTGATCTTCCTCGTCATCGTGCCGTTCTGGAGTTCGCTGCTCATCCGCGTCTATGCGTGGATGGCGATCCTCAGCAGTGACGGGCTGCTGAATGCCGCCTTGTATGCCCTGGGAATCATCGACCATCCGCTGCAGATCATGAACACACAAACGGCGGTTTATGTCGGCATCGTCTACACCTATCTCCCCTTCATGATCCTGCCAATCTATTCGAGCCTGGCGGATGCTGACCGCACTCTTCTGGAGGCTGCCCGCGACCTCGGATGCACGCGCTTCGGAGCTTTTTGGCGCGTCACCTTTCCCTTAAGCCGTTCTGGCGTGGCAGCCGGATGCGCACTGGTCTTCATTCCGGTCGTCGGCGAATTTGTCGTTCCCGACCTGCTCGGCGGTGCTGATACGCAGATGATCGGTCGCACCATCTGGGTCGAATTCTTCAACAACCGGGATTGGCCGGTCGCTGCCGCCGTTACCGTGCTCCTGCTGCTGCTTCTCGTCATCCCAATCGCCTTGCTGCAATCGCGGCTGTCCAAGATGAGGGTCTAGCCGTGTCAGACGCCAATGCCCTGAGCTGGTTCAACCGCCTATCAATCTTTATTGTCATGGCATTCCTCTATCTGCCAATCGCTATCCTGATTGTCTTCAGCTTCAACGAGTCGCGGCTGGTGACCGTGTGGGGCGGGTTCTCGACGCAATGGTACGCATCGGCCCTTTCCAACGCGGCCCTCATCGAAGGGGCGCGGGTCAGCTTCACCGTCGCTGCCGTCTCCGCGACGGTTGCGACCCTGCTTGGCCTGCTGGCCGCGCTTGTGGCGGTACGGATACGGCGCTTCCGCGGGCGCAGGCTCTTCCTCGGTCTTCTGGCGGCGCCCATGGTCATGCCGGAAGTGGTGCTCGGCGTCTCCATGCTTCTGATGTTCGTTACGCTCGGCATCGATCGTGGCCCGTTGACGATCATACTGGCGCACGCCACGTTCACCATGTGCTTTGCGGCGGTCGTCCTGCAGTCGCGGCTGACGGAACTCGATCCCTCACTGGAGGAGGCCGCGCGTGACCTCGGCTGCCAACCGGCGACGGCCTTTCTCAAGGTTGCCCTTCCGAACATTCTGCCGGCTCTGATCTCCGCCTGGCTGCTGTCCTTCACGCTGTCTCTGGACGATCTCGTCATCTCCAGCTTCACAACCGGACCGGGCGCGTCGACACTGCCGATGAAGATCTATTCGCAGATCAAGTTCGGGGTGACACCCGAGATCAACGCGGTCTCGACTATGATCCTCGGTATTGTTGCATTCGGCCTTCTCGTTGTCGCCGTTATCACGCGCCGGTCCGATCAAAGATTTCCGGGACACTGAGGGCGCCGGGCAGCCCCAAAGGAGCAAATAGATTTGCAGGCGAGCAAGGTCCAACATCTGATTTCATTCTATGCCGGATGGCAGTCGCGTTGGAGAAACCCTTCACCAGACAGTTCAATCAGGAGCCTTGGTCTGCGTCGGCCTTGTAAGCGCGGCGCAGCCCGCGCAGGCCAAATCCGTCAAGATCGTGAGGTATTCCGGTGAACAGGCAGCCCCATTCCACGCAAGATCCGATCGAGATGCTGCTCGCAAGTATTGCAGCGCCGGACCTCCCCCAGGCGCTCGTGGCGAGTCGCGTTGCGGCAGCCTATGGCCTCAACGGCAGCTGGCGCCGGCTGGGCGGCGAGAGGGAGCAGAATTTCCGTCTCGTCACCGCAGACGGCGCGCAGTTCGTGGTCAAGGTGGCCTCGCTTGCGGAGCCCACCGAAAGCCTCCAGTTCCAGATCGACGCCCTCGAGCATGTCGCAGCGATCGATCCCGGTTTTCCCGTGCCGCGCGTACGGCGTACGCTAGCAGGCGCCCCGATGGCCGATGTGGCAGACGAGGCCGGCCGGAGCCATGCACTCAGAGTCATGAGCTTCCTGCCGGGGCAAACCCTGCTCGACCAGATCCAGGCATCCGGGCGTTCCTTGGGCGCGCCGGAACTGATGACGCTCGGCGCGATGAGCGGACGACTGGCGCGTGCCTTGCAGGGATTCTACGGTGGTGGGGCACCGAAGCGCATGCCTTGGGACCTCAAGAACGCGCCCCGGCTCCTCGAGCGGCTGCATGTCCGTATGCCTGAACGGATCAAACAGGTGGCGCTTGCCCTGTTACCGGAACTTTCGACGGTCACGACGCAGGCTCTGCCGAAGCTTCGCGCGCAGGTGATCTACAACGACTTCCACGAGTCCAACGTGCTCGCGGAGGTCGATCCGGCTTTCGGCGTCAAGGGTGTCATCGATTTCGGCGACATGGTTTGCGGGCCTGTCGCGCAAGATCTCGCGGTCGCAATCGCCTCACTTATCCACTGGACACCGGATCCCGTCTTCGCTGCAACCTGCCTTGCTCGGGGTTACCAGCGCTTCATGCCGCTCGAAGACGATGATTTGGCCGTGCTCCGCAAGCTTGTTCTCGCCCGTCTTCTGCTGCAGGTTGGCATCGTCTCCTACCAGTCCATCACCAACGTGCCCGGCACATCGCTCGACGATCTTCAGACGCTTTATATGGATGCAATCGAGCGCATCGCTGAGGTGACGGATGCCGCCTTCGTTGCCGGCATGCTGCCGTCAGTTGTCCCCTTCAGCACGGCCGCCGCGGATGCACGGGCCGTGCCCAAGCCCACCCTGCTTAAGCAACGCGAAGCGGTGCTCGGCAAGACCTACACGTTCTACAACGAACCGCTCGAACTCGTTCGCGGCCGCGGCTCAAAGGTCTACGATGCTCTGGGCACCGAGTATCTCGACTGCTACAACAATGTCGCCAATCTCGGACATTGCCACCCTTACGTCGTGGACGCCCTTACCCGGCAGGCAAGCACGCTGAATACGAACACGCGCTATCTCCACGCGGAAATCGTAAGGCTTGGTGAGCGACTGTCTGCGACGCTGCCGTCTCATCTCGATACCTGGATCTTTGTCTGCACCGGCTCGGAGGCCAATGATCTCGCCGTGCGTATGGCGCGCGCCGTGACGGGCAAGGAAGGCATCGTCGTCACCGAGAACAGCTATCACGGCAATACATCAGTCGTGTCGCCGCTCTCGCTCATTGATTACGACGCAAGGGATCGGCCGGCCTGGGTGGAAACGGTGCCGCCGCCGAACCTCTACCGCGGTCTCTACCGGCTCAGTGACGATGACGCCGGCTACAAATATGCCGGCCATATTGATGACGCCGCGCAACGCCTGAAAGAAAAAGGGGAGGGATTTGCGGGACTGCTGACCGATTCCATCTTCGATGCGAATGGCGCACTGGTCCCGCCGGACGACTATCTTGCGCGCGCCTACAGTGCCGCCCGGCGCCACGGTGCGCTGACGATCGCCGACGAAGTCCAGATGGGCTTCGCCCGGTCGGGCACCCACATGTGGGGCTTCCAGGCCTTCGACGTAGAGCCAGATATCGTCACCATGGGCAAGCCGATGGGCAACGGCCATCCGCTGGCGGCACTCGTGACACGGCGCGAGATTGCCGCGACCCTGCAGATGAAGGGCGGCTATTTCAACACCTTTGGAGGCAACACCGTCTCGGCCGCAGTCGGCAATGCGTGTCTCGATGTCCTCTGGGGAGAGGACCTGCAGGGCAACGCTCGCAAGAACGGGGGCATTCTCAAGGTCGGGCTCGACGACCTTCTGAAGCGGCACGAGCTGGTCGGCCACATTCAGGGACGCGGTCTTTTCCTCGGCGTCGAACTCGTAACCGACCGCGACACGAGAGCTCCCGCGAAGCTTGCTGCGCGCTGGGTACGCGAGCGGATGAAGGCGCTCGGCGTTCTCGTATCCTCCACCGGTCCCTTCGGAAACATCATCAAAATCAGGCCACCGCTGGTGTTCAGTGATAGCGATGCTGCGAGGTGTCTTGAAGCTCTTGAAACGGCTCTCGAGGAGGTGCCCTTCCATCTTCGCTCGGCAACCGTCTAGAAAGGTGTCGTCCGTTCAAGTCTGTCACCATTCACTTCAATTCTGTTCACGGAGGCAAGAAAGTGCCAATTGCCGACCTCGTCCATCCCGAACTGGGCGCCTATACGAGCAAGGTTCTCATGCCAGACGACTTTGCCCAATTCTGGACTGAGACCATTGCCGAGGCCCGAAAGGCCAGTGGTACAGTCACCATCGTCAAAGCCGCGACGTCGCTGAAGGCTGTCGAAACTTATGACGTCACCTTCCCGGGCTTCGGCGGCCATCCAATCAAGGGTTGGCTGATCATGCCGGCGCAGCGGGAAGGACGCCTTCCGCTGGTCCTCCAATACATCGGTTACGGCGGCGGTCGGGGATTCCCACACGAGCAGTTGCACTGGGCGGCTTCCGGCTATGCCTATTTCCGCATGGACACACGCGGCCAGGGCAGCGCATGGAGTGTCGGCGATACGGCTGATCCGGTCGGCTCCACGGCATCCTTCCCAGGCTTCATGACGCGCGGGATTCTCGACAGGAACGACTATTATTATCGGCGGCTTCTGACCGACTGCGTGCGCGCCATTGATGCCCTGATAGAGTTGCCGTTCATCGACGCCGAGCGTATCGCTGTCTGCGGCGACAGCCAGGGTGGTGGGATGTCGATCGCTGTCGCGGGTCTCGACCCGCGCGTCAAGGCGGTTATGCCTGATGTCCCATTTCTGTGTGACTTTCCACGCGCGGTCCAGGTGGCGTTACGAGAACCCTATACCGAGATCGTGCAGTTCTTGGCCCAGCATCGCGACAAGAAGGAAAAAGTCTTCGAGACGCTAACCTATTTTGACTGCGTCAATTTTGCGCGGTTGTCGAACGCGCCCGCACTGTTTTCGGTCGCCATGATGGACGAAGTCTGTCCGCCCTCGACAGTATACGCGGCGTTCAATGTCTATGCGGGTAAAAAACAAATTGTGGAATACGACTTCAACAATCACGAAGGCGGCCAAGCTTACCAGGAGCGCCACCAGATGGCTTGGCTCGGCGGGCTTTTCGGGGTCAATTGATTAGCCGTACGTTCTCAATTCGAATATGAGCGCTTCTGAAAACGCCGGCGGCATTGCGCAAGATCGCCGAGGACGATTTCGGCGCTCTGGGAGACACGTCAACGCTCGCCGATCCGGCCGTCGTCGAGGATCTGATCGCCAACCGGCAACATAGGACAGTTCGCCGCCCGTGAGAAAATAGTAATGCCGTCATCTTGTCAGGGTATCGTGTTCCCACCGCAGTGGCTCTGCTCGGTTCCATAAAAAGGCGTTATGCTCTAAGCCAAACATATCAGCCACTTAGTGTATTTAATAAGGGTATCGTCGGTTCAGATCCCTTCAAGAGCAGGGGCATCGACTTTTAGGGACAGTCAGTTCTGCGGTCGCTATCTTACATGCAATGAACCCGGCGCTGCAGCTGAGCCGACACCCTGGACGGAAGAAGACCTTCGAGATTACCGGTGAATCCTCGCTAGCATGTTATGCTTCGATGCGCTGTTGAGTTTGCCGGTCGAAAAAATGAACCTTTGGGCTACTGAAGGACAGTTTTACGCGCTGCTCTGGAACGAGCTCGACGCGTTCACGGACTACCCAAGTTAGCTCCTTGCCCTCTACCTCCACGGCAACATGCGTCTCTGAACCCGTTGGTTCGACCACCCTCACAATCGCGTCCACGCCGTCTTCACCGCCGAGAGCGATGTCCTCCGGACGAATTCCGAGCACCAGCGGCCTGCCCGCCGAGGCACCGGGAGCGTGCGAGAGGTCTATCCGCGAGCCGCCTGCGAGGGTCAGCGCGGGACTGCCAGAGTTCCGCAAGGTTCCCTCCAGGAAGTTCATGGCTGGGGATCCAAGAAAGCCTGCGACGAATACGTTCCGGGGGCGATCATACAGCTCGAGTGGGCTGCCGATCTGCTCCACGCGGCCGCCATGTAGCACGACGATCTTGTCGGCCATGGTCATGGCTTCGATCTGGTCGTGGGTGACGTAGACGATCGTGGTCTTCAGCCGCTGGTGCAGCGCCTTGATCTCGGCGCGCATCTTGACGCGCAGCTTAGCGTCGAGGTTGGAGAGCGGCTCATCGAAGAGGAAGACCTTCGGATCTCGCACGATGGCGCGGCCCATGGCGACGCGCTGGCGCTGGCCGCCGGAAAGCTGGGCCGGCTTGCGATCAAGCAGCGGCTGCAGGCCGAGGATCGCCGCGGCCTCGCCCACCTTCCTGTCGATCTCCGGGCGCTTGGCGCCGGCAAGTTCCAGCGCGAAGCCCATATTCTGGGAGACAGTCATTTGCGGATAGAGGGCGTAGTTCTGGAAGACCATCGCGATGTCGCGGTCCTTTGGCTGGAGGTTGTTCACCACCCGCCCGTCGATACTGATCTCGCCGCCGCTGATGTCTTCGAGCCCGGCGATCATGCGCAGCAAGGTCGACTTGCCGCAGCCGGAGGGGCCGACAAGAATGGTGAATTCGCCATGGGCGATCTCGACGTCAACGCCGTGAATGATATCGACCGGGCCGAAGGACTTCTTCACGTTTCTGATGCTCAAGCCAGACATGGATTTCTCCTTCAGCGTTTGCTGCGTACGCGCAGCGCCTGGTACGGCTTGCGCGGGATCTTCACGCCAAAAGCTGCGTCTGGCTTGCCGCCGCGCACGACCGAGCCATGACGCGTCGGATGCGGAACTGGTGCCGCCACCTTTTCGGCCGGCGTGATCGTCATCTCCCAGGTGTCGATGATGTCGACATCGTAATCGTCGCCGTCGAGAGGGAGGCCGGTGGACCAGATAACCGGCTGATGCTCGCCGAAATAAATCAGGCGGAAATCGCCGTCGCCGTCCCGCGCGCCTGAGACTCGCGACCAGGGCCACTCGCCGATGATGCCGAGCGGTTCGAGCCCGTGCTTGACGTCTGCCTCCAGGAGATCGCGCAGGAAGCCGATGCGCTTCCAGGCCTCGCCGCGCAGCTCTCCGCCCTTGGCCCACCAGATCAGATCCTCGGGATGGGAATAGGTTTCGCCATGGCCGGCATAACCGCCGCGCGCCATGGTGATCCAGAAACGGTGCACGAGCTCGCGCGGATGGAGATTGCCCCAGGACTGCAGGATGTCGCCCTCATATTCCGGCTCGTCGTTGACGACGGGCTTGCCGTAGGCGTCGCGCCATTCCTGGGTGCGCTTGACGTCGGGGTTCTGAATGCAGGTGTGGGTGACCCACGGCTTGCGATGATCGAAATTCGCGGTCACGTCGCCATTATGGATGGAGCGCAGATGCTGGTAGGGGTCGTTTTCCTCCAGAATGTGGAAGTAGCGGTCCCACTGCTCCATAGGCTTGGTGTCGATGAGGAAATCATACTCGTTGGCGAGCGACCACCAGACGTTCCGATAGGCGGCAAGGCGAGCGGCGAGATATTCGACATAGCGGAAATCCTGCTCGGCCGACATGTCGGCATAGCCCCAGCGGTCATAGGGATGGAAGATGATGATATCGGCTTCGATGCCGAGGTCGCAGAGTGCCGCCACCTGCTTTTCGAAGTGCTGGAATGCGGCGGGGTTCGGCCGGTTGAAATCCTCTTTGCCGTCGGCTCCGCGTTCGAAGCAGGCATGCAGCGGCTCATTGACGTTGTAGGGATAGTCCTTCGGAAACACGCCCATGCGCAGCTTGTTGAAGTGCGCCTTCTCAAGTGTCTCCAGCGTCTGCTTCTGCATCTCGAGCGGCTGGTGCGTCCAGGCATAGCAGGTCGTTCCGAAGGAGAGGAACGGGGTGCCGTCGGCATAGGTGAAGTGGAATTTATTGCGCACACGCACCGGGCCGTGATTGCCTGATGAAGGCGCGGTCGCCGTCAATGCGCCGCTCTTGCAGTCGAGGGCTGCCGTCCTGGAGCGCGTCCTGAACGACCACTCGCCTTCTGTATCGGGCATGAAGCGGATGCGGTAGGTCCCGTTGCCGTCATAGAAGCCCGGCACACGGACCTCGCGGCTCTTATGGGTGAAGACGGCATCGAATGCCACGTCGAGATAGGGATTGCCGCCGGCAGGCCCTTCGAAGGAGGCCTCGAACACACCCCATTTTTCGACTGTTGCATCGGACATTCTGTCTCTCCTCGTAAAATGATTTCGCGATCACCCCTTGACGGCGCCGGAGGTGAGGCCGGAGACGAAGTAGCGCTGGAACATGAGATAGACGAGCGTCGCCGGAAGCACGGTCATGACGATCGCGGCGTTGAGCTGGCCGTAGTTGCTGGAAAACTGCCCCTGGAAGGACATCAGGCCAAGCGGCAGCGTCCACATGTGCTGGTCCTGCAGCAGCACCAGCGCCATGGCGAATTCGTTCCAGGTGGAGACGAAGTCGAGGATGAGCAGTGCGGCGAGTACGGGCAAGCACACCGGCAGGAAGATCCGGCGGAAGATGGTGAAGTGGCTTGCCCCGTCGATCAGCGCCGCTTCCGAAAGCTCCTTCGGAATGCTCTTGAAGAAGCCGTGCAGGATGAAAACCTGATAGGGAACGCCGAAGGCGATATAGGGAAGGATGACGCCGGGATAGGTATCGATCAGGCCGAGGGAATTGACGAGCGTGAAGAGCGGCGCAAGCATCACCTGGAAGGGGATCATCGTGCCGAAGACCACGAGCAGCAGCAGGGCCTTGGTGATCTTCAGCCTGATCTTGGCAAGCGCATAGGCGGCCATCGCCGACAGGAACAGGCCGAGCGGCACCTTGATGACAGTGATGATGACGCTGTTGAAGAAGGAGTTAGCGAAATTGCCGCGGCTCCAGGCCGCGCTGTAATTTTCGAAGGCAAGCTCGGCCGGCGGCATGAAGGCGCCGGTGCTCGTCACCGCCGCCGGCGTCTTCAGCGAGGTGAAGACGATAAAGACGAAGGGCGCGACCCAGACGAGCGCGACGAGGACGAGGGCGATCCAGAGACCGATCAGAACGGGATCGCGCTTCATCGACGACGGCTGGACTTCGAGATGCACGGCGGTGTGGTCACTCGATACTGCCGTCACGATTCCACCTCCTCGTGCTTCTGGGTCCATCTGAGATAGGGAATGACGACGGCCATGGTGATCAGCAGCAGCACGACCGAGATCGCCGCGCCGCGGCCGAAATCGAAGATCTGCATGGCCTGCGTGAAGGCCCAGAGCGCCAGCATCTGGGTGGACTGGGCCGGGCCGCCGCCGGTGAGGCCGTAGACGATGTCGAAGGCCTTCAGCGACGAGATGATCGAAAGCACGAGAACGATGGTGATCGTCGGGCGCAATGCCGGCAGAGTCACATGCTTGAACACCGCCCAGCGGCCGGCGCCATCGATGCGCGCCGCTTCGACCAGCGTCTGGGAGACGTTCTGCAGGCCCGCCAGGAACAGCACCATGGAGAAACCGACCGTCTGCCAGAGATAGGCGACGAAGACCGAATAGAGCGCGATGTCCTTATTCCCAAGCCAGTCCTTGATCCAGCCCTGCATGCCCCAGGAGGTCAAGAGCTGGGCGAAGAGGCCGAAGAAGGGATCGTACATCCACTTCCACATGGTGGCGACCGCGATCGGCGCGATGATGACCGGCAGGTAGAAGATGGCGCGCAGGCCATTGCGGCCGAAAATCTTCTGGTTGAGGCTGAGCGCCAGGAGCAGCCCGACCATTGGCGGGAAGATCAGGCTCATCACGGTCCAGATCACCGTGTTGCGGAAAGCCACCCAGAAGACCGGATCGCGGGTAAAGATCGCCGAATAGTTGGCAATGCCGACGAATTGCCGGTTCGGATCGAGCCCGTTCCATTTCTGAAAGCTCAGGATCACGACATTGAGCATCGGGTAGAGCGCAAAGACCGCATAGATCGCCAGCGCCGGCACGAGCAGGATGAGCGCTTGCACGCGCGGATCATGTGTCGATTGTCGAAGTGACATGCTTTCCTCCTGGCAATGCAAGCCGCCGCCAGCTCCTGAGAGAATGTGCCAGCCGATCGAGGCTCGACCGACTGGCGCTTGGGAGGAATCAGCTTCTGCCGGCGATGAAGCTCTGCAGCTGCTTCGCCGCCTCGGCCGGCTCGGTATTGCCGGAGGCGACGTCATTGATGACGCGGAAATATTCCGTCGTCACATCGAGCGGGAAGGCCTGGTCGCCGTTCATGTAGACCTTGCCATACTTCTGGAAGATGCCCAGCCATTCCGCTTCGAGCGGCTTCTGATTGGCATATTGCACGTTCTTGTTGACGGAGGTCGAGCTCAGCTGGCCGAGCAGATCCTGCTGCACCTTCGTCGACAGGAAGTAGTCGAGGAATTTCGCGGCGATGTCGGGATTCTTGCTCTTGGTGCTGATGTAATTGTACTCGGCGAAGCCGTAGAGGCGTTCGGTATTGGTGGGGAAGGGGAAGATGCCGTAATCGTCGAGATTGGCGCCCGAGCCGTTGAGCTGGCTGACCAGCCAGTCGCCTTCGAGCATCATCGCCGCCCGGCCTGCGGTGAAGAGGCTGTAGGACTGCTTATTGTCGATGCCCATGAAGGGCTGCAGCGTATAGTCCTTCGTCCACTTGGCGAATTCTGCGAAGGAGTCGGTCGCGCAGGGCTCCTTGGTCCAGTCGAGCGTCATCGCCTTCAGCGCGTCGTGCCTTTCGGCGCCGCACTTGGTTTCGAGGATGACGTCCATCAGGCGCATGACGTGCCAGTTGACCGTGCCGCCGAAGGTGAAGGCGGGAATGCCGGCGGCCTTCAGCTTCTCGGCCGCGGCGAGAAGCTCTTCATAGGTCTTCGGCTCTTCGGTGATGCCGGCCTGCTCGAAAAGCTTCTTGCTGTAATAGACCGCTTCGCCCTTGAAGGTGAAGGGAACGCCGTGCTTGCCGCCGGGATAAAGATCGGCGAAAGCGGCTGCCGACGGCAGCAGTTCGTCGGTCCACTTATATTCGGTGTAATACTTGTCGAGGGGCAGGGAGAGGCCGGCCTTCACATATTCGCCGCCGAGGCCGAGACCCGCCCAGCTGAAATAGATGTCAGGCCCCTTGTCGGAGCCGGCAGCGACGCGCAGCGCCGTCTTGTGCTCGTCGACGGCGCGCTGAACGATCTCGACATGCGTTCCGGGGTTTGCCGCTTCGAAATCCGAAGCAACCTTCTTCAGCGCCGTATTGGCGGCATTGTTGTCGAAGTTGAGGGTCCAGAGCGTGATGTCTTCGGCAAGAACCGGGGTCGCGGCGAAAGACGCCATGGCGATGGCGACGATGCTCGTAGTCTTCAATTTCGCGGAAAGGGTCAGCATTACCGTCCTCCTCTTGTAAAGCCGGGCCCCTTGTCGCAGGTAATCATTTACATGTCAACTGGTATGATGAGCTAACCATCATGCTGAGCGAATTTTGCAATCGCGGCGATAAAGATGGCGGCCGATGCCGCGCCGGGATCGATGTGCCCGATCACGCGGTCCCCCAGCCGCGACGCGCGGCCCTTGGCGGCCACCATATCCCTCGTCGCTTCGCAGCCCTGGCGCGCAGCTCGCTCTGCCAGATCGAAGCATTGGAGGAGGGAGGCTCCCGCTGCCCAGGCATCAGACGCCGCGTCGGCCGCGGGCTTCCAGGCATCGACCATGGTCTTCTCGCCAGGTTCCGCCTTGCCGCGATCCCGGATGCCCTCGGCCATCGCCGCAAATGCGTACACGAATTCCTCGTCGCTGAGTTCCGGCCGGTTCTTGACGGCGGCTCCGGCGCGCATGAAGGCCGTTGCATAGAGTGGGCCAGACGATGCACCGACCGCGTTCAGGAATGCCTTTGCCGCGGCATTGAAGGCGGCTGTCGGCATAGTGTGCGCCGGGTCGAGCGCGCCGACGGCTTTCGCGGCCGCCTCGCAGCCGGCATCCATGGCAAGGCCGTGATCACCATCGCCGATGGCGCCGTCCAGCTCGCAAAGATGATCGCGATGCACCGCGATATCAGCGGCGATCAGGGCAAAGAGACGCTGCAGGTCTTTGATCGCGATCGGCATCGATCACCTCGTAAACATGGCGCAATCGCAGGGATGGTCGATCAGCCGCTGAAGCTCGTCGTCGAGATGCATCAGCGTGACCGATGCGCCGGCCATTTCGAGCGATGTGCAGTAATTGCCGACGAGCGACGTATGGATGATGAGCCCGGCCGCATCGAGCCGCGCCTTGACGCGCCGCATCATGATATAGAGCTCCATCATCGGCGTCGAGCCGAGCGAATTGACGAGCACGGCGACGCGATCGCCTCGCTCCGCCTTCATCTCCCTCAGAAGATTGTCCATCAGTTCGTCGGTCACCGCATCGGCCGTCTTCAGCGGCCCGCGCGCCACGCCCGGCTCGCCGTGGATGCCCATGCCGATTTCCATCTCCTCCTCGCTGATCTGGAAGTTCGGTTTCAGTGTCTGCGGCAGCGAACAGGGCGAGAGCGCCACCCCCATCGTATAGGTGCGCGCATTGGCATGGCGGGCGGCGCGCTCGGCCTCTTCGAAGGAGTACAGAAGATCGCAGGCCGCGCCAGCGGCCTTGAAGATGAAGACGTTGCCCGCCACGCCGCGCCGCTTCTCCCTCTGGTCGGCCGGAGCGGACGCCACGTCATCGGTGGTGAGCACGGTGCGCACCTCGATCTCGTCGAGCGCCAGCATTTCGGCGGCCATGTCGAAATTCATCACGTCGCCGGCATAATTGCCGTACATGAAGAGCACGCCAGCGCCGCCGTCGACCGCCTTGGCACAGGCGATGATCGGATCGGGCGGCGGCGAAGCGAAGACATTGCCGATCGCCGCCGCATCGGCGAGCCCCTTGCCGACATAGCCGAGAAAGGTCGGCTCGTGGCCGGAGCCGCCGCCGACGACCAGCCCGACCTTGCCTTTGCGCGGCCCGTTTCTGGCGACGATGGCGCGCGGCATGCCTTCTACCGCGTAGAGGTGCTCGGGATGCGCCGCGAGAACGCCCAGCAGCATTTCGTCGACGGCATCCGCGCCTGCATTGATAAGCTTCTTCGTCTTCACGCCGATCCTCCCCAGAACGAGCTCCCACTGCATAGATGCGCCGGGCGGGCCGGTGGTCAATCCGCCAGCGGCAAAGCGGCCGTCGCGAAGGGCGCGAGCCGCAGCTCCTCGGTCAGTGCGCCGCCATCCACCCTTCGCTCTTCGCCTGTGAGATTGACCAAGTAGAGCTTGCCGCCATCGGCATTCCGCACCACGAAAGACAGCACTTCGGAAGGCGACGATGAGACGCATTCCTGCCAGGATGTACCCGTGAGCGCCGACAAGGTCCGCACCGTGTTGAAGAGCGGCCGCCGGCCGCCTTCTTCGGTCGGCTCATCAGGGCCAGCGATGAGACCGAACGGACCAGTCAGCCCCGAGAGCGTCAGGCATTCGAGACCGGCATCGAGCACGCGGATGGCGTAGCCGAGCGCGAAGGCCTCGGCGAAGCGACCGTTGTGGCGCGGATCGCGGTTGGCCATCGGAATGCGCCCGCCGGACGGGTTGTCCATCGTGCGGCTGCCATAGGGGTTCTGCCGCATCGGGATAGTGGACGGGCCGATCCGGTAGGGCTTATCGCCGTAGATGGCGCGGACGGAGCGCGTGATGAAGGGCAGCGCTTCCAATGTCTGCATGACGCTGAGATCGTCGGCCGCATGCACGATCGGATTGGTGCAGTGGCTGACGAAATCGATCTCGCCCGCCGGTACGCGCTTGCGGTTGAGCTCGGTGAAATAACTCAGCATACCGCCGCCGATGCGAATGCCGGGAAAGGCGGCGCGCGCCGCGGCATAGATTTCCTCAAGGGGAGGGCAGTCCGGCCATTGGCTGCCGGGCGGCGTCGATTGCCGGTCGACGGAAGGTGAGATCAGAATCGCATCCGGCCGGAGGCCCGCAACCTGCATCTGGCGGGCGATCTCGGCCGCTTCGCTTGCAGGTGACGATTTGCAGGGAAGGGCGATCTCCAGCGTCGAGCGGCTGCGATGGATGGCAACGATTGCGGCAAAAGTCTTCAGCGCTTCGACGCCGTGGCCGGCATCGGGATCGAAATGGAAGAGAAGCTCGCGTGGCGCGATTTCCGCCAGCAGGGACCGGGCCGAAAGCGTCGCATCGGCCTCCTCGGGCGTCACGATCACACCGATATAGGGCATGGTGCCGGTCCGCGTTCCCAGTTCGAGGCGGATCGCTCCGCCCGGCGTCACCGCCGCAGAGCGTTCCCCGGAACGGCCGGTGTCCCTGATGATGAGCGAGATTTTCTGGCCGACGGCTTGGCCGGCCGGGATCTGATAGGGCCAAGGCAGAGCGAGCGGCCGGACATAGGTCTTGTATGAGGCATCGGACCAGTTCCGCTGGTCCTCCATTTCGAACGTGTCGCCCTCCATCCGGCATTCCGCGGCAACGCCGGGCGTGAGCAGCTGATGGGTGATGGCGCGCATATCCTTGAGCGGCTGCCAGGGCTCGATGAGATCGGGAAAACGCGTCGTGACGATCCTGCCGTCGACATGCTCGACCGTCGCCGGCGAACCGGCGAGGCCGACAATCGGATGCAGGATGCAGAAGCCGCAACGGTTGGTCTCGAAGCCTGTCCCGGTGACGGCTTCCGCCTCGAAGTCGAGCCGGCCCTGAGCTCCGGTAATATGGACGTCGATGACCAGTTTTGTTTCGCCAGGTCCCTCGCAGAGCGCCTGGTAAGCGACCTCGAAACGGTCGCCGCCTTGCTCGACCTTGAGATTGGCAATCTCAGGGCTGTAGGTGCCCCAATCCCGGTCGCGCACGAGATAGGAAATCGCCCGCAGCACTTCGACCCCGTCATAGCGGATCGTGCGGAGGTTGCCGTCGGCGAGATCGGCCGTCAGCTTTCCGGCTGTCAGGCGAACGGGCGGCTTCTCCACTACGCGGGTGCCGTAAAGCTGGAAGGCATCGGTCATCATCGCAGCATCGCTCGGACATTGACCGTCTGACCGCGCGCGGCACTGTCATAGGCGGCTTCGACGAGGGCGAAGGTCTTCAGATTGTCGGCGCCCGAGGTCGAATGTTCCGCCCCGCGTTTGAGCTGGTCGACCCAATGCTGCTCTATCGCATAAACGCTTTCCTGGATGTTGTGCCAGGGCCGAGAGGCCCAGGATAGCAACTTCGGAGAGACATCCATGGTCGTGGTGCCTTTGCCGTTGGTGATTTCGAGACTGTAGCCCTGGCTCAGGCGGATCGTACCCTCGGAGCCGTCGAGTTCGATCAGCGTCTCCGGGAAGGGCTCCTTGGAGAGCTTCGTGGCGTAGCTGACGTCGACGACCGAGGTGGCGCCATTTTCGTGATCGAGCAGAATGGTCGCGACGTCCTCGCCCTTGATCCTGGGATTGACCCGTTTCGTGCGGGCCGTCAGCGCGCTGACGTCGCCGAGGATGTAGCGGGCGATGTCGAGCGTATGAATGCCGAGATCCTCGATGATGAAGCGCTCGCCTTCGGCGAGATAGGGCTGGCCGGAGAAGACGTCGTAGCCCGAGCGGAAGGAGAATCGGCCCCAGAAGGGCGTACCGATGGCGCCGGCTTCGAGCGCCTTGCGCACGGCCTGGATCGGCGTCTGCCAGCGAAAATTCTCGTGCACCATCAGGGCGACGCCGGCCTTGCGGCAGGCCTCGACCATCGCCTTCGCATCCGACAAGGCCTGGGCGAAGGGCTTCTGGCAGATGGCCGGCACTTTGTTGCGGGCGGCCATCTCCACCAGGGCACGGTGGCTCTGGACTGTTGTGGCGATATCGACGAAATCGAAGCCGCCATCGGCAAACATCGCCTCGGCATCGCCGTAGCGACGCTCGACGCCGAACTGGTCGCCGACGATCTTGAGCCTTTCCGGGTCGCGGTCGCAGATCGCGACGATGTCGGCGCCGTCGACATCCTTCCAGGCATGCATCTGGTTGATCGCGAAGAAGCCGCAGCCGATCAGGGCGCCTTTCAATTCGGACATGTCAGCCTGCCTTTGCCATCTGCATGAGGGTGACGCGCTGCTGCAGGCGCCGCTGCGCCTGGTCGACGACCACGGCGATGATGATGACGAGGCCCTTGATGACCATCTGCCAGAAGGAAGAGACGCCCATCATGACGAGCCCGTCGGAGAGAATGCCAATGACGAAGGCACCGATGATCGTGCCGCCGATCGTGCCGCGGCCGCCCGACATCGAGGTGCCGCCGAGTACGGCTGCGGCGATCGCATTGAGCTCGAAGCTTTCGCCGGTCGCCGGATGGGCGGCCATCAGCTCGGAAGAGATGACGACGCCGACGACCGCCGCGCAAAGGCCGGAGAACATGTAGACGAAGATTTTCACCACATCGACGCGGATGCCGGACATGCGCGCCGCTCGCTCATTGCCGCCGACGGCGAAGATGTGGCGGCCGATCGGCGTCGAGCGGGCGACATAGGCTGCCGCAAGCGCCAGCACGATCAGGATCCAGATCGACACCGGCAGGCCGAAGATGCGTCCCGCGCCGAAGAAATCGAAGCCGGTCGTGGCATATTCGGGCCGGCCGACGAGGTTCGGAAAGGTCTGACCATCCGACGACAGCAGCGCCAGGCCGCGGGCGATATAGAGCGTGCCGAGCGTGGCGATGAAGGGCGCGACGTTGAGCTTGGTGATCAACAGGCCGTTGATCAGGCCGATGACGAGCCCGATCGACAGCGTGATCAGCACGATCTCGAAGAGGTTGAAATAGATGGTGTAGCCGATCGGCAGTTCGATGCCATAGAGGATCAGCCCGCCGGCGACCATGCCGCAGAGCCCGACGATCGATCCGACCGAGAGGTCGATGCCGCCGGTGATGATGACGAAGGTCATGCCCATCGCCAGGAAGGCGTTCAGCGCCACATGTTTCGACATCAGGATCATGTTCGCCGTCGAGGTGAAGTTCGGCGCGAAGATCGCAAAGAAGATGATGACGGCGAAAAGCGCAATGAAGGTTCTGAGCTTCATCAGGGTCAGAAGCGCCGAACCGTTGGCGCCCTTCGGCGCAAGAGTGGAGGTTGCCGCCATCATGACGCGAGTTTCCCTTGATGTCCGTGTCCCTTGGCCGAAGCCGCGATAATGGCCTCTTCCGTCGCCTCGCTCCTGTCGAAGACGGCGACGAGCTGGCCGTTGCTCAAGACCGCGATGCGATCGGAAAGCGCCATGACCTCTTCGAGGTCGGAGGTTGAAAACAATATTGCGAGGCCATTTGCCGCCAGTCGGCGCATGGTGCGGAAGACGTCGGCCTTGGCGCCAACATCGATGCCGCGACTCGGTTCGTCCATTAGCAGCACTTTCGGATTGGTCATCAGCGCCTTACCGATAACGACCTTCTGCTGGTTGCCGCCGGACATCGAGGTGACCTCGAAATCCGGGTTCGCAGCCTTGATGGAGAGATCGCGGATCGCTTCCTGGATGGCGTTCTTCTCGGCGCCGCTGTCGATGTGAAACAGCCGGGTGAAACGCGACAGGCTGGCGAGCGTCAGGTTGGAGGCGATGGAGAGCGCCTGCACCAGACCCTCGCGCTGACGGTCTTCGGGAATGAGGGCAAGACCGCGGCGGATGCGCCGCGTCGTATCGCGGGCGCGCACTTCCTTGCCGTCGATGAAGACCTTGCCGGTCGAGTGCGTGTGGCGGCCAATGACGCACTCGAAGAACTCGCTGCGTCCCGCGCCCATCAGGCCGTAGATGCCGAGGATCTCGCCAGCCTTGACCGACAGCGAGACATCGTTCACCGCAAGTCCACCGGTCGGCCTGGGAAGGCTGATGTTTTCGGCGCGGAAGACTTCTTCGCCGATGGAATGGGTGACGGATTTGGCAAAATCCTTGGCGTCCGAGCCGATCATCGAACGCACGATCCAGCGCGTATCGATATCGCGCACCATCGCCTGGCCGGTGATCTGACCGTCGCGCAACACCGTGATGTAATCGCCGATCCGCATCAGCTCTTCCAGCCGGTGCGAGATATAGACGATCGCCACGCCCTGGGCCTTCAGCTCGGCGATCACCTTGAACAGGATTTCGACTTCGGCGGACGAAAGCGCCGATGTCGGCTCGTCCATGATCAGGATTCGGGCATTGAGCGACATCGCCTTGGCGATCTCGACGAGCTGCTGCTGGCCGATCGGCAGGTCCTCGACCATCGTATCGGCCTCGATGCCGGCATCGAGACGCCGCAGAAATTCGTTGGCCTTCTCGACCTGCGCCTTGTGATCGATGCCGAACAGTCCGCGGGTGATCTCGCGCCTGGCGAAGATGTTTTCGGCCACCGACATATTGGCGAAAAGATTGAGCTCCTGGAAGATCATGCCGATGCCGTGCGCCTGGGCCTGCGCCGGACTGTCCAAGGATACGGGCTCGCCGTCCAGGATGATGCGTCCGAGCGTCGGACGCTCGACGCCTGCGATGATCTTCATCAGCGTCGATTTGCCGGCGCCATTTTCGCCGACGAGCACGTTCACCGCGCCGCGGCGCAGCTCCAGATTGGCGCGCTTGACGGCGACGATGCCGGAATAGACCTTCGACACGTCGTCGAGGCGCAGGATGACATCGTCCTGATGTGGCTCGGCCGCCGTCATGGGCCCACCTTCAGTTCCGAAGGCGTCACCAGCGGAAGCTCGCCGCTTTTCGGCAGCGGAAAGGCGCCGATCACCGTCACCGTCTTGCCGACCAGGCCATCGCGCGGGACGGCGGAGAGGAAGGCTGTATTGGCCTTCTCGTTGAAAGCCTTGCCGAATTGCGCCCATTCGATCTGGTTCTTGAATTCATTGAAATTGACGAAATCCAGCGTGTCGCGCAGCGCCGTGCCGCGCAGCGCCGGCCCGATCTGCACCTTCGCATCGGCCTTGCCGTCGCCGTCGGCATCGACATCGAGTGTCGCCGCGCGCGAGGCCGTGTCCGCCTCAACGACCTTGCCGGTGATCTTCACCGCATAGGTCCAGGGCGAGCTGCTCTGTTTGCGGGGATTGCCGTATTTCTCGCCCGCGGCATCGGGGCTCGTGGCAACAAGCTGCATCACATCCTTCAGCTCGCCGGCGCGTTTTTTGAAATAAGGCACGACCTGAGGCTGCCAGATCGCCTCCACCTTCGCATTCGGGTCGAAAGCGGTCTTGGCCGCTGCCGCCGCCTTCTCCTCCGCGGTCGGCGTCTTGATGATCTTGCAACCGGGCAAGGCCGCCGCCACGACGGCAGCGAGCAGAGCGCCCTTCATTCTCAGCATCCGGGTGAACCTCGAGGTCTTGCAAATCGGATGCAGAGGGCGCGGCTGACGCACCCTCTGCCAATCGCGGCGGATCAGTTCGTCAGGGCGAAGGTCTCAAGCTTGCCGGCATTGTCGGCATTGATGAGAACGCAGTCCATCAGCTGCTTCTCTTCCTTCGGCGCCGTCTTGTTCTTGATGTAGGCGTCGGCCTGTTCCACAGCGAGCTGCGCCTGGGCGTAGGCCGGTTGCAGGACGGTCGCCTTGATGCCGCCCGACTTGATGGAGTCGCGCACATCGTTTGAGCCGTCGAAGCCGACGACGATCACGTCCTTGCGGCCGGCCGCCTGAAGGGCGGCGATCGCGCCCATGGCCATGGTGTCGTTGCCCGAGATGACGCCCTTGATGTCAGGATTTGCCTGAAGGATGGTCTCCATCTTCGAATAGGCTTCCGTCTGGCTCCAGTTGGCCGACTGCTTGGCGACCGACTTCAGCTCCGGATAATCGTCAATGACGTCATGATAGCCCTGCGAGCGGATGCCGGCATTGGTGTCGGACTCCTTGCCGACGAGCTCGACATAATTGCCCTTTTCGCCCATCAGCTTGACGAATTCCTGCGCCCCGAGCTGCGCGCCCTGATAGTTGTTCGAGACGATCTGGGCGACGGCAACGCCGGTCGCATTGATTTCGCGGTCGATCAGGAAGGAGGGGATGCCGGCATCCTTGGCCTTCTTGACGGCGGCGACGGAAGCGTCCGCGCCGGCATTGTCGAGGATGATCGCCTTGGCGCCGCGCCCGATCGCCGTGTCGATCATTTCCGACTGCTTGTTGGCGTCGTCGTCATGGGTCATGACGAGGGTCTCGTAGCCGAGCTCCTTCGCCTTGGCTTCGGCGCCGACGGCTTCAGCCTTGAAGAAGGGGTTGTCATGCGCCGGCGTGATGATGGCGATGAGATCGGCCGCATAAGCCGGCATGGACGTTCCGAGCGCCAATGCGCCGGCAAAAGCTGCAAGTGTCAGTCTGCGCGTCAGTTTCATTCTTTCCTCCCTGTCGTGAATGAAGCCCCGTCTCCTCGGAGCGGTTAAAGGGGAGGGCTTTGCCTCCCCGGGCCGGTTCAGGTGATGCGCCGGATGCTTTCGGCGATCTCCTGCGGTTCGAATACTTTCTTCCAGTCGTCGCGCATCAGCGCCGGGATACCGAACTCGATCGCCTTGTTGCAGGCATCCGAGAAGACGCCGTCGACTTCCTTGAAGATGACCGCGCCGAGCACGTTCATATGGCCGAGCAGGAAGTCGCGGGCGGCCTGTTCCGGCACGCCGCGGGCCACGCATTCGTCCATGGCCTGGCGCATGATGACGAGAAGCGATGCGCAGACGGTTTCCGAAAGGCCGGGTTCCAGCATCGCGAGCTGCTCGACCGTGACGCGATGCGAGCGCATGACCGGCGCCCAGATGATCCTGGCGATTTCCTCGCCGAGCGCATAGGCGCTGTCGGGGCCCTGCATCAGCGCCGAGACGATGTGCTGCTTGGCGAAGAGGCCGCCGAAATGATCCTTCTTGGCCTGCATATCCGTCTCGTCGTTGAAGATCGGCGGATGGCAAGGGTGGGTGACGAAATAGGTGAGGTCGTCACGCTGCGGCAGGTGGCCGGCAAAGGGTGCCGCGGCGTCGAGCGCCACAACCATGGTGCCGGGCGCAAGCTTGTCGACGATGCCGGCCGCGACCTTGCCGATCGCCGTATCCGGCACGGCGAGGATGACCACGTCGGCGCCGTCGAGGGCGGCATCGACCGGCATGCAGTCGAGGCCGAGATCGTTCTTCAGGCGGGCCTTGCCGGCGTCGCTCACCTCGACATGGCGCACTTGGAAGCGCGAGCCCTTGAGATTCTTGGCAAGCCGGTATCCCATTTTGCCGCCGGCGCCGAAGAGAGCAATCTTGGTCATGTTTTCCTCACCTTTTCAGTTCTGGATAGGATCATATGCTGGTATGATGAGTCAATCACCATATCATTACTTGCGTGTTCAAGGCGCATGTTTTTCCGCATCGAGCCGGTCGATCGCCTGGACGTTGCCGGCCGACGGGCCGTCGGGGTCGAATTCGGAGGCAAGCCAGACGTCGACGATCGATTTCGCCAGTTCCGGCCCGATGACGCGCGCGCCCATCGTGATGATCTGGGCGTTGTTCGATTTCGCCGCGCGCTCGGCGGAATAGGTGTCGTGGGTCAGCGCGGCGCGAATGCCGGGCACCTTGTTTGCGGAAATGCACACGCCGATGCCGGTGCCGCAGAAGAGGATGCCGCGCTCATGTTCGCCGTCGACGATCGTCTGCGCCAGGCGCTGCGAAAGATCGGCATAGAAGCCGGACTGGCTGAGATCATGAACTTCGAGATCCGCCTTGCCGGCGAGATGGGCGGCAATGACATCCAGGAGCGGTTTGCCGGCGCTGTCGGCGCCGATTGCGATCTTCATGGCATTTTCCTTTCACTCGCCGTCTGGCGTGGTGATGAGCGGTCGATCGCCGCGCTGACGCGGCAGAGGATGTCGAGATAGCCTTCGACGGACCAGGCGGAGCGGCCGATGAACAGGCCGTCGATATGCGGTTGGCCGATCAGCTCCTCGCAATTGCCGGGATTGACGCTGCCGCCGTAAAGAACAGGCACGGCGCGGCCGAGAATGGCTTTCGCCACCTCGGCGATCCTGCCGTGCCGCTCCGACGCATAATCGGCAGTGGCAGGAATACCGTTGACGCCGATCGCCCAGACGGGCTCGTAGGCGAGCAGGATCGGAGCCTCGTCTGCCTCGGTATCGACGCCCCTCAAGGCCGACTCGACCTGCCGCCGCAGCACGCCATCGGCTTGCCCCGCCTGACGCTCCTGCAAGGTCTCGCCGATGCAGATGAGCGGCGTCAGGCCATGGCGGATCGCGGCCGAAACCTTGAGGCCGACGGTTTCGTCGGTTTCGCCGAAATGCTCGCGCCGTTCGGAATGGCCGAGCTCGACGAGATCGAGCCGGCAATCCTTCAGCATGAGCGGCGAAATTTCGCCGGTCCAGGCGCCGGCATCCTCCCAATGCATGTTCTGGGCGCCGACCTTCACCGAGGTTTCGGCAAGCACGCGCTTGACCTCGCGCACAGACGTAAACGAGGGAATGACAAAACGCTGCACGCGGGGATCGCGGTCGCGGTCGGCATAAGCGAGGCGGCGCGCGAAGGCGAGCGCTTCCTCCAGCGTCTTGTTCATCTTGAAGCTGGTGCCGACCCAGACGACCATCTCAGTTCTTCCTCCCGTCGCGGATCTGCGCGAAATAGCCGTCGGTGCCGACCTGGCCGCCCTTGAGCGCGATCTGCAGGCCGTTGGTCGCAGGGTAGTCGCCATGGGCGAGGCAAAGCGGCGACCCCGGCGTCTGGGGAAGCGGCAGCAGCGTCGTCAGCGCGTCAATCTTCAATTGCCGGAGTGCGTGGCTCGACGTGTCGCCGCCGGCGACGACCGCACGCGAAAGCCCCTCCGCTTCGATCAGCCGGCGCAGGATCGTGCCGAGCGCGCTGCCGAGGCGATGTCGTGCGCCCGGAAGCCTGTCGATATCGGCGCCGCGATCGGCGGATGGGCCAAGCGCGGTGTAGAGAATGACGCTTCTGCCTTCCCTGAGCTTGGCAATGCCGGCCTGCGCCGCCGCTGCCACCGCGGCTTCGCCATTCTCCGAAACCAGTGCGAGCGGATCGAGCGCGAAAGCCTCGAAGCCGTTCTCGACGGCGGTGCGGATCTGGCGCTCGGTCGTCGGCGAGACGCTGCCGGAGACGACGGCAAGGCGATCGACCGGACCGGCATCGGGAAATTCCGCGCCGGTCCGGACGATGACGCCGACCCGCCGCCAGGCATCGAGCAGGGCATATTCGACCCCGGACGAGCCGGCGACGAAGCTGCCGGAACGGCTGGCGACGCGCAGCATCTGCCGGCCGGCGGCTACCTGCGTCGTATCTGAATCGACGTCGAGGAGCAGGATGCCTTCCGGGCTCGAGGCCAGCGCATCGATACGCCGATCGGCGTCTTCGGCCGTAATCGCGACGAGATCGGCGAGAAGGACGGGGAGGGAGGTCTGCTTCGACAGATGCAGCACAAGGTCGGCCTCGTCCATCGGCGTGACCGGATGGCGGCTCATAACGGGATGGCGGTCGATGCGGAATACGCGGCCCTGATAGGCGGCGAAGAGATTGCCGAATGCCGTGTATCTTTTCAGCTGCGGCGCACCGACGATAACGGGCACGATCGCCTGCCCAAAGGTCTTGCGTCCGATCTCGATCGCCTTGCCGATATTGCCGATGCCGGGGCTGGAATCGAAAGTCGAGCAGACCTTGTAATGGCAGATGGCGGCGCCGAGCGAGCGCAGCCAGTCGAAGGCGGGCGCAAGATGCTGCTCCATCCAGGCCGGCGTCTCGCTGCGGCTCGTTCCGGCAATGCCGATCGCGCGGCAATGGCTGAAGCGCGCCAGCAGCTCCGGCGAGGGAAGATCGAGGAAGAGCACCGAGGGAACGCCGTTCGAGGCTAACGCCTCCATGACATCGGTCGAGCCGGTAAAATCATCCCCGTAATAGCTGACGAGAAGCTGATCCATGACGGTCACGCGCCCTTGCCGTCGCTGAATTTCGCGATCGAGGCGGCAAGCTCCGGATGCTCTTTCGCATAGACATCCAGCGGAATGTCGGCGACCGCCGCCTGCCAGGCCTGCTGCACGGCGCGAACACCGGCCGCCGGGCCGCCGGGATGGCTGACGATGCCGCCGCCGCAGAGATAGAGGAGATCGACAGTGCGGCCGGTACGCTGATAAGTTTCCGGCGCCTGTCCGCCCCACTGGCCGGAGCCGGCGACCGGAAGCGGCCGATCGGCGTCACCGAAGAGCGGCGCGCTGACGGCCTTGAAGGAGGAGACGAAACTGTCATCAGGCTCCCAATATTTGACCCTGATGCCGTTGATCTGGAACTGGTCGACGCCGAGCAGCCGCCAGAACTGCTGATAAACCTTGAAATCCATCCCGGCGCCTGGATCGCGCGTCAGCACGTCCCAGCCGTTGCGATGGGCATGCAGCACCAGGCTGGAGCGCTTGCGCAGGAAGCTCATGCCGCCAAAGCCGATCGAATTGATGTTGACGACGGCGCAGTTGCCTCCAGCGGCAGCGACGATGTCGTGGTTCCGCATCATCTCGTCCGGATCGGCATGCGAGATGCCGAAGGCATACATCACCTTCTTGCCGGTCTTCTGCTCGTGATCGAGAATGCGCGGCATGATCGCCGCGACGCGCTCCTTGAGCGGCGAATAGGCCGGGCTCATCAGCTTCTCGTCATCCTTGATGAAGTCGACTCCCGATTGGATCAGCTCGGCAACAAGCTCCGCCGTCTCGTGCGGCCGAAGCCCAAGCGCCGGCTTGACGATCGTGCCGATGATCGGCCGGCCTTCGACGCCGGTCAGCCGCCGGCTTCCGGGAATGCCGAATTGCGGGCCGGGATGGGCGCTCTTGAAGGCTTCGGGCAGCTTCATGTCGGCGATGCGGATGCCGGTCATGCCCTTGATCGAATAGACGCCGCCGATCGCGATGGTCATCAGGGCGGAGAGATCGGTGCCGATCGCCTCCAGCGGAAAGGCGATGTCGACATCGGCGCGGTGGAGCCGCGTGCCGGGAGCAGCCTCCGGCCAGGTCGGATGACGCGCCTCTTCGAGCGGGCGGATCGCCAGCACGCGAGCGGCGACGCGCGATTTCAGCTCTTCCGTCTCGCCGGGAACCGGAACGAAGGTTCCGGTCGACTGGTCGCTGGCGATCTTGTCCGCCATCGCCTCGACACTGCCGGGCGTTTCGATGCGGTAGGTCAGGGTTATGATCATGAAACGGCCGGTTGCTCCTCTCGCCAGGCAGATTGTCATGGCGTCAACTCATGATCTGGTATAATGAGTATTCCAACTAATGAAAAGCGGAATCTTCGGCTGTGCAAATTTTGGGTCGCGAGCTTTGTTCTCAGCCCGGAAAACTGTTAGGAGGAAACATTTTGAGCCAGCGAGATCTCATGACCCAGCCCATCGAACAGATCGTCCGCCGAAAACTCTCCGACGAGGTGTTTGATCGACTCGAGCGAATGATCACCTCAGGCGAGCTTCAGCCCGGTGATGAGATGCCCTCCGAGCGGGTACTGATGGAGCGCTTCGGCGTCGGACGGCCAGCGATCCGCGAAGCCATGCAATCGCTCGCCAACAAGGGCCTCGTCAGCATCTCGCATGGCGAGCGCGCGAAGGTGCTGCGGCTGACGGCTAAGTCAATCTTTCGCCAGGTCGATCTCACGGCCAAGATCATGCTGTCGCAATCGGCCGACTCGCTGGAACATCTGAAGAGCGCACGCATCTTCTTCGAGCGCGGCATGGCCCGCGAGGCCGCACAGCGCGCCTCGGCAACCGACATCAGCGATCTCAGGGCCATCATCGAGCGCCAGCGCATGTCGCTCGGCCGCGCCGAAGAGTTCATCAATGCCGATATGGAATTCCACACCCGCATCGCGCAAATCTCGGGCAATCCGATCTATGTCGCCGTTAGCGAGGCCATGCTTGCCTGGCTGAAGGAATATCACACAGAAATGCTGATCTGGACCGGCAAGGAAAAGTTCACCTTGGCTGAACACGAGGAAATCGTGGAGTGCCTGGAGGCCAACGATACCGACGGTTCGGAAACCGCGATCCTCAAGCACCTCGAACGATCGCGCGCCCTCTACGCAAAGTGAGGATTGGCAGAAGCACGAGCTCCAGATGTATGGCGCGACTGCTGATCTTTTGAAAAGGTGCTAGCCTTCACTCCCGTGGACGTTGCTAGGAGGTCGACTGATTGACGGTCGTGGAAGAGATTGTTCCGAAGTGAGTGCAATCGCTCGCCTCACACTCTTATGCCGCCAATTTCGGTTTATCAGGCACTTAGCTTATCTGAGTTGAGGGGCCGCGGGTTCACATCCCTTCAACTGCAAAAGCTATCTCGCGATTCGTCAGGGCGCATCACGAACGCGGGCCAAATTAGCGAAAAGACCGGACTCCTGTGCCAGCGCCTCCTCGGTCGTGGTAAGATGCTCAGCTCCCTGTATCGAAAAGGTGGGGCAGAGAAATGGATAGGCGTCTCGCCGCGATACTCTCCGCTGACGTGGTAGGCTATAGTCGTCTCATGGGAGTGGATGAGAGCGGCACGTTCGAGCGGTTGAAGGCCTGCCGTCGGGAGCTGGTCGATTCCGCCATCGAAGAGCACCATGGCCGGATCATCAAACTCATGGGTGATGGCGCGCTCGTCGAGTTTGCCAGCGTTGTGGATGCGGTTCAATGTGCGACCGAAATCCAGCGGAAAATGCCCAGCAGAGACCAAGGAGTTTCCGAGGAGCAACGCATTCGATTTCGCATCGGGATTAATCTCGGCGACATTATCGTTGAAGGCGACGACATATATGGCGACGGCGTCAACATAGCCGCCCGTCTGCAGGGAATTGCCGAACCTGGCGGAATTTTCATATCTGGGACCGCATTCGACCACGTTGCGCACAAGGTTGACGTCGGCTTCTCGGCACTCGGCGAGCATCGGCTGAAAAACATAGCGGATCCGGTTCGCGTCTATCGCGTTCTGCTTGGCCCGGGGCACACTGGCACGGTCGTCATTTCCAGTCGGGCAAGGTCACGAGGCGTGGCGCTGTTGGCGCTCGCAGGACTGTTGATCGTTGCCAGTGCGGCTGTCGTCGCTTGGCAATGGCCCCATAAACAACGCGCATCGATCGCAGTGCTACCCTTCGCCAACTTGAGTGACCAAACCCAAGATTACTTCGCCGATGGCATTACCGACAACCTGATTACCGATCTCACCAGGTTATCCAAACTTGATGTCATTTCCCAGAATTCCGTCTTCGCCTACAAGGATAAGCCCCACTTGCTGGCAGACATTCGCCGCGATCTCGGCGTGCGCTTTGTCGTGGAGGGCAGTGTGCAGCGAATGGGCGACCTGATGCGTGTCAACGCGCAACTGGTTGACACTGTAAGCGGCGATCATCTGTGGGCCAATCGGTTTGATCGCAGCGGGGCGGACGTGTTTGCTGTCCAGGATTCGATGAGCCGCCAGATCGCCGATGCGCTCGGTCTGGAACTCACCCCCTCCGAGGCAGAGCGAATTGCCCGTCCGCCGACCGTCAATCTCGAAGCTTATGATTATTATCTGCGTGCCGAGCAGGCCGCCCGTACCGGACGTCGTTCTCGGATGCTGGAGGCATTGGCGCTTTATGACAAGGCCGAGGAACTCGACAACGGCTTTGCTGAAGCATTCGCATCCGATGCGCATGCGACGGCCTTTGTCTGGCGAAGCGCATATGACGACGTCCTCCAGAGTGCCCTGGCGCGAAAAAGAGCCTACGATAAGGCAAGTCGAGCACTCGCCCTCGATCCTGAACTACCGTCGCCATATGCAGTCCTCGCTATCATGCAGGTCGTGGACCGACGTTATGACCAGGCGATCGCCTCGGCACAGAAGGCCGTGTCACTTGGGCCCGCCGACGCCGAGGCCCATATGGCGGCCGCATATGTTCAATCGGTAACGGGCAACCACGCCGACGCTACTGCGGCGGTCGATAAGGCGCTCAGGTTCGATCCGAACCCGTCCGCTGTCGACCGGTATACGGCGGGTATAGTTTTTTATCTGCAACGAGACTACGAGAGGGCGATAGACAGTTTCAAACGCGCTGGCTATGGCTCCCAGGGGAACGGCGAGTTCGTTACCCCTCTCGCCATGGCCTATGTCCGCGTCGGTCGCATTGATGAGGCTCGAGCGACTGTCGCCGAGGCCCAACGTCTTATGGGGGGCGTGACTGCCTCGCGTCATGGCGGCTCGGCAATGCCCATTTCAGGGACCAGGATTTGGCATTTATGCTGGACGCGCTACGCGAGGCGGGACTACCGGAATGGCCGTTTGGCTTCCAGGCAACTGGACGGAAAGGCCGCATTCCGCTCGGCGTCCCAGATGATGACCGAGAAAATTTCTGTCAAAGGGAACCTGCTTTGCGAGCAAAGTGAAAACGCATTTGGCCGAGCCGATTGCGGTCCGGTCTATAGACACGTAAACCTTGCCGGCGAAACCAGCTATGCTTACGTAAATTCGACCAAGGTCTTTTATTTTTCACCTGCCCAATAGGCGCTTGCCAGTCCGTCAGTGATACTGATCCCGTTCGAGATCGGCCGCGACCTTCGGCCATTTGGCGTCGGCACGGGCCACAGTGTCCGCCGGATGCGCGGCAAAGTCCTCCGCATCAGCCTTGTCATACATCAGGTAAAGCTTGCCTTCGACAATCTTGAAGGCTTCCGGATCGATGTTGACCGTGACGGACCCGCCACTCACCTCGCCCGTGCAGTAGCCGCCGTACTGGGGCGCGTATTTAAGCGGTTCGCTCATGAACATCTCCCGATGTTTGGCATTGGCGAAATGCCAGGGCGTCCCCATCCATTCGTAGGAGATTTTTTCCGAGCCTTTCGTCGCTTTGCCTTCGGTAAAGTAGGCGACGGTATCGTACCCCATGATGGCGACACCGCCGAAGTAGCCCGTATTTACCGAATCGTCGGCTATGGCCGGCGATCCACCGACAGTGCCTGCGACAGCCAGACCGATCGTTACCAAACAGCGACCAATGCAGTATTTCCCGTATCCAACGTGCATCTTCGCCTCCTGTTATTCGTGGATTTCCATGCATTTAGCGTAATTTCCCTCACCTAGGACGCTGGCCGGAGGACATGCCACGCCATGGCGCTTGAAGAGGCGCACGATATCGAAATTGCCTTTCCACATGGCCCTCGTTATCGGCGCGTAGCCGTGAACCTCGGCGTGGGTGACGTCAGCCCCCTGGGCGAGCAAAAATTCTGCGAGGAGGACGTGGTTCTCTTCGCCCGCAACCATGAGCGGCGTAACGCCCGCTTTGTTGGATGCATCGTCGAGAATTGCTCCGTGCTCCAGAAGCAGCTTGGTAATGGGTACGTTACCGGAAAATGCCGCGGCGTGAAGGGGTGTGAAGCCGCCTGAATTCCTCGCCATAACGTCGGCATTCCTGCCTATCAACAACTCGGCGACGGCAAGCTGATTTTTAAGGGCGGCGGTGATGAGCGGGGTCGCCTGGTCCCGAGTGCGGCGGTTGACATCGGCCCCCGAAGCCAGAAGCTGTTCCACGGCGGCCGTGTTGCCCGCTGAAACGGCGTCGAACAAGGGATCATCCGCGGCCGCCACTGTCGCAGACAAAAACAACGCTACCGATGTAAGGAACCGGCGCATGGCTTCACCTTGGAGATTTCCCGCAGCATAGCACGCCGTCGGCACTTCGGCTACTAGCACCTGCGGCGGCCGCCCTGACGACGCTTCTCGTTGGGGCGATGAAGAAGGAAATTTCCGCCTCTTCCAGATCAGCACAAACTAGGCGGGAAATTTCCCGATCTATAGCCAGTGCGTTCAGCAAATGGTGTCACATTGGTGCGTCAAAGTGGGGTATTCGCTTTAAAATGTGGACGCGAGCAACCGCAGAGCCACTGCCCGGCTTGTGAACTGCCTTACCAGCCATAGCTGAAGGTAGCGCCACTGCCGTTATCCCCATCTTGCACCACGTCGGTTTCAGTATTTCGCCCATACTGGAAAATGCCATAGGCATTGTTGTTGCCGTTCTGCCGCAACGTCGCGGAATGACCATTGCCCCGTTGCCTGACGAAGCCGAGGTTGCCGCGGCCGGCCTGAGCGATACCAGCCGCATTACCCCGACCCAGCTGTCGGATGTCAGCGTCTTTCAGACCGCGGTACAGCGAATAGACCCGCAGCCCGGTTGAAAAAAGTCCGGCATCCCGCGCATTGTCCGGTGCGAGGTTGAATGAGATCCGGCCGCCGGCATAGGCTGGCGCAGACAAGGCTACTTGGCCGAGGTTCCCAGCAAGAAGGGTGACGGCAAGGATCTTAAACAGGTTGCGGGTCATTCTGATCTCCATTTGCGGCTGCCTCAGCCGATGATCAACTTTCACATCTTGCAGCTGAACCCAGTCGGAATCGCCCGTTCAGTTGTCGTTCAGTCGCTTCGGCCCGGTAGAAGCAAAAGGACGCCGGAAACGGCGCCCTTTAGGAAAACTGGAGAATGTGGAGGCCGATTAGTTGCCGCCGATCTGCTTCACGCAGCTGAAACTCTCATCCCCGACGACGACGTCCAGCGTGGCTTTGTATTTGGCTCCTTTCGAGTCGAGCGAGACCGAACCAAGGATTGCCGCATGTCCCTCGACTGCATCAAAATCGCCACTCTGGTTGATCGTGGAGCTTCCGCCGCCTCCCACTTTTTCGACATGGAAGGTGTAAGTCCCGCCGACATGCTTGTCGGCGTGGACGAGCGCGTCCAGTCTCACCATACCTGCCCCCGGGGTTGCTTTGATTTCGCAAAGCTGCACCCGGTCAGATTGGTTGGCTTTCGTCATGGCGGAAACCGCGCCGACGGGAAGCAGGACCAGCGCGAGAATCGTCATCACGCGGTGCGGATGTTTGATGCTATTTGGCATGGTCGTTTTCCCCTGATGGTCTGCTGTTGCGATCTTGACCTCTTTTACGTCACGTGCAGGCGCCTAAGGGCAGGCCTGGACGAAGGCCGCGACATTGCCGTTGCCGCCCTGGCTGACATTCGCGCTGCAGCCATGGCCGACCTGAACGCCGGCCGCGATGTTGCCATTACCGTCCTGGGTAAGAATGGTCGTGTGGCTGGAGCCGAATTGACCAATGCCCGCTACGTTGCGGTTGCCGCGCTGATAGGTGGCGCCATAATTGTCATTGCCTTCCTGACCGACAGCTGAAAGATTATGATGACCATATTGACGGCCGAGAATCCGGTTGTAGCCACCGTTCTGATAGGTTCTGATCCGGTTTCCGTATCCTTCCTGTGCCCCACCGGCAGAGTTCGACCAGCCATATTGTTCGATACGAACATCATTGGCCATGGCGGGGGCTGCGGCGGCAATGCCGACGAGAGCGACGAGTGCGGTTGCAATGATAGACGTGCGGATCATGAATATGTCTCCTCAGGCGGATAAGACCGCGGTTGAACGTCTTTCTTCTAGACGCTCTCTTCGGAACGGAAGCTGAAGACACCATTCAGTCGGGGTTCATTCGCGGAGATCGGCGCCCCTCCGCGGCCAGATCACCCCTATCCTGCCTACTCGAGAGTTCAGGCGAGGGGGTAGGTGGGCCCGCTCACGCGACACCAGCCAAATTCCGCTCAAACGATTGCTGTGCTTGCTCCCTCGCAAGGTCGGTCAGCATCTGTCGGGCTACGGCTGGCACAACATGATGTGGAAGGTGGCCGACGCCCTCGATCACCCTGATCGTCGGCCTCGGATGCTTCTGCCGAAGGCCATCGATATGCCAGGCCGGCTGAACTATGCGATCCTCCGAACCGAACAGGACGTGCAATGGAAGATTGCCGGGCAGCTTCGGCTGAAGCTCCATGTCTTTGTTGAAGGCCCGCAGCTCGTTAGCCATTGTTTCAATTGCGCCCGGATTAACCATATGAGCGGCGGGCAATGCCGACAGCTGGGGAGGCAAAGGGTTTGGAAAGGACGACGATCGCAGACCACGCTCGAGAAAAAACGCTGCCCATCGGCTGATTACGTGCTGGCGGATCAAGGATCCCACCACCGGGGCCACGGATGCCCGGAGGATGGGCAGCAGTTTCGGTGGGACGGGCCTGCAGCACGGCGAAATCAGAAGCAATCCGTTCACCAGCTCCGGCCGGCGCGCGGCCAAATGAAGTGCCGGCGCGCTGCCGATGGAGTGGGCTACGATCGAGACGCAATGCAGGTCCATTACATCGATCAGGCGCTCAAGCCAAAAGGATTGGCCTATCGGTCCTCGTTCAGCAAGAGGAAGAGGGCTGCTGAAACCGTAGCCCGGGCGATCCGGGGCTACCATTCGGAACGGGCTCTGAGCAAACGGAAGCAGAACCTCTTCAGCCAGGCTCCCACAGCCATGGAGGACAACGATCGGCCTGGCGTTCAAGTCGCCGCTCTCCAGAACATGCACCTGGTGCTTGTCAATCTGGTGAATCGTTCCGATCCGGGGGCGAAATACCTGCTGCTTCAACATGATCCAACAAACGCCCGCGGTTGGTTCTCGGTTCCGCGAGGCTTGTGGCTTAATTCGACCAACCTGTTCTACGCGCAGCGTGCCTGCGGCAAGCCGTTGTAACAAGTTCAACTGACACTGCCATCAGGGTTAACCTGCTCGCCCCCGCAATGTTGTTCTAGTGTCGCCTGGCTTCCCGGCAATATTTCCATTCTGATATCGATGACAGGGCTGGCGCTCCAAAGATCCTCTGATGCGCTCTTTCTCAGAAGCTTGAAAACATGCTAAGTTTCGTCGGCTACAGAGGGGAAAACCAATGCCACGCATCGCAAATCTTTACTTCAAGACCGCCATCATTTTCCTGATCGCCGGTATCTCGGTCGGCCTTCACATGTCGATTTCAGGTAACCACGCACCGACCGGGGCCCATGCCCACGCCAATCTGCTCGGCTGGGTCACCATGGCGCTCTTCGGCGTTTACCACGCGCTCAATCCGCATAAGGCCGAGAAGCGCCTGGCGATGATCCAGTACGTCGTCTATACCTTCGGTGTCGCGGTGCTGATCCCGTCCCTCTATCTGCTGCTTTCCGGAAACATGGCAATGGAACCGATTGTCGCCATTTCCTCGCTCATCGCCTTCGCCGGCGTGCTGATGTTCGCCGTCATCATCTTCTCGGGCAGCGAGGCTTCGAGTCGGGCCGGCGTCTCCCGGGCGAGCTGATCCAATCGGGAAAGAGTGACGATCTCGGTTGCCAAGTTGCACGGTCGAATTTTCTTAGTGCATCTCCTGCTTTTGCACTGAGAATTATCGGGAGTTTCCGGCCTGGCTTGGCAACCGTTGATCGACACTGTCAAATGCGGATCGCGCCCGGTGTTGCGAAGGCTTGGATTGAGCCGATCGCTGTCACATCGGCTCCGCGAGGGCGGAGATCTCCTAGAATGCACTGAGGCCCGTTCAGCGATCACCAGGACATGAACGCGTTCGTGTCTGCCGGCAGGCTGCGATTCGTTCGATCGGAAGTGAGCGCAGCTCGTTCGGATCGACAAGCTCGGTTGGCGAAGCGATGCCCTTGGCGGTGAATTCCTCGCAAGCCTGGCTGTCTCAGTGCTTTTTCAAACCTTATAAAGCTCATCGAAGTAGGCGCAGATCGGCCCGATGCGGCGGTGCAGATCAAGAAGATAGGTTATTGCAGCGGCGTCGACAGGGTCATGAATTTCTGCATGGCCTGAATGACGCTGTCGGCGGCGAGCGTCTTCACGTCCTCGCCAATCAGCCCCGGCGACGCTTTTGGCACCGGGCTCATCTTGCCGTCCGCCGCCTGCTTCAGGAAAAACAGATGGCCTCACGACGGGAGCGCGTCAGGCCCGGGCCAGACTTCCAATTATTTCACGCGACGCAATAAACTCGCAATTATTCCCGCAATTGTGGATGTGAGGATATGACGGCAATATTACCCCTGTCAGACGAACACAAGTTAGCTGAAGTTTTCAATAACGAAATCGCAGGACGAAGATGACCCAACCTTGCCATTCCATGACCCGCCGAGACGCGCTGTTGTCCATAGGCGCCGCTGCAGCAGCCATGGCAATTTCACCCTCTCTCAGTTTCGCAGCCAATGCGGCTCCCATCATCAACCCAATCGAAGGATCCAAGAACATGCCATATGTAACCACCAAAGACGGCGTAGAAATCTTCTACAAGGATTGGGGCTCTAAGGATGCCCGGCCGATCATGTTCCACCATGGATGGCCGCTGTCGTCCGACGACTGGGATGCGCAGATGCTGTTTTTCCTGTCGAAAGGTTTTCGCGTCGTCGCCCATGACCGGCGTGGCCATGGCCGATCCGCCCAGGTGGCCGACGGTCACGATATGGACCATTACGCAGCCGATGCCTTTGCCGTTGTCGAGGCGCTCGACCTGAAGAATGTCGTCCATATCGGTCATTCTACCGGTGGCGGGGAGGTCGCCCGTTATGTGGCCAAGCACGGCGAACCTGCCGGCCGCGTCGCCAAGGCGGTTCTCGTTTCGGCCGTGCCGCCGCTCATGCTCAAGACAGAGGCCAATCCCGAAGGCCTGCCGATGGAAGTGTTCGACGGTTTCCGCTCGGCACTTGCCGCCAACCGGGCGCAGTTCTTTCGCGACGTTCCGACCGGGCCGTTCTACGGCTTCAACCGCGAAGGCGCCAAGGTGCAGGAAGGCGTGATCCAGAACTGGTGGCGTCAGGGCATGATGGGCGGCGCCAAGGCCCATTACGATGGCATCAGGGCCTTCTCCGAAACCGACCAGACGGATGACCTGAAGGCAATCACCGTTCCGACGCTCGTCTTGCATGGGGAAGACGACCAAATCGTTCCGATTGCGGACTCGGCGCTGAAGTCGATGAAGCTTCTGAAGAAAGGTTCGCTGAAGACCTACCCAGGGTTTTCGCATGGCATGCTGACCGTGAATGCCGACGTGCTGAATGCCGACCTGCTGGCCTTCGTCCAGGCCTGATCGGTCCTGGCGACGGGTGCGGCCTCCCACGCACCCGTCGCCTCACAAAGATCCACAGGCGCTCGGCACACTACCCTCTTCGATAGAAACAGTCCCCGTTAAATGATCAGGCGACAGCCAAGAACTGCCGGATGCGATGGTCCTTCGGCGTTTGTCTCGTTGAAATAATTGCCACCATGCGAAAAACAACCACCGCCAAGACACCGGTACCTGTTCCCATGCAACTGACCCCGGACCTCGTAGCCAAAACCTTCAGGCCGGTCGAGGACGAGGGCCCAGAGCCTAACTGGACTCCAATCTCGGGTCTGCGACTCGATGAACTCGTCAGCAGAGTAGAGCGGGAGGCTGGTGACGAGGAGATATGGGTGTTCGCTTATGGGTCTTTGATGTGGAACCCGGGCTTCGAAGTAGCGACAAGTGAAGAAGCCCTTGCGTACGGGTGGCATCGTGCGTTCTCGTTGAGGATAGAACGGCTAAGGGCCACCTCCGATGCGCCGGGTCTGATGCTGGCGCTTCGGCCGGGAGGGAGTTGCTCTGGCCTCGTCCTGAAGCTCCCCTGCGCCACGAAAAGGCAGGATCTGCGTACGCTTCTGGCGCGCGAAATCCGATATGCCGAGGTGTGCGACATGGTGCGATGGGTTTCGGTCGAGACACCGACGGGTAGACGCCGCGCGCTCACATTTTGGGCGAGCACGAAGCGATCACGGCTCACGGAGAAGATACCGCTCGATGACGCAGCAGTGTTGATCGCTCAAGCATGCGGACCGGCGGGATCCTGCGCGGAATACCTGCATCGGACGGTCTTGAATCTGGCAGACCGGAACATCTTCGATCGAAACCTGTGGCAGCTACAGCAAATCGTCGCCGCAAGACTAAGGGCGCTTTCACAGGACGGCTCGATCTGAGGAAGGTGTAAGTTTCCTGAGGATCCGTGATGATGCGCGGCGGTGTGCGTCAATCCAGCATGACCATCTGCGCCGCGACTTGCTCTTCGAAGAATTTCGAGAATGAAGCGATGCGTGGTGGAAGGGCTTGGTACGGCGGGTAAAACAGCGTCAGCCACAGGTCAGGCGGCGCCCATCCCTTGAAGACGTGGACGAGACGACCGCTCCTGATGTGATCGGCGATGTTGAATCCTGGGAGCAGTGCGACACCTGCACCGTCGGCGGCCATGTCCGCCAGTACCTCGCCACTGTTGGCGCTGAAGGCCCGACCTGCCGAGATCGTGATGCTTGAGCCACCGTCGGACAATAGCCAGTTCTCGCGCCGGCTTTCGCCACTATAGGCGAGGCAGTCGTCTGGCTTTAGTTCGTTGGGATGTTGCATATCGGCGAAACGGCTCCCCGGGGCCGCGACCAGGATGCGCGGCACTACCCTGATTTTTCTCCAGATGGTGTACTTGTCCGAAGGCTGTGATGAGATGCGGATCGCCAGATCGTAATCGTCATCGACGATATTCACCAAACCGTCGGACAAGGAGATCTCAAAGCTCATCTTCGGATAGCGTTCCTTGAAACCTGACAGGATCGGCGGCAGCACGGTCTTGCCGAACCACGTCGGCGCGCTGATCCGCAGCCGCCCTTCGTCCGCCTTGTGTGCATTCATAACTTCGCGGCGCGCTTCTTCCAGCGTCTTCACCGCTGGCTGGATCTGCGCGGCGAAGATTGCGCCGTCAGTCGTCAGCGAGACTTGCCTTGTCGTGCGCACGAAAAGCTGCACGCCAAGTTCCGCCTCGAGTGCTGCGATCGCGCGTGTGACGGCTGCCGGCGTCATGTCCAACTCGCGGGCGACCTGGGCGAAATTTCGCTTCTCGGCCGCGAGCAGGAAGGTTCTGAGGGCTTTATAATCGTTCATGTCATTGTTTCAGGATTTGCAATTCACTCGAGAGGAATATTGCAATACCCGATGGCGATCAACGGGCGTAGTTTTCAGATGAACAATTTCAATGCCCACTGAAAGGCCTCTCCATGATTAAGGACATCAAGGGATTACACCACGTGACTTCGATGGCATCGGACGCGCGGCAGAACAATCGCTTCTTCACCGATACGCTTGGTCTGCGCCGCGTGAAGCAGACGGTCAACTTCGATGACCCCAGCGTCTATCACCTCTACTACGGTGACGAGACGGGGTCGGCCGGGACAGTGATGACCTACTTCCCGTTTCCAAACATGATGCTCGGCCGCCCCGGTGTTGGCGAAGTTGGCGAAACACAGTTCTCAGTGCCGAAGGGTTCGCTGATGTTCTGGCAGGACCGCTTCACCGGGCAGGGCGTGGAGGGACTGGAACTCGACACCGTGTTTGGCGCCAACCGGCTTCGCTTCATGGGGCCAGACGGCGACGTCCTTGCTCTCATTGAATCCTCCGACGACAAGCGGGCACCCTGGGTTGCCAATGGAATTCCCGACGATGCGGCAATTCGCGGTTTCGCCGGCGCAAGATTCAGTCTGCACGACACCGCTGCGACCGAAGAGCTGCTCGGCTTTATGGGCTACCAGCGCGCTGACAAAGAGGGCAACGTGACCCGATTCATTATCCCCGACGGCAATGGGGCAGACACGATCGATCTGGCAGCGTTGCCGAAGACGCCTTTTGCGCGCCAAGGCGCAGGTTCGGTGCACCACATCGCGTTCGCCGTCGAAAACCGCGAGAAGCAGCTCGAAGTGCGCAAAGCTCTCATGGATACAGGCTATCAGGTGACGCCCGTCATCGACCGCGACTATTTCTGGGCGATCTACTTCCGCACGCCTGGCGGGGTGCTGTTCGAGGTCGCGACGAGCGAGCCCGGCTTCAACCGGGACGAGGATACGGCGCATCTTGGGGAGGCTCTCAAGCTCCCAAGCCGATACGAGAACTACCGCACCGAGATTCAGGCCAACCTCGTGCCATTGGCGGCGTGAGCAGCAATCTCCCGTCAAAGCCACGATAAGAGCGCCGCGTCCGAAAGGGCCGCGGCGTTTTCCATTTCGGCCGCGCTTGCGGTCTAACGATTGTTGCAGATACCGCAATTCAATGGAAAGTCTTATTGCAATTCCGTGGGCATCAGCCGTGCGATAAGTTTGTTTTCAGCAGCCAAGACAACGAGTGAGCGGCTCCGAGACGGATCCAGGAACAGGTTCTCCGAACGAGCGTCGCACCCGCGTCCGATCAATTGCTGCTGCCCATTATAACACCGCAACAGGCGGTCCAAACAACCGAAGAGGAAGTGACCATGTCCAAGCTCGAAGTCCTGACCCCGGCAAACAGCCAGCTCATCTTCATCGACCAGCAGCCGCAGATGGCGTTCGGGGTCCAGTCGATCGATCGTCAGACGCTGAAGAACAATGTCGTCGGGCTTGCCAAGGCCGCCAAGATCTTCAACATCCCGACCACGATCACCACAGTCGAGACACAATCCTTCTCGGGTAACACGTATCCGGAACTGCTTGCTGTCTTCCCGGAGAACGACCTTCTCGAACGCACCTCGATGAACTCCTGGGACGACCAGAACGTCCGCGACGCGCTGGCGAAGAATGCCGCCGAGGGCCGCAAGAAGATCGTCGTCTCCGGTCTGTGGACCGAAGTCTGCAACACGACGTTCGCGCTTTCGGCCCTCCATGATGTCCCGGAATACGAGATCTACATGGTTGCGGATGCTTCCGGCGGCACTTCAGCCGACGCGCACAAATACGCGATGGATCGGATGGTGCAGGCCGGCGTGATTCCGGTCACCTGGCAGCAGGTCCTGCTCGAGTGGCAGCGCGACTGGGCCCGCAAGGAGACCTACGATGCGGTCACAGCCCTCGTAAAGGAGCATTCGGGCGCGTACGGAATGGGCATCGACTACGCCTACACGATGGTTCATGGCGCAGAAGAACGCGTCAAGCACGGCAAGCGCATCGGTCCGAATCCCGCAAAGTAACAGTCTGATCAGACCGCTCCGATCACCCCATCGGAGCGGTCCTTTCCGCAATCGGAGAACATCTCATGAAAATCTATCTAATGTCGCTTGGCGCTGGCCTGCTGGTCGGGACCGTCTATAGCCTTCTCAACGTCCGATCACCAGCACCGCCTGTCATTGCCCTGATCGGCCTTCTCGGAATCCTTGTCGGCGAACAAATTATTCCGTTCGCGAAGACGCTTTGGAGAAACGAGCCGGCGGCGATCTCATGGGTTCATCAGATCAAGCCGCACATCTTCGGTCACCTGCCGAGGGGCGGCGACCGCATCAACATTGCTCATAAGGCAAAGGCGAGTGTAGAGGAGCGGGGCTGATGACCACGCGTCGATCCTTTCTCGGAGGTGCATCGAGCTTGGCCTTCTCGAACCTCTTCTCACCAGCGAAAGCTGCCGATCCCAGACAGACCGGAGTAGATACCATGCATCCCGACCTGATCCTCCACAATGGCCGCGTGACGACCCTTGACCGGACCAATCCGAATGCGACGGCAATCGCCATTAAGGATGGGCTGTTCCTCGAAGTCGGATCCGATAGTGAGATCATGGCGCGCGCTGATTCCAGCACTAAGATCATCGACCTCAAGGGCAAGCGCGTTCTCCCCGGCCTTATCGACAACCATACCCATGTTGTTCGCGGTGGCCTGAACTACAACATGGAACTGCGCTGGGACGGCGTGCGCTCGCTCGCCGACGCGATGGACATGCTGAAGCGCCAGGTGGCGATCACGCCCGCGCCGCAGTGGGTTCGCGTCGTCGGCGGGTTCACGGAACATCAGTTCGCCGAAAAGCGGCTGCCCACTCTCGACGAGATCAACGCTGTCGCGCCTGACACACCCGTGTTCCTTCTGCACCTCTATGATCGTGCGCTGCTCAACGGTGCGGCTCTCCGCGCTGTCGGCTACACCCGTGACACCCCGAACCCGCCCGGAGGCGAGATCACACGCGATGCCAACGGCAATCCGACCGGTATGCTGCTGGCCAAGCCGAATGCAGGCATTCTCTATTCGACGCTTGCCAAGGGGCCCAAGCTTCCGCTGGACTACCAGGTCAACTCTACCCGCCACTTCATGCGCGAGTTGAACCGACTTGGCGTGACAGGTGTGATCGACGCGGGTGGTGGTTTCCAGAACTATCCTGACGACTATGAGGTCATCCAGAAGCTGTCCGACGAGAACCAGATGACGGTGCGGCTGGCCTACAATCTCTTCACCCAGAAGCCGAAGGAAGAGAAGCAGGACTTCCTGAACTGGACCCAGTCGGTCAAATACAAGCAGGGTAACGACTACTTCCGGCACAATGGTGCGGGCGAGATGCTTGTGTTCTCGGCCGCCGACTTCGAGGATTTCCGCCAGCCCCGTCCGGAGATGGCTCCGGAAATGGAAGGAGAGCTGGAAGAGGTCGTCCGCGTCCTGGCCGAAAATCGCTGGCCGTGGCGTCTGCACGCCACCTATGACGAGACGATCTCCCGTGCCCTTGACGTGTTCGAGAAGGTCGACAAGGACATTCCACTCGAGGGACTAAACTGGTTCTTCGACCATGCCGAAACCATCTCGGATCGCTCGATCGACCGTATCGCCGCGCTCGGCGGTGGTATCGCCACACAACATCGTATGGCATATCAGGGCGAATACTTCGTTGAGCGCTATGGGCACGGCGTGGCGGAAGCGACACCGCCGATCAGGAAGATGCTCGACAAGGGCGTGAACGTCTCGGCCGGGACCGATGCCACCCGCGTCGCCTCCTATAATCCGTGGGTTTCGCTGTCGTGGATGGTGACTGGCAAGACGCTCGGCGGCATGCAGCTCTATCCGCGTGTCAATTGCCTCGACCGCGAGACGGCGCTCAGGATGTGGACCGAAAAGGTCACATGGTTCTCCAACGAGGAAGGCAAGAAAGGCCGCATCGAGAAGGGTCAGTTCGCCGATCTCGTGGTGCCGGACAAGGATTTCTTCTCCTGCGCCGAGGACGAGATCTCCTTCCTTGTTTCGGAACTGACAATGGTCGGCGGCAAGATCGTGTACGGCGCGGGTGACTTCAAGGCGCTTGACGAGAACGACATCCCGCCCGCGATGCCCGACTGGTCGCCTGTCCGCAAGTTCGGCGGTTACGCGGCTTGGGGTGAACCGGAAGGGGCAGGCGCTCGTTCGCTGCGCCGCACCGCTATCTCTACATGCGCATGTGCGAGCAATTGCGGCGTGCACGGCCACGACCATGCCGGAGCCTGGACATCCAAGCTCCCGATTGCCGACCTCAAGGGCTTCTTCGGCGCTCTCGGCTGCTCCTGCTGGGCGGTCTGACGAACATTCAGCTCGGGTGGCCCATCGGCACCCGGGCGTCACTCCATAATTGCCGATTTCGCAATTAAATCGAAACTATTGCTGCAATTGTTGGCAATGCGGTAACCAGCCAATATCGCTCCATCGAACGCAGCCGCTTGCGGCGAACATACAGGAGCAGATATGACCTACCAAACTCAATCATCCAATCCAATCCGGAGCGGCGTGGCACGCGTCGTCAGATCGCCTGTCGTGCGGACGGCGTCGCTGATGGCTCTTTGCGCGGCCTACATCCAAGGCCCGCTCACCAAGGTCTTCGACTTCAACGGTGCCCTGAGCGAGATGGATCACTTCGGTCTGCACCCAGCCTCCTTCTTCGCAGTAGCGGTCATCGTATTCGAGCTGACGGCCTCCGCCATGGTTGTCTCGGGCTTCCTGCGCTGGGCGGGCGCGCTGGCACTGGCAGGCTTCACGCTTCTAGCGACCCTCGTCGCCCTCCGCTTCTGGGAAATGGCGTCTGGAATGGACCGCATACTGGCCACCAATGCCTTCTTTGAACACGTCGGCCTTGCTGGCGCATTCGTGTTCGTTGCAGCATTCGACCTCACAAAGGGAGCAGGCAAATGAGCGCCGCAAAATCATCCGCGGGAGCCTTCGCGCCGCTTGCGCAGCCCGTGTTCGCTGTCCTCTGGATCGCCACCGTTATCGGCAATACCGGAACCTTCATGCGCGATGTCGCAAGCTCCTGGTTGATGACGGATCTGTCCGCATCGCCGGCCGCGGTCGCCATGGTCCAGGCTGCCGGAACCCTGCCGATCTTCCTGCTTGGCATCCCCGCAGGCGTTCTCACCGACATCCTCGATCGCCGCAAGTTCCTGATCGCCATCCAGGTGCTACTCGCCTCTGTCAGCATCGCGCTGATGGTTCTCTCGCAGACAGGCATGCTTTCGGTCAGCGCGCTGATCGGCCTGACCTTTTTCGGCGGCATTGGCGCGGCATTGATGGGACCGACATGGCAAGCAATTGTGCCGGAACTGGTGAAGCGCGAGGACGTGAAGAGCGCGGTGGCGCTCAACTCGCTCGGCATCAACATCGCCCGCTCCATCGGGCCTGCCGCGGGTGGCCTGCTTCTCGCAGCCTTCGGAGCCGGGATCACCTATGGCGCGGACGTGGCCAGCTATGTCGTCGTGATCGCAGCTCTTGTCTGGTGGCCGCGGACAAAGAACTCCAACGATGCGCTTCAGGAGAACTTCTTCGGTGCGTTCCGGGCCGGACTTCGCTACACCCGCTCGAGCGAGCCACTGCACGTCGTGCTTCTGCGGGCCGCGATCTTCTTTGCCTTCGCCAGCGCAGTCTGGGCTCTTCTTCCGCTCGTTGCCCGACAACTCCTCGGTGGTGATGCAGGCTTCTATGGCATCCTGCTTGGTGCGGTAGGTGCTGGTGCGATCGGGGGAGCCTTGGTGATGCCGAAGCTGCGTGAACGCTTGAGCTCGGACGGACTGCTTCTCGGCGCCGCGCTTGTCACAGCAGCCGTCATGGGAGTCCTGTCGCTTGCGCCGCCGAAGATCATTGCCATCGTGGTCCTTCTTTTCCTCGGGGGAGCATGGATCACTGCCCTGACTACACTCAATGGGGCAGCGCAGGCCGTTCTCCCGAACTGGGTGCGTGGTCGTGGTCTTGCCGTCTATCTGACCGTCTTCAACGGTGCGATGACTGCCGGAAGTCTCGGCTGGGGTGCAGTCGGCGAAGCTGTCGGCATCCAGTCCACCTTGCTCATTGGAGCGGCCGGCCTGCTCATCGCCGGGTTCATCATGCACCGCGTGAAGCTTCCCGCAGGCGATGCCGACCTTGTGCCGTCCAACCACTGGCCCGAGCCGCTCGTTGCCGAGCCAGTTGCCCATGATCGTGGCCCAGTTCTCATCCTGATCGAATACAAGGTCGAGAAGCAGCACCGCACAGCCTTCCTGCACGCTCTCGACCATCTTTCCAGGGAACGTCGCCGCGACGGTGCCTACGGATGGGGTGTCACTGAGGACTCGGCGGACCCTGAGAAGATCGTCGAGTGGTTCATGGTGGAATCCTGGGCTGAACATCTTCGCCAGCACAAGCGGGTCTCGAACGCCGACGCCGATCTGCAGGGGAAGGTTCTGGCTTACCATGCCGGTCCTGAGAAACCCGTCGTCCGGCACTTCCTGACAATCAACCGACCGGCGGCGGCTTGACACGGAAAAAAGGGGTGGCGGCTACGGCCGCCGCCTCCAAATGCTCTGGCGAGCTAGGTAACTCCTGCGATCATTTTGCGATGCGAACGCCGCCAATCCTACCGCAGCAGGCCTTCGCTCCCGAACTCGTCCCAACCGCTCAGCCCGGTCGCGGGGTCGTCATCGTTCGCATCAGCTTGTTTGACTTTTTCTTGTTTTTTCAGTGAACGCGTCAGCTTCGCCTGATAGGCGGCGCGTCGCCGGTTTTCCGCTTTCACCACCGCGTCTTGCTCGCGCCATTCGTCCACGGCCCCGCGGTCGAGCAGATCCTCTACAACCCGTGGATCAAATACGTGGAAGGTGATCCGTCGCGCTCGGCCTTGCAGCCGGACAGTTCTCGTTCCAGCGCTCGGAAGACGCCCATCCTCCAGCCAACGCATCCTTTCAGAGGCCGTGATCGTTAGGATGTCCTCGATCTCGCGAGGGATGATCCGAAGGTCTGAAATGTTCTGGAGGGCTTCGGTCACAATCGACGAGGTCGCGCGAAACGCCGTCTTCGAAGTCTCCGGCATGACGAGGGTAAGCTCGCCCGACTGCACATCCAGCGACTTTCTGACCGCCGGGGGCAGGCGGGACCGGATCTCCTGCAGGATTCCCTTCACCCTGACAGCCGATCCGAGCGTCGCCTCCACGGGGAGTGACCACTCCCTGATCAGCTCGGGATCATCGCTCTTATTTTTCGTCTTCGTGTTGGGCATACCGGAGCAGATGGGTCGGAAGCGGCGAGCGTCAACCGGCTGCCTGTCCGATGCCCGCCTTTGGCGCTTCGCACATTCGGGCGATTTTGCTTGATCCACCAGGGCGGCCTATTGTGTCCGTTCTGTTAGCAGGCACCCACCCTGCCGTGAGGGATCACCCACTTTAAAGCGGCAGGGCCGCTCAAGTCCTTCCGCCGCCAGCGGCCAGCGATTTGATCGGCTTGACTTCGTACTACATTGACGGGTTTTACCACAAGGAACGCGGCCATTCAGGACATCGCCAAGGTTCCGACCAACTCCCTCGAGTCTATGTCCACGTTGACGAGCGCCCTTGAAATCTGCGGTGAAAGGAACGCCCGCAACCTCGGCAGAAAGCCGCGAGTCAAGCGGCTGACGTGCGGTAGGTCGGACACTCGAGAGGATCGCCCGTACCGTGACAGACATCGAACTACCGGTCGTTGTCTTCCCCTCGCTTGAAATAGGGCAGCAGAGGCGGCGCCAATCAACAGAAAGACGCCCACGCCGGAAAGGGGTCCAAATCCCGGCAAGCGTATCGTCAGGGTTTAGGGCAAGCGACGGATGGGCGGCGGTGGGAATATCGGCCGCTCGAGAATGCACAATCGACTTGCTTCGGCACAGGCCTGAGATTGGGTCGGCCGAGATGCGCGAGAACAGACCGGCGGACGTCGCCACTCGGCAGCTGGGCAAAGCGGTCAGGCTTGATACCGTATTTTAGGGTGGACCATGTATTTGAACCTTACCTTTCTAGAGTTTCAGATGACCTGTTCCGGCGGACGATCTTTGCCGACATTTTCCGCAAGGAAATCTATGAAAGCGCGAATGCGGGCTGCGAGGTGCTCGTGCCCGGCGAATACTGCGTGGATCAATTCGATGTCTTCAGGATTGTATTCTTCCAGCACGGGGATGAGTAATCCAGAGTCGATCTCTGGCTCTACATGAAATTGGCCGATGCGAGCCAAACCAACGCCGGCAAGGCACAGCCTGCGTATGGCCATTCCGCTGTTGACCGCGCTGTTGCCGGATACGGTCAACCGATACATCTCGGTCGATCCCGGCGCTCGAAAGGGCCACTCGTTGAGCGTTCGGCGGAAATTGAAAGTCAGGCAATTGTGGCCAGCGAGATCGGCCGGTGTCTTTGGTATGCCATGGGCATCCAGATAGGCCTGAGATGCAACAATGACGCGCCGGCTTTCAAGGAGTTTTCGGGCTTTCAGTGACGAATCTTCCATGGGGCCGGAGCGGATCGCAATGTCGGTCCGCTCTTCGATCAAGCCAATGACGCCGTCCGTAAGTGATATGTCGAGTTGCACTTCGGAATAGAGTTTGAGGAACTTCGGGACGAGCGGGAGCAGATAGCGTTCGCCAAAGCCAACGGAGGCATTGACCCTGAGAATCCCTCGCGGCGCGACTTTTCTACCAGACGCGATGATCCGTTCAGTCTCCGCAATGTCGCCCAGGATTCGCCGGGCTCTCTCCAGATAAATTTCGCCTTCCGGCGTGAGCGTCATCGTGCGGGTTGAGCGGACGAGCAGTCGGGTCCCGAGCCGGTCCTCAATCCTGGTGACAAGCTTGCTCACCGCCGAGGGCGAAAGTTTCAGGCGCCGTCCGGCCGCCGAAAAACTCTGCAATTCCGCTGCGTTTACAAATACTTCCATTTCACCAGTGCGATTATCCATCGTGTCTTCCTGTGAATTCGATTCACATCTGTTTCTTCAATAGTGCCAATTATCACAAAAGTTCCGTGCAATCATATTGCGGTCAACAACTTCGTCTGACAGCGCTGCTGTCTTTGCAGCCGCCACCTCAACGGCGAGCGGAAGGAATTTATCATGCCTTTAGCAATCTTAGCCTTGACGATCGCGGCCTATGCGATCGGTACCACAGAATTCGTGATTGTCGGTCTTTTGCCGACCGTTGCCACAGACCTCAACATTACCCTGCCGCTTGCCGGGCTTATCGTCAGCGTCTATGCGCTCGGCGTCACCTTTGGCGCGCCGATCCTGACGGCGCTCACTGCCAAAATCGAAAGAAAGCCGTTGCTGCTCGGCCTGATGGCCTTGTTCATCGTTGGCAATACAATCGCGGCGTCGTCGCCGGGCTACGATCTGCTGCTTGTGGCCCGGGTGATCGCCGCCTTCGCCCATGGCGTGTTCTTCTCGGTCGGCTCGACCATTGCCGCCGATCTCGTGCCGGAGAACCGCCGCGCTTCGGCCATTGCCATGATGTTCATGGGCCTGACAGTTGCCATCGTCACGGGCGTGCCACTCGGCACCTATATTGGCCAGATCCTCGGTTGGCGCTCGACTTTCTGGGCCGTTGCCGCACTCGGCGTCATCGCCTTCCTCGCCATTGCCGCCCTGTTGCCGCACACGCTCAAGAAGGCGCCGCCGGCAAGCCTACTCGATCAGCTTCGCGTTCTTGGCTCCGGTCGTCTGCTCATCGTCTTCGCAATGACAGCGCTTGGCTACGGCGGCACCTTCGTCGCCTTCACCTTTCTGGCGCCAATCCTGCAGGAAATCACCGGCTTCTCCGAGGAGAGCGTCAGCCTTATTTTGGTTCTCTACGGCATCGCAATCGCAATCGGCAACATTGCCGGCGGCAGGATCGCCAACCTTAACCCGGTCAAGGCATTGATCGGTCTGTTCATCTTGCAGGCCATTGTACTTGTCATCTTGACCTTTACCGCGGCCTCGCCGGTTCTGGCGATCGTCACCCTTGCTGCGCTCGGGTTCCTTCAGTTCGGCAACGTGCCCGGCCTCCAGCTCTATGTCGTCAAACTGGCCAAAGAACACCGTCCGGGTGCCGTGGACGTCGCATCGGCTCTCAATATTGCCGCCTTCAACCTAGGCATCGCGATCGGCGCATGGCTGGGCGGCCTGGTGGTTGAATCGCCGCTTGGCCTCGGTGCGACCCCTTGGGTTGGTGCCCTCCTGGTTGTCATCGCTCTGTTGCTGACCGTGTTGAGCGGCGCTCTCGACCGTCGCGCGGTTCCGGCCCTGAAGACAGCCTAACACAGCGACCCGGCGCGTTCGGCGCCGGGTCGCCCCATAGGATCTCACCCAGGAGAATTCCCATGTCTACTTTGAAAGCCCGCCAGTTTTCCGCGCTTTCGGAGGACGCCTGACGCCCGGGGGGCGAAATTTCGTTTCTCGGCTGATGGCGATCAACGGGCGTGGTTTCGAGACGATCGCTGCCTTCATTGAGGGCCAGATTGTTTCCCCGACTGGTTACCGAAGGATCCAAGAGATCTGCTGAAAACACGACTGCTGATGGCCGATGAACTAGGCCGTGGACTCGTTATGGCGAAGCGTGAGGCGCACACAGGCCAGTTTTGTCATGGCGAGGAAACTCGTGCCCAACTTCTCATACCGGGTCGCAATCCGTCGAAAACATTTGAGCTTACTAAAGAACCGCTCAATGAGATTTCGCTTTCTGTAAAGCCAAGGGCTGAAGACGACTGGCCTCTTCCTGTTGGATTTTGGCGGAATGTTCGCCCATGATCCTTTCATTCTGACCTCCGCGCGGAGCCAGTCGGCATCATAGGCTTTGTCTGCAACAACCATATCACCTTGGGATAGATCAGTAAGCAGCTCTTTCGCCGCAGTTAGGTCGTGAGCGTGACCGGGCGTGATAGCAATCTTGATCGGTAGCCCCTTGCCATAAGTGACGGCATGAATTTTGGTCGTGAGACCACCGCGACTTCGCCCAAGGCAACGATCCGGGTGTTCGGTCGTTAGCGTGGCCGCCAGATGATGGACGCGAACAGAAGTGCCGTCAATCATAGCGATTCCATCATTCGAATCGCTCGTGACAGCTTCCATGAGCCTGTCCCAAATTCCAGCCATCGTCCAACGCCTGAAGCGATTGTAGCATGTCGTATATGGTCCATATCGTTCTGGGACATCACGCCAGGGGGCTCCAGATCGAAGAACCCAAAAGATGCCATTCAGCACTCGCCGGTCATCGACGCGAGCGACACCCCGTGATTTGTTGGGCAACAGCGGCTTAATCACTCGCCATTCGAAGTCAGTCAGATCATATCGGCTCATGCGGAGCGTGAATCAGAATTCGCCGCGACATGAAAGCAGTCGTTCGATAGCCAATCCTATTGCGGGCTTACACGGGGCGCTGTAATCTGATGACGCGCTCGCAGGCATCCCGCCTCAATCACTGCGCACTTTCATGACAGGAAAAACCGGTTTCGATGCGCTCATGCATCAGGTCTGTGTCGGCTGGGGTCACTGCGGGAGCGTGCAGGCAGACAAATATGTGCACGTGACTGACTTCATGCCAAACTCGGGCACAGTGACCGCAACCCAGTTCGCTGAATGGGTCCTCACCGCAGAAGGCGAGGCCGATGCTCCCTTGGCCTACAGAGAAAGATGGCTTTCCCGCCTGAGGGACGCCTTCATCGAGCACATGGGAGCAGATCGTGTGGACGCGCAACGGATGCGATGGCAATCAGAATAGCCCGTTCTGAAACTCTCCACCGGTCATTTCGAATTTACGAGTTCACGGCCTAGTTGGCGGCTTTGGACGAAATTGCAGATACCGCACGGAAACAAAACGGCAGCTATGTGGTTACTGATCAGACGCGCAGGAGCGTTTCCCTTGCGAGGAAAAGTAGCCGTAACGGGAGCAAGACGATGGACACAGGAACACATTGGGCGCTTCTCCTTGGCATATTGACGTTGGCGAGCTGGTTGGCCGGAGGCTTCGCGGCTGTGCTTGGAACGTGGAGCTTGGCCATCACGGGCAAAAGACAGCCGAATATCTGACATTCGGTCTGAGCGTCACCGGCTTCATCTCCGCCATCGCGATGGTATTGATCCTGGTGATCCGATGACCTCGATCACCCGACTGGCCATAGGGCCGGCCTTCCCGCGACCGTCGACTATGTGGCTGCGGGCTGGATGATCGTTCGGGGGAAGGAGCTCTGATCGATCTGCCTATCCGCTACCCCTGACGTCGCGCGGCGGTCTGCCCGGCGGCAGCAGGCGGACGACGAAAGATCGAGACTTGGTTGCGTCCGGCCTCCTTGGCGCGGTAAAGCGCCATGTCGGCCTCGTGCTGGAGATTGGCCAACGAAACATCCGTATCGAGTGCCGATTTGAACGCCACCCCGACGCTCAGCGTCACCGAGGGGCCAACGCTGGAGGCCGGGTTCGGCAGGGCGGCCGCTTCCACGCTTTCGCGTATTCGCCGGGCGACCGCGATGGCCTCTTCTTCATCGACATCAGGAAGCACGATGAGAAACTCCTCGCCGCCATGGCGAGAGACAAGATCGCGATCTGCGCGCACGCAGCTCTGGATGATGCCGGCAACCTTGACGAGGCAGCGATCGCCTTCGCCATGGCCGAGCTTATCGTTCAGCCCCTTGAAATGATCAATATCGCACATCAGCATGGCGACGCCAGTTTCGCGGCCATTGCGCCAGAGGCCCTCGAGCGTTTCCATCATCCAACGGCGATTGGCGATCCCGGTGAGCGGGTCGGTTCGGGCCAGCCGCTCCAATCGGGCGTTCGCGTCGGCCAGCTCCGCGACACGGCGTTGATCCCTGCAGTCCAGAAGAAATGTCTTCTGCGCCAGAATATTCATCGTTCGCCTGGCGACCACCGTAGCGATGATCCCACAGGAAAAGAACAGGGTCGCGGCGACGACACTGCCCGCTTCCAAGAGCGGGTTGTACCATTGGAGGATGAAGTAGAGACAAAGGGCATAACAGGCAATTGCAATCGTCCAGGCCAGCGGTACGCTGAAGATGGTGATTGCGCTCGTCGCGACGAACAACATGATGCTCAAATGCCGCTCGTAAAATTCGCCGCCGGCAAAAACGCCGACGAGCCCGACCGAGAGGAGAATTAGGAACATTCCCACAAGCAGCGACGCCCGCTGAACGGCCGCCGGCCGCGGCTTGTTCCAGACGACCGCGGTCAAGATTGCCGCCGGCGGCAAAAGGCAGGCGGGGGCAATCATCGACAGAACGATCTGCCCGGGAAGCAGGAGTGCGTTCAGCGCCAGCGTCAGAACATCGACGAATGCGACCCAAATCATCCAGGAGCGGATGACCTTCGCGGTCTGCCGCCACAGCCTTTCGTCAAAACGGCGGCGCAGCTCGCCCGTCAGGCGGATATCGCGGGTTCGGCCCGATAAAAGACGTTCGACCTCATCCGCCATTGCGCCAGACAGCGGCCGTGGCGGAACAGAGCCCGCTGGAGAGGTTTCAGAGGAAGTGCTTTTGGCATCACTCATCTTTGATTTAACTAGCCGCGATGCAAAGCCCGGCAAGGCTTACGTACCCGCATCGGGATTCGTATGTTGATATTTTGTAAACAAGATTGCGCGCGCGGTCTGGGCCGGATCGTCTCGCTCATGCTACCAACCCTTTTCCGAAAGGGGACAGGATGAGGCTCAAACTGGTTGCAGTTGCGGTCGCGGCGCTGGCGCCGGTGGTTGCGATGCTCGTCTACAACGAAGTCGCGCTCCGCCACCAGCGCAACGAGGAAGTGCGCGCCTCCGCGGCGCAGGCGGCGAGGCAAGCCTCGTCGGAAGTCGAACGGATCATCGAGGGTCTGCACGCCCTTCTCGTCGCCGTATCCGCCATGCCTTCCGTCCGGCACCTCGACGTCCAGGCTTGCAACGATGCACTGAAGTCGGTTGTCGAAAGCATCCCCAACATCCGCACCATCTTCGTCGCCGGTCTCGATGGGCGGCCGATCTGCGGAAGCATGGCTTTTCCCCCGGGCGTGGTGTTTTCCGACCGCGATTACTTCCGGCAGACTCTGGAGACCAAAGACTTCGTCGTCGGCACCTATACGCAGAGCCGCCTTTCCGATCGCCCGGTGTTGCCGCTCGCGATGCCGCTGATGGAAGGCGATAGCATCAAGGCGATGATCATCAGCGGAATTCGGCTGGACTGGCTGCAGAACCGCATCACCGAGCGCGGTGTTGCTCCCGGCAATGCGGTGACGCTCGCCGACGCCAAAGGGACTATCATTGCGCACGTTCCCTCTCCCGAACAGTTCGTCGGTACGGTTATGCCCGAGGAATACCAGCGGCTGATCCACGCCGAACAGCCTGATGTCATCGAGATGACCGGCCAGGACGGAACAGCGCATATCGTCGGCTATCGCCCGATAGCCTTGCCTTCCAACCCACTCTATGTCAGCGCCGGCTTCTCGAAAGCGGAAGCCTTCGCGCCGATCGACCGGGCGACGCTGATGAATACGCTCGCCATCATCGGCGGTGCGCTTTTCGCCTTCCTCGCCGCGATTTTTATCGGCAACCGCTTCATCCTGATACCGATCTCCAGGATCGCGGATGTGATGGAAAGTTGGCGCAGCGGTCAGACGACGGCGCGGACCGGCATGAAGGGACCGGGCGAGCTGGGGCAGGTCGGCGCAACCTTCGATCGGCTGCTCGATGAACTCGAAGAGCGCAGGCGCCAAAATCAGCAGGCGGAGGAGGAACGAAGCCTGCTCGTCCGCGAGCTGGCGCATCGCGTCAAGAATGGCTTCACGCTCGTGCAGGCGATTGCCAGACAGACCTTCTCGCGGTCCGATCCGGAGAGATACAATTCCTTCGCCGAGCGGCTCGCAGCCCTCGCCGGCACCTATGACCTCATCCTGTCGCGGGAGGGGTCGGCTTCGCCCATTCGGGATATCCTCTCCGCAGCCCTGCGGGCGCATGTCGCCTCGCAAGCCGAGCGCATTCATCTCGAAGGACCGGACGTCGTTCTTCCCGCAGACACCGCCCTGCCGCTCTCGCTCGTGATTCATGAGCTGGCGACCAATGCAACCAAGTATGGAAGCCTCGGCAGCGAAAATGGAACAGTCACCATCGAATGGAAACATGAGGATGGACGCGTCCAGCTTCTGTGGAGGGAAGCCGGCGGCCCGCCGGTCTCGACGCCGACGAAAAAGGGCTTCGGCTCGGTGCTCATAGAACGTGCCTTCCCTTCGAAGGCGCAGGCGCGATCCCGGGTGGACTACCGGACCGAAGGCCTCATCTTCGAAGTAATATTTTCTATTGGGGAACCGGTTGCCAAAGGCGAAGTTGACCCTCCAAGCCGGGACGAAAAGCATACGAGCCAGACATGAAAACAAAGGTAGTCGTGGTCGAGGACGAAGCTCTGCTGATGATGATGGCGGTCGCCATCGTCGAGGAGGCAGGCTTTGAGGCGCTCGAGGCACGCAATGCCGACGAGGCGCTGATGCTTTTCGAAAGAGTGCCCGGCATCCGGATCCTGTTTACGGATATCGACATGCCGGGCAGCATGGATGGCTTGATGCTGGCAAAGGCTGTCCGCGACCGCTGGCCGCCGGTGGAAATTATCCTCGCCTCCGGCATGAAGCAGCCCGACGCGAATGACCTGCCTGAGCGCGGCCTCTTCTTCTCCAAGCCTTACGACATCCGCAAGCTCACCGATGCGCTCGTCAGGATGGCCGCCTAAAGCATGGTCTTCAAAAACGTCGCCGAGGCGTCCTTGGACGCTGAGCCATGCATCCTTTTGGAATCTTGTGCGTTTCCCTAATCCAACAGCAAAGGAGACGATCATGTCGAAACGTGAACTGGTAGATACGGGCACCGACAAGCGCTACGTCCGCCGCGACAAGCGCGGTCGCTTCAAGGAATCCGACGACGTCGGCCGCTCGCTGTCGGCAGACAAGCGGCGGCGGGCAAAGAATGACACCAAGCCCGGGGAAGGCGACCGAGGCGACCATCACGCCAAAAAGCACTGAAGGTGCTGCGGCGGGAAAACCTCTTGATGTCAGGAGGAGGCCTCACTTCTTCGCTGGCGAGGGACGCTGTAGATCGATGCGGCTCGTCACGACCGACTGGCCCGAGGTCGGATCTCGGTCAACCGTTTGCAGTCGCAACCTGTCTTGCCCGACTTTCTCAATCATCAGCGTGGCGTCTCGATCGCCATTGACGATCCGCGCCCAGGTCACACGCAGGTTCAGTGCCTCACCGTTCCTGCTGCCGGCAAGCTTGGACGGCTGCCCCGATGGACCGATGTAATTCCCGGTATAACGCTGCCCGGCTGCCTTCACACTCGCCGAGAAACTTCGGGTGAAAACCGCCAGGCCGCGGCATTTTCCGTTCATCGAGACGGCGGATGCGCTGGCATCTGATCTGAGGGTACACGAGACATTGAAATTGGTGCCGCCTATCTTGGTGAGCACCATTCCACCCCCGCTCCAGTCACCTGCCAAGGATTGCAAAAATCCTGCCTCGGACGCCTTTACGTTCGACGGCAAGCAGGAGAGCGAGAGCAAAGTCGCGATCAGGACGGCACGCATGATATCCCCCACGCTAGCGTGCCCTTACAACTGGCGAACGCGGCAGATTGTTCCCGGCGCCGAGGCGCTGGTGCCATCGTGGCGGCATCGGGCAGTCGCCTCCTCATTCAATCTGGGACGGCTCGCTGAGATACGACTTCGATCTTGCGGAGATTGAAGAAATAGCGACGGGGATCATTATCGACGCACATCATACCGGCCACTTCGTGATCTCCCATCCTGCGGAAATAGTCGGCGATAGGCTGCCTGTCGTAGACCATCGCAGCAGTGCTGACGTTGTCGAACGTCCGAAGCTTCAACGAGGCGGTCGTGCCCCGCGCCCGGAGTGCCTTCTGCAGATAGGAGAACCAGTTCCGGGCGATCCGAGTGCGGCCGAACGGCGCCGCCGTTATCGCCAGGCTGATTGGGATAATTCCGGGCTCGATCGCGACTAGCCGATCCGACCGCCACTGAAAGAGGAGGGCGTCCGCGCGCATGTCGGCGTGAAACCGCTTGCCGAACCAGCCGAGGTTCTCGAGAACGCCGTCGAGCGGGTGATCCGATGGTATGCCCGCACCTCGCCACAGGCCGAGCATCTCGGTCGGCTGGACCGGCGCCAGCGAAGAGAACCAGGCCGTCATTTCGTTCTGTCGCTTAGCGCTTTTCAGCGGCATCATGACCCCGGCTTCGTTGACAACAGGGCTTGCAGCGACACCGGCCTGAGGCCCTGCGCATCGACGCCGACATCGTACTGGCGGGGCAGGGGCTTGAGGCGGCCGTGGGAATGTCCGTGCAGATTGATCGACTTCTTCCCCATCTTCTTCCAGGTGCGGAAGGGGTAATGGCACAGGATCAGCAGATGATCGTCCAGCGTCATCTCACTGTAGTGCTGAACGCTTGCCCATCCGGTCGCCTCTGTCGTCGCCGGGGGATCATTATTCCCGATGATGAGGTGCTTCCGCCCGTTCAGCATCGAAAGGAGCTGGTCGCAGTCCCCACCGCGGAACGACATGAAGTCGCCGAGATGCCAGATATCGTCCTGCGGGCCAATGATTTCGTTCCAGTTCTGGATCAGGGTCACGTCGTGGGACGTCATGTCGGGAAAGGGGCGTCGGTCGATGCGAAGGACGCGGGGATCTGCAAAATGGGTATCGCCGGTAAAATAGATCATCTGACAGAGATGGCGCAGCCCGCCTGCTTGGGAAGCCGCCGTTTTTGCTAATGGCCAGGTGTGGGGATCGAATGTTTCACGTCGTCAAGGGACGGGCTGTGCACGATGCGATAGCGCGCTTCGACGAGGTTATAGATCCCGAAGGCCGCCAGTCCGATCGCCACGGCGATATAGAGGATGGCGCCGAAAGGAAGCCGTCTCACCCATTCGAGCGCGTCCGCCATGCTGCCTGCCTGCTCAGGGTCAACACGAAAACCTGCATAGGCGAAAAAGATTCCGGTGATCACAAAGACGATGCCGCGGGCGACGAGGCCGTAGACGCAGACCGAGGTCACCACGCCGCTGGCGTCGGCGAGCCTGAGATAGCGCTCGAATTTCCTGGTGATGCCCTTAGCCGCCGTCACGACCCCGCCGATGATGAAGCCGAGACCGACGGCCATGGCAAGATAGGCGCCGAACGGCTGCGACATGATCCACTGGGCCAATCCCTTCTCACCCGAGCCTTCGCTTCCGCCGCCGCTGAAGAGTGCGTGCCCCAGCGCGTATCCGGCAAGCCCGAGATAGACAACGGCGCTGCCGAAGAAAACCGCGCGGATGGCGATGGCCTTAGTGTCGCGGCCATGGCCGTCGCTGTCGGCGAGCGACTGCGCCAGTCGCCAAGCGACGAAACCCAGAAGTCCGACGCCGATGAGCCCGACCCAGACGCGGCCGAAGGGCTGTTCGAGAAGCGTCGAAAGTGCCGATTTCGTTTCCGGCTTCCCCCCGGCAACGCCGGAGAAGAGAGCGAGGCCCGCCACGAGGAGGAACACGATACCGCGCGCCACATAGCCGCTCTTGGCAAGCAGGTCGAAACGAAATCCTTTGGGCATGGTATTCTCCGCGCGTCTGTGTGGCTGTCAGCTCTAACGCGCCACCGCGCGGAAAGTTGTCCTCGAGGAAAGACCATGATCATTGAGGGAGTTGCCGATGCCGGTCCGTAGCGCCGGGCTTCTTATCTACCGACTTTGGGAGACGAGGCCGGAGGTCCTGCTCGTCCATCCCGGCGGTCCCTTCTGGGCGACGAAGGACGATGGCGCCTGGTCGATCCCGAAAGGATTGATCGAGGCCGGCGAAGACGAACTGTCGGCAGCAATCCGGGAGGCGCAGGAGGAGCTCGGCGTCGAAATCAAGGGAAGCTTCGTCCCGCTCGGGGAATATCGCCAGCCTGGCGGAAAGGTGGTGGTCGTCTGGTCGGTGGAGGCGGACGTCACGCTTGATGTCGAGAAGGTACGGAGTTCGGAGTTTCAGATCGAATGGCCGCCGCGATCGGGTCGGATCCAAAGTTTTCCCGAGGTCGACCGCGCTGGGTGGTTTGCGATCGCAGACGCTGAGATCAAGATTCTCAAGGGCCAGGCCGCAATGCTTGCCGATCTCGTAAAACAGCTCGGTCGAGACCAGTGAACGCGCTCAATCGCCTGAAGCACGCGAGGCCTTTAACCTCGATCGACTCCGGTGATCTCCGGAGTGAAAGCAATTACTTTTTCGCATATCCGGTTTTCGTCACCGCTGTTCGCGGCTAGCAGAAGCGCGGCGGCGGCTTCGCCCATCTGGCGCCGCGGCGAGATCGAGGTCGCAATCCTGACGGGGAGGGCACTGGCAACATCCAATCCGTTGAAGCCGGCGATCAGGATTTCGGCAGGGCTGGAAATGCCGAGTTCCAGGCATGCGAAGACGCCGCCCGTTGCCATGTCATCGTTGGAATAATAGATGCAATCGAGATCCCGGGTCGCGGCAAGCATGGACATCGACAGCCGCTTGCCGTGCGCCACTGAGGAATAGGCGGCGTTGAACCGCTCGTCCACGAAGGAAAGGCCGCTCTCGCGCAGCACTTTCTCGAAGCCGGCCTTCCGCTTGCCTGCGCGCAGATCTCTGTCGATCGCGCTGCCGATATAACCGAACCGCCGGCGACCGGCCGCCAAAAGCGCCTTTGCCATCTCTTCCCCAGCCTTGCCGTGCGAGAGGCCAACGTTGAAATCGATCGGTGTGCCGTCGAGGTCCATCAGTTGGATGACGGGAATGGCTGCATTCTGCAGCATTTTGACCGTTTCCGCCGGCTGATCGAGGCCCGTCACGATGATGGCGGCGGGCCGCCAGGAGAGCATGTCGCGGATGATTTCGCGTTCCTTCGCCATGTCATAGTCGGAGATGCCGAACACCGCCTGCATGCCGGATCCGCGCAGCCCGGCGGAAATGCCCGCCAGCATTTCGGGAAAGACGATGTTGGACATGCTGGGAACGACGACGGCAACGAGGTTGGTGCGCTGCGACGACAGTGAGAGCGCCAGCCGGTTGCCGACATAGTTTAGCCGCTCGGCCTGCTGAAGCACCTTTTCGCGGGTCTCCTTGGAGACGTCGGCGGCGCCGCGAAGAGCGCGCGATGCCGTCATCTTGCTGACGCCTGCCGCAGCGGCAACCTCTTCCAGTGTGGATTTACGCATCGCACCGACCCCATCGTCGAACTGCCTCGCCAGCGGGCAACGTCAGACTCATAGGCTCTTTTCCAAAAAAGGAAAACACTCGCTACTTGACATGCACGGTAAAAATGGGCGTTGTTACCGATACCGGTATCGATACCAGCCATCGGAAACGGGAGAGAAGCCGCGCGGGGGACAAGGAAGGCCATGGTCGTCGAATGGGAGTCGATGGGCGGACAGGCAGCACTTCGGAGGGACCGGCATCTGATTAACGTTCGATACCGATCATCTGCGGATCAGGAAAGGTGACTTGACCCGCAGGTTGCAAACCTATCTGAATTCGATCAGGCATATGCCGATCGGGCCGGTTCCAGATCGCGTCGCGAGCCGGCCGGGGAGTGACCACAAGACAATACGAAGAGTAGCCTGATCTTGACCGAAGAGACCGGCCGACGGGAGGAAGAGCCGATATGCATGTGATGATCCTGGGCGCAGCCGGCATGGTCGGCCGCAAGCTGGTCGAGAAGATCGGGCGCGAGCCGCTCGCTTTCGGCCGGCCCGTCACCCGTCTGACACTGGTGGATGCCTTTCAGCCGCCGGTGCCGGCATCGCTTCGGCCCGTCTCGACGGCACTGACGGTTGACCTTGCCTCTGCCGGCGCAGCTGACAGGCTGATTGAAAGCCGGCCGGATCTGATCTTTCACCTGGCCGCCATCGTATCGGGTGAGGCGGAGGCTGATTTCGACAAGGGTTACGCCGTCAACCTTGACGGCACGCGCGCTCTCTTCGATGCGATCCGTCAGCTCGGCCTCAAGAGCGATTATGTACCGCGCGTCGTCTTTGCCTCCTCGATCGCCGTCTTCGGCACACCGTTCCCGGAGGTCATTCCGGACGAATTCTTCACAACGCCGCTGACGAGCTACGGCACCCAAAAGGCGATCGCCGAACTGCTGCTTGCCGATTATTCCCGCCGCGGCATCTTCGACGGCATCGGCATCCGGTTGCCGACCATCTGCGTGCGCCCCGGCGCACCCAACAAGGCGGCCTCCGGTTTTTTCTCCAACATTCTGCGCGAGCCGCTAGTCGGCAAGGAAGCCATATTGCCGGTCAGCGACAGCGTGCGGCACTGGTTTGCCAGTCCGCGCGCGGCCGTCGGCTTTTTTGTCCATGCCGCGACGATCGATACCGAAAAGATCGGCGCGCGGCGCAACCTCACCATGCCGGGCCTTTCCGCGCTGGTCTCCGAAGAGATCGACGCTCTGCGCCGGGTGGCCGGCGACAAGGCGGTCGCCTTCATCAAACGCGTGCCCGATCCCGTGATTGAACGCATCGTCGCCGGTTGGCCGACTCAGTTCGATGCGACCAGAGCCTCTTCGCTCGGCTTTACGGCGGAAACGAGCTTCGACGAAATTCTGCAGGTGCATATCGAGGATGAACTCGGCGGGAGGATTGCGTGAGCATATCGGCGGGAGGAGAAGCAAGGATCGCGCTTGTCACCGGCGGCGGCACCGGTGTCGGGCGTGCCATATCAAGGGGACTCGGCGCTGCCGGCTACAGGGTCGTGATTTCAGGGCGACGGGCCGATGTGCTTGAGAAGGCGGCGAGCGATCTTGGCAGCGAAACGGGGGCCGAGTTTTTCGCAGTTCCTGCCGATGTCGGCGATCCCGCTTCGGTGCGGGCTCTGTTCGACGCGATCTCGGAGAGATACGGACGGCTCGACCTCCTGGTCAACAATGCCGGGGTCACTGTGCCGGGAGTGCCGCTCGAGGAGGTTTCCTTCGAGCAGTGGAGCGCCATCGTCGCCGCCAATCTCACCGGTGCCTTCCTCTGCACCCAGCAGGCCTTCCGGCTGATGAAGAGCCAGACCCCGCGCGGCGGCCGCATCATCAACAACGGCTCGGTCTCGGCCACAACGCCCCGCCCGAATTCCGCGCCTTACACCGCGACGAAGCACGCCATTACTGGCCTGACCAAATCAACCGCGCTTGACGGGCGCGAATTCGACATCGCCTGCGGCCAGATCGATATCGGCAATGCCGCCAGCGACATGACGACGAGAATTGCGGCCGGCGTGCTGCAGGCCAACGGCAGCATTGCCGCGGAGGCGACGATCGACCCGGCCCATATTGCCGACGCGGTCGTCTACATGGCCGGCCTGCCGCTCAGCGCCAACGTGCTGACCATGACCGTGATGGCGACAAAAATGCCCTTTGTCGGGCGAGGGTGAGAAAGCCTGCAGCTGCGGCCGAAGCGACCTATATGCAGTTATGCAGTGCTCATGATCTGGGAGGAGGGAGTATGGCAAACGTTCAATTCGCGGATGTCCGGAAATCATTCGGCGCGCATCCCGTCATCAAGGGGGTGGACATCGATATCGCCGACGGCGAATTCGTCATCCTCGTCGGCCCCTCCGGCTGCGGCAAATCCACGCTTCTGCGGATGCTGGCAGGGCTCGAGAATATTTCCGGCGGCGAGATCAGGATCGGCGGGCGCGTCGTCAACACGCTGCCGCCGAAGGACCGCGACATTGCCATGGTGTTCCAGAATTATGCGCTCTACCCGCATATGACGGTCGAGCAGAACATGGGCTTCTCGCTCATGCTCAACAAATCGCCGAAGGCAGAAGCGGAAAAGCGGGTGAAATATGCCGCCGGGATCCTCGGTCTCGACAAGCTGCTCGACCGTTATCCGCGCCAGCTTTCCGGCGGCCAGCGCCAGCGCGTCGCCATGGGCCGGGCGATCGTGCGCAATCCGGAAGTCTTCCTGTTCGACGAGCCGCTGTCCAACCTCGATGCGAAACTGCGCGTCGCCATGCGCGCCGAGATCAAGGAACTGCACCAGCGCCTGAAAACGACGACCGTCTACGTCACGCATGATCAGATCGAGGCGATGACGATGGCCGACAAGATCGTCGTCATGCATGACGGCATCGTCGAGCAGATCGGCAGCCCACTCGAGCTTTACGACCGCCCCGCCAATCTCTTCGTCGGCGGCTTCATCGGCTCGCCAGCAATGAACATGATCCACGGCAGGCTCGATCCGGAGAACCCCAGCCAGTTCGTCGCTGCCAACGGCACGCGGCTGCCGGTCTCCAATCCGCCGGCAAGCGCTATCGGCCGTGACCTCGTCTACGGGCTGCGCCCAGAATATATCTCGCTCGATGCCAACGGGCTGCCGGCCGAGATCGTGGTAATCGAGCCGACCGGCTACGAGACGCATCTGACCGTCCGCCTCGGCGGCAGCGATGTCAGCTGCGTCTTCCGCGAGCGTGTCGATGCCCGTCCGGGTGAAGCCATCCGCGTGGCGATCGACGCCAAGCATGTGCATCTCTTCGACGCCGAAGGCGGCATGAGATTGACCGACTGACGCCATCCGGCGGGATAAGGGGAGAGGAGGAGTCTTCCGTTCCGCCGGAGCGCAAGCATTCGAGGGGTGAGCCCCACGGGAGCGCAAACCTCCCAGGGGAGCTTACGCCTCCGGGATGCCAGGCCGCCGTTCACCAAGCGGGAGGTGAATGCCGGAGAATTGCTCCCGCTGTTTCAATGAGGAGGAATCTCATGACGATCAAGAGACGTGAATTTCTTGCTGCATCGGCAGCCGTTGCCGGTGTCGCCGGCCTTGGCATCAAGCCGTCCTTTGCGCAGGCCGAACCGACCTACACGCCGGAAAGCGGCGCCAGCCTGCGGCTGCTGCGCTGGACGCCTTTCGTGAAGGGCGATGAGGATGCCTGGCTCGCCAATACCAAGAAGTTCACCGAGGCGACGGGCGTAGAAGTGCGCATCGACAAGGAGAGCTGGGAGGACATCCGTCCGAAGGCAGCGGTCGCGGCCAATGTCGGCTCCGGTCCGGATCTCATCATGTGCTGGTTCGACGACGCGCACCAATATCCCGACAAGCTAGTCGATCTCACTGAACTCGGCAACTATCTCGGCAACAAATACGAGGGCTGGTATGACGGCCTGAAGGGTTACGCCACCCGCGACGACAAGTTCATCGCCATGCCGCTGACAACAATCGGCAATGCCGTCGTCTATCGCGACAGCCATGTGAAGGCGGCCGGCTTCAACGAATTCCCGAACGATACCGCAGGCTTCCTCGAGCTTTGCAAGGCGATGAAGGCAAAGGGCACGCCCGCTGGCTTCCCGCACGGCAAGGCGGTCGGCGACGGCAACAACTACGCCCATTGGCTGCTCTGGAGCCATGGCGGCAAGATGGTCGACGAAAGCGGCACCGTGACGATCAACAGTCCGGAAACGCTCGCCTCTATCAACTACGCCAAGGAGCTCTACGCGACCTTCATTCAGGGCACGGAAAGCTGGCTGGATGTCAACAACAACCGTGCCTTCCTCGCCGGCCAGGTATCGCTGATCGCCAACGGCGTCTCGGTCTACTACACGGCCAAGAACGACCCGAAGCTCGCCGAGATCGCCAAGGACATCCGCACGACGAACTTCCCGATCGGGCCGGTTGGCAAGAGCGTCGAGCTTTTCCAGACGAGCTCGCTGCTGCTCTTCAAGCACAGCAAATATCCGGAAGCGGCCAAGGCCTACATCAAGTTCATGATGGAAGCCGATCAGATGAATGCCTGGATTCAGGGCTCCAGCGCCTATTGCTGCCAGCCCCTCAAGGCCTTCGCCAATAATCCGGTCTGGACTGCCGATCCGGTTCACGCGCCCTATGCGCGCGCCTCGGAAAAGCTGCGTCCGAACGGTTATGCCGGGCCGCTCGGCTACGCCTCGGCGGCGACCATGGCCGACTACGTGCTGGTCGACATGTATGCCGCCGCCGTCACCGGCCAGAAGTCGCCCGAGGACGCGATGAAGGAAGCCGAACGCCGGGCAAACCGCTACTACCGCGTCTGATCCGGAGCCGGGACCTGCGGCATGCCTGATATCCGGCATGCCGCGAGCCTCTGAAGCGCGTCACATCAGATTTGATCCATGCGCCGCGCTTTAGTTCCTTGTTTTTAGGCATGTCGTTGTCCCGGGACCGCTGCACACTTCCCGGCGACATGCATCAGGACTGAATGCAATCTGGAGACAAGCAATGTCGACCTTGGACTCAGGGGATAAGCGCGGCCCCTCGCTGATGCAGAACAACAACGTGCTCGGCTTCCTCTTCATGCTGCCGGCCGCCGTGTTTCTCGTCTGCTTTCTCACTTATCCCTTGGGGCTAGGCGTCTGGCTTGGTTTTACCGACACGCGGATCGGCCGGGACGGCATTTTCATCGGCTTGGAGAACTATGAATTCCTGGCCGATGACGCGGTTTTCTGGCTGTCAGTCTTCAACACCATCCTTTACACGGTCATCGCCTCGGCTCTGAAATTCGCTCTCGGCCTCTGGCTGGCGCTGCTCCTGAACCAGCACCTTCCGTTCAAATCCTTCTTCCGGGCGATCGTGCTCCTGCCCTGGGTGGTGCCGACGGTGCTTTCGGCGCTGGCCTTCTGGTGGATCTACGATTCCCAATTCTCGATCATCTCGTGGTCGCTGATGAAGCTCGGGCTGATCAGCGCGCCGATCAACTTCCTCGGCGATCCCACGAATGCCCGCATCTCGGTCATCGTCGCCAATGTCTGGCGCGGCATTCCCTTCGTTGCTATTTCGCTGCTCGCCGGCCTGCAGACGATTCCGGCCTCGCTGCAGGAGGCGGCCTCGCTCGATGGCGCGACGAGCTGGCAGCGTTTCCGCTATGTGACGCTGCCGATGCTGACGCCGATCATCGCCGTCGTCATGACCTTTTCGGTGCTCTTCACCTTCACGGATTTCCAGCTGATCTACGTGCTAACCAAGGGCGGGCCTGTCAACGCCACGCATCTGATGGCCACACTCTCCTTCCAGCGCGGCATTCCGGGCGGGCAGCTCGGAGAGGGCGCGGCCATCGCCGTCGCCATGATACCCTTCCTGCTCGGCGCCATCATGTTCAGTTTCTTCGGTCTGCAACGCCGCAAATGGCAGCAGGGCGGACAAGATTAAGGAGCGAACCATGTCGACCAATCTCAAAACGGCCGATGAGGTCCTGACCGACAATGCCGAGGGCATGAGCTACCTGAACCGCCTGCCGCGGCGCGTGGTGATGCTCTACCTGCCGATGGCCGTCTTCGTCTTCGTGCTGCTCTTTCCCTTCTACTGGATGGCGATCACCGCGGTGAAGCCGAACGAGCAGCTGACGGATTACAACAACTACAGCCCCTTCTGGGTGGTCGGGCCGACGCTTGACCACATCAAATACCTGTTCCTCGAAACCTCCTATCCCGGCTGGCTGTGGAATACGATGCTGGTGGCTGTGGGGTCGACGGCGCTGTCGCTCGTCGCCTCGGTGTTCGGCGCCTACGCGATCGAGCGCGTGCGCTTCACCGGCTCCAGGCAGATCGGCCTGGTGATCTTTCTCGCCTATCTCATTCCGCCGTCGATCCTTTTCATCCCGCTCGCCTTCATCGTCTTCAAGCTCGGGATCTATGATTCTCGCCTGGCGCTGATCTTCACCTATCCGACCTTCCTCATCCCCTTCTGCACCTGGCTACTGATGGGCTATTTCCGCTCCATCCCCTTTGAACTGGAGGAGAGCGCGCTGGTGGACGGGGCCAACCGCTGGCAGATCCTCGTCAAGATCATCCTGCCGCTTGCCGTGCCGGGCCTGATCTCGGCCGGCATCTTCGCCTTCACGCTCTCCTGGAACGAATTCATCTATGCACTGACATTCATCCAGTCCTCGGAGAACAAGACCATTCCGGTTGGCGTCCTGACCGAGCTGGTGCGGGGCGACGTTTTCGAATGGGGGTCGCTGATGGCGGGCGCGCTGTTCGGCTCACTGCCAGTCGTCATCCTCTATTCGTTCTTCGTCGACTACTACGTGTCCTCGATGACGGGTGCGGTGAAGGAGTAGCAACGATCGTTTCGGCGGCGGGTGGTGAGGATTTCATCCCCGCCGGCCGAAAAGATGCCGATCGGCTCGTCAACCGCTACCGGACGAACTGCCTCACGAAATCGGCGCCGAGGCCGACCTTTTGATAATGGGCGGCGCACATGTCGATCTTGGTGAAGACATCCTCGAAGCCGGTGTGATCGCCGTTTTCGTCGACATAATACATGCAGCCAGAAATGTTGAAGAAGGTGATCATCTCCTCGACGTCGTCGGGCACGGTCAGCGTATGGGTTTCGCCGGGCGGCTCGAAGACATAGGCTCCTTCGGTGGCCATCCAATCATGTTCGAGGTAGCGCCAGCGGCCCTTGATGACATAGCCGTGAACGGGTGCCGGATGGCGATGGCGGCTGAGGATACCGGCGCGGCGGACCCGCAGGAGATTGCACCATGCGCCCTGCAGCGTGTTCAGCATCAGCGGGCGGAACCAGACATCGGGGGCCTGGGGAACCCAGAGCCGTTCATCTTCGGGAACCGCCGCGACGACGATCTCGTGCGGCGACATAGGGTGGACAGATTGATAGGCCACGGAACCTCTCTCCTTTCAAGCTGCGGCATAACCGCCGTCGACCGGCAGGATAACGCCGGTCATGAAGCCGGCCGCTTCCGAGCACAGGAAGACGATCGGGCCGGCGACGTCTTCCGGCTTGCCCCAGCGGCGCATCGGCGTGCGCTGCAGGATAGGCTCTGCTCTGCTCGGGTCTTCATAGAGGGGACGGGTCAGCTCGGTGGCGATCCAGCCGGGGGCCACCGCGTTGACCCTGATATTGTCCGCCGCCCAGGCAACGGCCAGAGATTTGGTGAGCTGCGCCACGCCGCCCTTGCTGGCGGTGTAGGCCGGCACGACCGGTCCGCCGAAGAATGACAGCATGGAAGCGGTATTGACGATAGCGCCGCCTTTTCGAGCCAGCAGCGGCTTTGCCGCGACACAAACCCGCATCGTGCCCGAGAGATTGACGTCGATGACCTCCGAAAAGGTGGCGGGATCGAACTCCGCGCCGCCGCGCCGAATGAGCCCGGCGCAATTGACGACTGCATCGAGCCTGTCGAAAGAACCGACCAGCCTCTCCACGGAGGCCTGGTCGCGCACATCGAGCACGACGCCGGCAAGACACTCTCTCTTCGGCATGGCGCCGATTTCGGCGGCATCGATCCCCGTCGCCGTCACACGATAACCTGCGTCACGAAGCGCCAGGGCGGCGGAAAGCCCGATACCGCGGCCGCCACCTGTCACCAGTGCATGTTTCATACGCCAACCTCTTTGCTCAGGAATGCCAGAACGTCGCCTCTCCCAGTTATAGGCGCTGCGGCCTCGAACGAAGCGCACCATCGACCCTGTCGCTGTGACCTGTGGTATCGACCGTCTGCACCTTCGCCTGGAATGCGGATGCGTTCGCTCGCGGACGCGACGAATGCGCCATGCAAGCCCATCTTCAGCACGAAGAGTGGTCTGCCAAGCTTCGGCTAAAAATTCACATTAGCATTCGTGTCGTCAAGGGCCGGTCAGGCGGTCGCATTCTCCAGAGTAGCGAAGATGACATTACAAAGCGAGTGATCGAATGGGCGATCGCGCGAGTACGCTCGAGCGGAACGCATCTGGCCGGCGAAGGCTCTCTTCGGATCATCCGCGCCCGCTTAACATCAGAAGACGCAGAAAGCCGACATCACGAGCGAGGCAGGATACGCTGACAATGTCCCCGATGCTCGGGTATTGCGTAAATTGGATAGCACCGCCACCAGGAAGTCATCCGGCCGTTCAAACGCCGCTGGACCAACTCGCGAAGCGCTGCCGTTTCGGCGGTCTCGCTTTCCGTCCTTTGGCGGAGAAGCTCCAGGCCCTGCTGAAGAACGGAATTCATGCTGGAATCCCGGCCGCTCTCCACCAACGACCGGGCAAACGCGTCCTGCTGGTCGGTTAGCGAGATCGACGATTTGACACTCATCGGTTTTATCTCCATCGAGCCGAGTTTGCTACTCAGTTGCACATTTGTCGATCTACCGAAAGCCTTTATCTATCGTCATGGCAGGCCCGCTATTGGTAGTGTTTGCTACCAACGTCGCACTTTTCCAGAGAAACGAGTTCATCTGCTTTACGGCCACTGGCAAATGGCCATTGTGGCCAAGAAGAGGGCTCCGCACCGACCGATACGATCAGCTCTTTACAACTAACATGTCAGTCTGCTACACCTGACTCATTAGCTGGGAGGAACAAGGTTGACATCAAGATTCGGGCTCTCCGTCGCTCTCGCCACGCCGTTCGACAGTGATGGCAATATTGCGATCGAGGCGATGATCGCGCAAGCGCGGCGGTGCCTTGCCGCCGGGTGCTCCAGCGTGACGCTGTTCGGGACGACAGGTGAGGGATCTTCCATCGGGAATGGCGAACGGGAACGCATAGTGGCCGCCTTTCTCGATGCCGGCATTGCGCCCGGCAACATCATCGTCGGCGTGCTCGTCGATGCCGCAGAGGATGCGGCGATGCAGGCCGGTCAGGCCCTGTCCAATGGCGCCCGCAACATCCTTCTTGCCCCGCCGTCCTATTTCAAGAACGTGAGTGACGACGGCGTCTTCCAGTGGTTTTCCGCCGTATTCTCCCTGCTGGGCGACACGGCGCGGGATATCATCGTCTATAATCTTCCTTCGGTCACCATGGTGCCGCTGAGCGTGTCGCTGATCGGCCGGCTGCGGACCGCCTTTCCCCATATCGTCACAGGCGTCAAGGATTCCTCCGGCGACTGGCCCTACACCGAAGCGCTTCTCAAAGCGCATCGTGATCTCATCATCCTGGTCGGCGACGAGCGGCACCTCGCAAGGGCCGTGCGGCTCGGCGGCCAGGGCGCCATATCGGGCATGGCGAATTTTGTGCCTGGCGAACTCAAGCCGATGGCCGAAGAGGGCAGGGACGATAACCGCGTCGCCGATTTCGTCGTCGAATTGCTGAAACATCCGGTCATTCCGGCCGTGAAGACGATGGTGGCGTGCACGACGTTGGAGGACATCTGGGTTGCGGTTCGTCCGCCGCTCCTCCCATTATCCGCCGAAGCGCAGGAACAGCTTGCGATTGCTTTTGACCGTCTTTTCCAATCGAAGGCGGCATAGTTAGCCATGTTTGCGGGGGAGGCGATGGACGAAATGGAGGAGCAGCCGACGCTACGGGAAAAGGCCTATGCAAGTTTCACGCGCCACCTGCTTGCCCGTGACGTGCGTCCCGGCCAATTCGTGTCGCAGCGCCGTCTCGTCGAGCTGACCGGGCTGACGCTTGGCGCCATCCGAGAGCTCATCCCGAGGCTTGAAGCGGAGGGGCTGATCAAGACCGTGCCGCAGCGGGGTTTGCAGATCGCTCACATCGATCTCAACCTTATCCGCGAGGCGTTCCAGCTGCGTGTATTCCTAGAGAAGGAAGCTGTGGCGCTCTTCACACAGACAGCGTCGGACGAAACGATCGCCGGGCTGTTGAAGCAGCATCGGGATATCGCCGACGCCATCCGAAACGGCAACGTGTCGCATGAGTTGGAACTGCACGCACAGGCCGTCGATTGGGGCATGCATGATGCCTTTATCGACGCGCTTGGCAACACCATCATTTCGAACGCCTACCGCGTGAACTCGATCAAGATGCGCCTGATCAGCCAGGACCGCTTTCGCATCGACGGCCATGTCGGACCCGTCATGGGCGAGCACCTGAAAGTGCTCGAGGCGATCGAACGACGATCGGCCGAAGACGCCGTCAACAGCCTTGTCGCACACATCAATCATGCAAGGGATCGTGCGCTCAGGATATAATCGAGAATAAACCGCCGGGGGTGAGGAGATCACCGGCAAAAGAGGAGGATAGACATGCCATCATTCTTCAACCCGACGCGGCGCGGATTTCTGGCGGGCACCGCCGCTCTTGGCGCCAGCAGCATGTTCGGCATGCGGCCGGCAGCCGCTGCGGTCGACTGGAAGCGCTTCGCCGGCACCACGCTCGAAGTCAACCTGGTCAAGAGCCCGCGCAGCGAAATCCTGACCAAGTACCTGTCCGAGTTCGAGGAGCTCACCGGCATCAAGGTCAATGCCGAAGCAACGCCCGAACAGCAGCAGCGACAGAAGACGACCATTGAGCTGAGCTCCGGCAAGCCGAGCTTCGACGTTGTGCACCTGAGCTATCACGTCCAGAAACGGCAATTCGAGAAAGGTGGCTGGCTTGCCGATATCAGCGGCTTTCTCAAGGACGCCTCGCTGACGGATCCCTCGCTGGTGGAAAGCGATTTCGCCGAAGCAGGCCTCGCCTTCGCCAAGGACGCCAACGGCGTTCTGCGGTCGCTGCCTTTCTCGGTCGATTACTGGATCATCTACTGGAACAAGGCGCTGTTCGAGAAGAAGGGGCTTGCCTACCCCACGAGCTTCGAAGAACTGGCAAGTGCCGCAGAGGCGCTCACCGATGCCTCCGCCAACACCTACGGCTTCGTCGCCCGCGGCCTCAAGAATGCCAATACGCCGGTCTGGACGACATTGCTGCTCGGCTATGGTTCCAGCCCGCTCGGCCCGGACGGCAAGCTGCGAACGACATCGCAGGAAGCGATCGAGGCGGCCAAGCTTTACCAGAGACTGATGACCAAGACCGCGCCTCCCGGCGTTTCCGGCTTCAACTGGGCCGAGTCGCAGTCGGCCTTCTTGCAAGGCAAGATCGGGATGTGGCTTGATGGCGTCGGTTTCGCCCCACCGATCGAGAATCCGGAAAAGTCGCGCGTCGTCGGCCAGGTCGGTTACGGCGTCATGCCGAAAGGACCGAAGGCGCAGGCCGCGGGCACCTTCGGCGACGGCCTCGGCGTCGTCGCGGCAAGCCAGAAGAAGGAAGCAGCCTATCTGTTCTGCCAGTGGGCGATTTCGCACGACATGGGTGCACGCCTGCTGCAGGCCGGCGCCGGCGTTCCGTTCCGCCAGTCCGTCCTTGCGGATGCGAAGGTCCGCGAAGGCGTCAAGATGCCCGGCTCATGGCTGGATGCCGTTGCCGGCTCCGGCAAGATTTCCCAGCTCGCCCTGCCGGTCATCATTCCGGTCACCGAGTTCCGTGACATCTATGGCGTCGGCCTCACCAACATGATCGGCGGCGCCGATCCGGAAACCGAACTGAAGAAGGCGACGGCCCAGTTCGAACCGGTCCTGGCGAAAAGCGAGGGATAATGGCCTCGGCAGGCATCGAAACGGCCGCTATGGCCAAGGCGTCGAAAGGTGGGAGCAAACCGGACCGGTTTGCTCCCAACTACTGGCCCTTCGTCATCCCGGCGCTCATCGTCATCTCGGGCGTCATCGTCTTTCCGTGGGTGTTCACGGTGTGGATGAGCGTCAACAGCTGGACGCTCGGCCAGTCGCAGGTCTTTGCGGGGCTGGACAATTATATCAGACTCGCCACCGACATGCGGTTCTGGGAGTCGCTGTGGCATACGGTGCTCTATACGGCGCTCTCCGTGCTGCTTCCCCTTTTTCTGGGGACGCTCGCCGCACTGATCTTCGATGCCAGGTTCCCGCTGCGCGGCCTCATTCGAGGCATATTCGTGATGCCGATGATGGCGACCCCCGTCGCCATCGCGCTGGTCTGGACGATGATGTTCCACCCGCAGCTCGGCGTGCTCAATTATCTCCTCTCCTTCATCGGCATCGGCCCGCAGGAGTGGATCTACAATCAGGCGAGCGTCATTCCCTCGCTGGTCCTTGTCGAAAGCTGGCAGTGGACGCCGCTCGTCATGCTGATCGTGCTCGGCGGCCTGGCGGCGGTTCCGCGCGAACCTTATGAGAGCGCCGAGATCGACGGCGCCAATGTCTGGCAAAAATTCCGCTATCTGACTCTGCCGATGATCGCGCCCTTCCTGATGATTGCGGTGATCATCCGCAGCATCGATGCCGTGAAGAGCTTCGACATCATCTATGCCATGACCCAGGGCGGCCCCGGCACCGCCTCGGAAACGATCAACATCTATCTCTACAACACCGCCTTCGCCTATTACGACATCGGCTACGGCTCGGCCATGGCGGTCGTCTTCTTCATCCTCATCGTGCTGCTCTCCTTCGTCCTAATGATGATCCGGCAGCGCGTGAACTGGTCTGACGGGGAGGCACGCTGATGAAGCGCAAGACGCTCGATCGCATCGGACTGCTGTTCGTTGCGCTGGTGATGATCTCGCCGGTCGTCCTGTTTTTCCTCTGGATGATCTCGCTGTCGCTGAAATATGAAATCGACAACGGCGCCTATCCGCCGATCTTCATCCCGGAGCGTTTCGCCTGGTCGAACTATGTGAAGGTCTTCGAGGAGAATAATTTCTTCCTCTATCTCTGGAATTCGCTGCTGGTGACCGGCAGCGCCACGCTGCTGGCGCTCTTGATCGGCGTGCCGGCCGGCTATGGCATCGCGCGTCTGAAGGCGGAGAAATCGGCGATGGTCATCATGATCGCGCGCATGACGCCGGGCCTGTCCTTCCTCATTCCGCTCTTCCTCTTGTTCCAGTGGCTGAACCTGCTCGGCACGCTGATGCCCCAGATCATCATCCATCTCGTCGTCACCGTGCCGATCGTGGTATGGATCATGATAGGCTATTTCGAGACGACGCCGATGGAGCTGGAGGAGGCTGCAAGCATCGACGGCGCGACGCCCTGGCAGGTTTTCCGTCTGGTCGCCCTGCCGATTGCGAGGCCCGGCATCGTCGTCGCCTTCATCCTGTCGGTGATCTTTTCCTGGAACAATTTCGTGTTCGGCATCGTGCTCGCCAGTCGCGAGACGCGCACGCTGCCGGTCGCCGTCTACAACATGCTGTCTTTCGAACAGGTCAGCTGGGGACCGCTCGCGGCCGCCGCATTGATCGTCACCTTGCCGGTCCTGATCTTGACGGTGTTTGCGCAACGGCAGATCGTGGCGGGCCTGACGGCGGGCGCCGTCAAGTGAGCAGGTGAGACAGAGATTTTGACGGCTTCTTCCGCCTTCGAGCCGCCTCCCGGTCCTGCGCGCCGCGTGCTCTGCGTCGGCGCGGCGGTGCTCGACACCTTGTTCCGCGTGCGCTCGCTGCCCACCGGCCAGGGCAAGATCCTGCCCTATGAAATGCTGCAGATCGCCGAAGGCATGGCGTCGAGCGCGGCATTCGCCGTCGCCCGGCTTGGCGGCCATGCCAGCCTCTGGGGCGCGGTTGGCGACGATGCCACGGGCGAACGCATTATTTCCGATCTCGCGGATAGCGGCATAGACACGAGCGGCATGACGGTTGTGCGGGGCGCCCGCTCGGCCGTCTCGACGATCCTCGTCGATGATGAGGGCGAGCGCCTGATCGTGCCCTTCTACGATGCGCGGCTGCACGATACGGTCAAACCGGTCACCGAACAGGATGTCTCCTCCTTCGATGCGGTGCTCGTTGACGTGCGATGGCCGAAGCTTGCGCTGGCGACGCTATTGGCGGCGAGCGGGGCGGCCAAGCCGGCCATTCTCGACGGTGACGTTGCGGGCGAGGGCGTCATCGAGATGCTGGCGCCGGCGGCGAGCCACATCGTGTTTTCACAGCCCGCGGCCGAGCGGCTTGCCGGAACGGCGGATCTCGTCGAGACCGTCGGCCGGCTGAAGCGGAAATTCGAACATGCCTTCATCAGCGTTACGGCCGGCGAAAACGGCTCCCTGTGGTTCGACGATGCAAGCGGCGACATCCGTCACCTCGCCGCGCCGAAGGTGAGAGCGATCGACACGCTTGCGGCCGGCGACATCTTCCACGGGGCCTTCGCGCTGGCAATCGCAGAAGGCACGCCGATCGAAGAGACGATGCGATTGTCATCCATGGCCGCGGCTCTCAAATGCCAAGTGTTCGGCGGACGCATCGGCGCACCCACGCGAGCCGAAGTGTGCGATGCTCTACGGGATTGGAACGTCCGCGTTTCCCAGAAGGCGAGCGATATCAAGTTCAGATGAGGCCGGACATCGTGTCCTCGCCGACCGCGAGTTGCGCCTCCGCGGTACGAGGGCTGGGCCTTGCCAAATTTTGCTATGCCGTCGGTCTTGGTCGCATAGGGCGCCGCCGATCGTATGCGGCGGAGCAAAAGGGGGAGATGCGTGGCTTCCTTGAGCATAATGCGCGCGCCGGAGCGCATTATATGCGTCATAGCCACGGTCATGAACATCCTGCAGGTCGTCGCCCTCTTCAGGGACGTCAGCGGCAAGACGACGAGTGCCGCGCATCTTGCCCAGCATCTTGCCGTGGCGGTCACCGGCTTCTTGCCGTCAATCTCGATGCGCAGCGTCCCTTTCTCCCACACGGCTTTCACCCGGAGGTCGAGGGCGACGTCAACACACCAATCCAATGCTGCGCAGCATCGAGATCTCCTATGCGGCGATGACAAACCACGCACTTATGAGGCCGAGCGAAGGCAGTTTACCCGCGTGACTATGACGGCGCGAGGGAGGCGATGAAGGCGGTTAATACGGAAATCGTCGCCCTCATTCACAAAGCGTGGGGCCGGAAACGTGCAGGAAGTTTACTGCAGTAAACAATGAGAACGAGCCCATAGCGACCAGAAACAGCATATCATCTATAATGGAATTGGCGCTTGGTGCGGCCACCCGCAGCATCGCTACCTTGGGTGCCAAAGCCGATGCCGACAAAGGCGATCGAAGGGCAGCTGGCGAGCGGGAGACGGTGATCGATTTCGCCCATACGCTGATCGAAGATCCTTTCCTGCCAGAGGCCCGGTTCTGTAGGCCTGCCAGAGATTGGCGCCTGTGGACCATAGGGCGCGGTTGGGCGCGATCTGATGGCAGCGGCTACGTCGTGCGTTCCAAGCTCGAAGTGAGCCCCTTTGCCTAGGCCTACAAGGCAAGGATCTGATCGACGATCGGCCGGCGTTCAGTGAAGAAAGCTTGCGGTTGGAGTTGACGCGAAAGGGTTTTTGACGATACGGCGCTGCGGCGTATGGGCGGAAATCCGCTGAAGAGGCAATGGAAGAAGTACGGGGCATGGGCTTGAAACGCGCGGTGGATTTTTTCCTGGCTTTGGTGGCTTCGGTCATCCTGCTCGTTCCGATCCTTGTCGTCGCTCTCAGTGTCCGGCTAACCTCGCCAGGACCGATCCTCTACTGGTCAAAACGTATCGGGCGTTTCAATCAGATCTTCCTGATGCCGAAATTCCGCAGCATGCGCGTCGACACGCCGACAGTCGCGACACATCTGCTCGAAAATCCCGAGCGGTTTCTGACGCCCATCGGCTCGTTTCTGCGCAAATCCAGTCTCGACGAACTGCCCCAGCTCTGGTGCATTCTGGCGGGCAAGATGAGTTTCGTCGGGCCGCGCCCGGCGCTCTACAATCAATATGATCTGATCGCATTGCGGACGGCCCACGGCGTCGACAAGCTCCTGCCGGGATTGACCGGATGGGCGCAGATCAACGGGCGTGACGAATTGCCGATTCCGGACAAGGTGAAATTCGATGTCGAATATCTTGAGCGACGCTCCGTCGGTTTCGACATGCGCATCCTGTTTCTGACGGCCGAGAAGGTCGTTCGCCGGAAGGGAATAAAGCACTAGCTTACCTACTTCTGATAGATAAGCGGTGCGGAAGGCTTTGATTTCCGATTATTTCAGTTGCGCTCGTTGCAGAAAATGACAAGA